>JAIBAV010000071.1 GCA_019695015.1 Chitinophagaceae bacterium
GAAAGACCTTACCAAAAAAAGAGCTTTTTTAATAAATAAAGATAAAGGAGAATAAAACGTAAGTATGGTGGTTGATGAAACAAAATTAAAAGAAGATTCTACCTTAGAGGAGAGTTTTAAACTATTACGTTTATTAATTGCAATGAGTGTTTTTCCAGAAAATAAAGTAAACCTTATACTTACCAACGATACTTTTAAACCTTACAAAACTTATAAAGACGAAGGTAAAAATACAATGATAGAAGAAGATGCTATTGAGCCAGTAGCAACAGATACCACTACAAGTAAATAACCATTTTATTTTAAATAAAATTATTAGGCATTGTAAAAAAATACAATGCTTTTTTTTGTTTACTTATCTTTAAATTTCAAAAAAAGCCTACATGACAAATTCACCTAAAAAAATTATTAATGCATGGGCAATGTACGATTGGGCAAATAGTGCATATAATTTAGTGATTACTTCCACTATGTTTCCAGCATATTTTGAGGCTGTAACAAAAAGCAATAATAATGAAGTACGATTTTTAGGTAGAACATTTGTAAATACTTCTTTATATAATTATGCATTAGGATTTGCATTTTTAATTGTAGCATTTATTTCGCCTATTTTATCTTCTATTGCTGATTATAAAGGCAATAAAAAATCTTTTCTTCGTTTTTTTTGTACTATTGGCAGTATAGCTTGTAGCGGTTTATACTTTTTTGATAAAACCAATGTTGGCTTAGGTATTCTATTAATGATTACAGCATGTGTTGGTTATTGGGCTAGTTTAGTATTTTACAATTCATATTTACCAGAGATTGCAGAAGAAAAAGACAGAGACTGGGTTAGTGCAAAAGGCTTTTCTTTAGGCTATATAGGAAGTGTATTATTACAAATAATTTGTTTTGTTTTATTATTTAAAAAAGAATGGTTTGGTATATCTAATGATAGCAGAGCATTACAAATTTCTTTTTTATTAGTAGGCATTTGGTGGTTTGGCTTTGCACAAAAAACATTAAATGTTTTACCCAAAGGCATCGCCTCTGAAAATAGGCCAGAAAAAAATATTTTCATCAATGGGTTTATTGAATTAAAAAAAGTATGGAAAATTTTAAAAGAAATGCCTTTGCTTAAGAGGTTTTTATTTGCATTCTTTTTTTATAATATGGGGGTACAAACTGTTATGCTTGCTGCTACTTTATATGGCAAAAGCGAATTAGCCATACCTATAAATAATTTAATTATTGCCATATTAATTATTCAGTTAGTGGCCATACCTGGAGCAATTCTTTTATCCAAGTTATCTGCAATAATTGGTAATTTACAAACGCTTGTTTTGGCTGTAATATTTTGGATTTGTATTTGCATTGCTGGTTATTATTTACCCAAAGGCAATATTAATTTGTTTTATGTTTTGGCAGTAGGTGTTGGATTTATTATGGGTGGAATACAAAGTTTAAGTAGATCTACCTATGCTAAACTAATGCCACAATTAAAAGAAACAACTTCATTTTTTAGCTTTTTTGATGTAACTGAAAAAATTGCCATTGTTTTAGGTATGTTTGGTTATGGCTTTGTTACAGAATTGGCAGGTGGTTCTCAAAGAAACTCTGTTTTATTATTGGCTATTTTGTTTATAATAGGATTAATAATATTATTGTTTACAATTCAATTTCAAAAAAAACAGCAATATGCAACTTTATAATATAGAAACAGAAAATTTTAAATTAGATGGAGGTGCCATGTTTGGGGTTGTGCCAAAAAGTATTTGGAATAAATTAAACCCTGCAGATGAAAACAATATGTGTAGCTGGGCTATGCGTTGTTTATTAATTCAAGATGGCAATAGATTAATTTTAGTAGATAATGGAATTGGAAATAAACAAGATGCCAAATTTTTTTCGTATTATTTTTTACATGGAGAAAATACTTTAGAAAAATCTTTAGCAAAATATGGCTTTCATAAAAATGATATTACCGATGTAATTTTAACTCATTTACATTTTGACCATTGTGGAGGTAGTGTAGATAGAATAGATAACAAACTCATACCTGCTTTTAAAAATGCAACTTATTGGAGTAATCAAAACCACTGGCAATGGGCTACACAGCCAAACGATAGAGAAAAAGCTTCTTTTTTAAAAGAAAATATTTTACCAATTCAAGAAAATGGGCAACTACAATTTATTAATTTGCCCAATACTTCTCTAGAGCAAACAGGAAAATTAGGAATGAGTAGTTTTAATGAATTTATTGATTTAAGATTTGTAAATGGCCATACCGATATGATGATGTTGCCACAAATAAAATACAAAAACAAAACTATTGTTTACATGGCAGATTTGCTACCTAGTGCAGCTCATATTCCACTACCCTATGTAATGGCATACGATATGTTTCCGTTAACAACCTTAAAAGAAAAAAAATCGTTTTTACAAGAGGCTGTTACAAACGAATATATTTTAATGTTTGAGCATGATGTACACAACGAATGCTGTACCTTACAACAAACAGAAAGAGGAATAAAAGTGAATGAAATATTTAAACTTAGCGAAATATAACCTTTTAAAAATTTTCAATAATTCCGGCAATCCCTTGCCCTCCTCCAACACAAGCAGTAACTAAGCCAAATTTTTTGTTTAGTCGCTTCATGTCATTTAAAATTTGAATAGTGAGTTTTGCTCCTGTGCAACCTAGTGGATGCCCTAATGCAATAGCACCTCCATTAATATTTACAATATCATTATTTAAGCCCAAATTATTAATAACAGCAATGCTTTGCGACGCAAATGCTTCGTTTAATTCTATTAAATCAATATTATTCAATTGCATATTGGCTTGTTTTAAAACCTTTGGTATTGCAGCAATTGGCCCCACACCCATAATACGAGGGTGTACACCTGCACTTGCACAATTTACTAACCTGCCAATAGGTTGTACATTTAGCTCTTTCACCATTTTCTCACTCATAACAATTACAAAAGCAGCACCATCACTAGTTTGAGAACTGTTGCCTGCAGTAACAGTGCCCCCTTGAGAGAAAGCAGGTTTTAGTTTTGCCAAACCTTCTATAGTGGTATCTGCTCTTAAGCCTTCATCGGTATCAACAACATAATTTCTCGAAGCCTTTTTACCTTTCTCGTTCAAATAAACTTCCTCCACATTTATTGGTAAAATACCCGATTTAAAATAGCCTTCATTTATTGCTATAGCAGCTTTTCTGTGAGAATGGTAAGCAAACTCATCTTGTTGTTCTCTATTAACATTATATTCTTTTGCAACTGCTTCGGCAGTTAAACCCATGCTTAAATAATAATCAGGTTCATCTTTTGCAATAGCATAAGAGGGTACTGTTTTCCAGCCTGCTGTTGGTACAAGGCTCATACTTTCTGTGCCACCAGCTATAATACACTCTGCCATACCTGTTCTAATTTTTGCAGTAGCCATTGCAATACTTTCTAATCCACTTGCACAATATCTATTAATTGTAATACCTGGCACTTCAATACCTAAAGCTTTTGCTGCTATTATTCTTCCAAACTGTAGCCCTTGTTCTGCTTCGGGTACTGCATTTCCTACAATTACATCATCTATTCTATTTGACTCTAACTGAGGTATAGTAGCTTTTAAAGCTTTTATAACTTCTACAGCTAAATCATCAGGTCGGTAAAAACGAAAACCTCCTTTCTTACTTTTTGTAACAGCAGTTCTATAGCCTGCAACTATATATGCTTCTTGCATAAAATACAATTTTAAAATCCAAATGTAAAGAAAGTTGTTTATGCAACCAATTTAATTTTTGTTACAAAACAATATGGTACATAAAGTGGAAAAATATTGATAATATTAGCAAGATTGAATTAATATAAATCGTCTAGCTTCATTTTTAAGTATTTTAAAATACTACGATGGGTGCTATAAACACTAATTGCAATACCTAATAAAATCATTCCACCAAAAAGAGTTAAGGTAAGCTGTAAGTCTCTAATTTTTTTCAATTCAGGAAAGTAAGATTCTGCCCAAAGAATAATTGTTAGCAATAAAACTACTGCTATTGCACCACTAATTAATCCATTAACTACTGCTCTAATATTCATTGGCCTGGCAATAAAACTTCTGGTGGCACCTACCATTTGCATGGTTTTAATTAAAAATCTATTGCTAAACATGGCAAGTTTTATTGTATTATCAATACTAATAATTACTACAACAGCTAATATAATTGCCACAACCAATAATATTAAACCAATTTGCCTTGCTTTGGCATCTAAATTATTTACTAATACTGGCGGATAGTTAACTTCTGTAATTTGATATTGATAGGCTGTATTAATGCTTTTTTGAATTACCTCTAAACTATCTTTATTTACATAATCTGCCTTAGCAAAAAAATCTATACTTTCTGGAAGTGGGTTTACATCTAAAAATTGAGCCCAGTCTTCATTATTTTCTGCATTCCATATTTTTTTAGCTTGTTCTTTATCAATATAATGAACATCTTTAGCATAGGGTTGATTACTTATAAACTGTTGAATTTGGCTTATGGTATCTTTATTCATTGTTCTTAGATACACACTTATTTTTACATCTTCTTTAAAAACCTTCGTCATTGCTTTACTATTCAAAAACATCCATCCAATAATGCCCATCATTAACAACACCAATGCTACCCCAACAATACTATATATATAACTTGGGCGACTACGTTTTAAAGAAGATTTTCCTATTGCTGACATGTATTTAATTTAAAGTGTACAACTGCTACAAATGTAGGTAAACACTTACATTTGCCTTTGCTTAACGAACAAGTGTGCATAAAGATTATAAATGATTTAGGTTTTTAAGGTTAAAAATTTGTTACACTAATTTTTTTTTACATTTTTAAACAAATATTTAAAGGGAATTATGGATTATAAGTTTAGAGAAATTGAAGAAAAATGGCAAAATTATTGGATAGAAAATAAGACTTATAAGGTTTATAACAACAGTAGTAAACCCAAATTTTATGTGTTAGATATGTTTCCTTACCCAAGTGGGGCAGGTTTACATGTTGGGCACCCATTAGGTTATATTGCCAGCGATATTTACTCCAGATACAAACGCTTAAAAGGCTTTAATGTTTTACACCCTATGGGTTTTGATAGCTTTGGCTTACCTGCAGAACAGTATGCAATTGAAACAGGTATGCACCCTGCCGAAACCACTAAAAAAAATATTGCCACTTTTAAAAAGCAATTAAATAAAATAGGCTTTTGTTACGATTGGGACAGAGAAGTGCAAACCAGTAGCCCAGCTTATTACAAATGGACACAGGAAATATTTCTAAAACTTTATAACAGCTATTTCTGCAACACTCAGCAAAAAGCAAGGCCAATTACCGATTTGATTGAAAAGTATGCCACTAAAGGCACCAAACATTTTTCTTCTAATCAATGGAATGCTTTTACAGATGCAGAAAAAGAAGTGTGGTTAATGAAAAGAAGATTAGCATTTTCTTCTTATGGAGAGGTAAACTGGTGCGAAGCTTTAGGAACTGTTTTAGCCAATGACGAAGTTGTGAATGGTGTAAGTGAAAGAGGAGGGCACCCTGTTATAAAAAAGAAAATGAGGCAGTGGTACTTAAGAATTACAGCCTATGCAGATAGACTTTTACAAGGTTTAGAAACTGTTGACTTTAGTGATAGCATGAAAGAAATGCAACGTAACTGGATTGGTAAAAGTGAAGGAGCAGAAATTAATTTTAAAATTAGTAAACCCTTTAAAGATGATACTAATAACAATAAAGAATTTAGCGATGTTATAAAGGTTTACACTACACGACCTGATACTATTTTTGGTGTTGACTTTATGGTTATAGCCCCAGAGCATGAAATGGTTGAAACTATTATTTCTGAAGAACAAAAACTATATGTTGAAAAATATATAGCTTATGTAAAAAGTAGAAGTGATAGAGAACGCCAAGCAGAGAAAAATATATCAGGGGTTTTTACTGGTTCTTATGCTATAAATCCTTTTGATGGTAAAAAAATTCCTATTTGGATAAGTGAATATGTGTTGATAGGTTATGGCACTGGTGCAATTATGGCTGTACCTTGTGGCGATGAACGAGATTTTAAGTTTGCAAAACACTTTAATATTCCTATTACTAATATTATTGGAAACCATTTTAATGGATTAGAGGCTAACCCTACTAAAGAGGCCACTTTAGAAAACAGTAATTTTTTAAATGGCTTAGTAATGAAAGATGCTATTACCATTGCTATTAATAAACTAGAAGAATTGGGCATTGGTAAACGAAAGGTAAATTATAAAATGAGAGATGCTGGCTTTAGTAGGCAACGCTACTGGGGCGAACCTTTTCCTATTATTTGGAAAGAAGGAACACCCACAGCATTAAGTGCCAGCCAACTACCATTAGAGCTACCTCATGTAGAAAAGTATAGCCCAGGCCCTGAAGGTGAAGGACCACTAGCAAATATTCAAAATTGGATAAATACACCCGAGGGTAAAAGAGAATCCTCAACAATGCCTGGTTATGCTGGTTCATCTTGGTACTTTTTACGCTATATGGACCCTGAGAACAACCAAGAATTTGTAAGTAGAACTGCAAGTGATTATTGGAATAGCGTTGACTTATATATTGGTGGTACAGAGCATGCTGTTGGGCATTTATTATATAGCCGTATGTGGACTAAAGTATTGTACGACTTAGGCTATATTGGTTTTGATGAGCCATTTAAAAGGTTAGTAAATCAAGGAATGATACAAGGTAGCAGCAGGTTTGTATATAGAATAAATGGAACCAATACCTATGTTTCTAAAAACTTAATTAGCGAAGGTGACCAATATTTGTATCAAGAAAAAAAGGTGGATAAAATGCATGTAGATGTAAATATGGTTGATGGGCTTGAATTAAATATTGAACAATTTAAACAATGGCGTAATGGTGAAAATAATAATGCTGAATTTATTTTAGAAGGTGAAAAATATATCTGTGGAGTTGAAGTAGAAAAAATGTCAAAGTCTAAATACAATACTGTTAACCCCGATGATTTATGTGTACAATATGGTGCCGATACTTTTAGAATGTACGAAATGTTTTTAGGCCCTGTAGAACAAAGCAAACCATGGGACACTAAAGGTATTGAAGGCGTTCATCGCTTCTTAAAAAAATTATGGCGTTTATTTTATAGCGAATCTAGTTTCTCAAACGGTATTCAAACTAACGGAAATACTATTTTTACAAAGGATGCTGCTACTTCTGAAGAACTAAAAGTGTTGCATAAAACCATTAAAAAAATAGATGAAGATACAGAACGTTTTTCTTACAATACAGCTGTTAGTGCTTTTATGGTTTGTGTAAACGAATTGGCAGATTTAAAGTGCTTTAAAAAAGAGATTTTAGAAAATGTATTAATTCTATTAGCACCTTATGCACCACATATTGCTGAAGAACTATGGAATGTTTTAGGCAACGAAGGAAGTGTATTAGATGCTGCCTATCCTATTTACAATAGCAACTACACTATTGAAAGTAGTAAAGAATATCCTGTAAGCATTAATGGAAAATTAAGAACAACAATGCATTTTGATATTAATGCAGAACAAAAAGATGTAGAACCCGTTGTGCTTGCAAATGAAATTGTACAGAAATGGTTAGAAGGAAAAAATCCTAAAAAAATAATTTTTGTAAAAAATAAAATGATAAACATAGTAGTTTAATTTACACAACTATAATACACATTATATGTTTGAAAATGTAATTACTTATTTTTCTACCTTAGAGCAACGCCCTTTAGAAAGGTTGGCATTTTTAGTAGTGGGGTTGTTATTCTTTTGGATAATGGAAGGATATATACCTTTAATTACCATGCAGTATAAGAAAAATAAGCTTAAGCATGCTGGCGTAAATTTTGCATTTACTGTTATACATTTAATAATACATACTTTTTTAGCTTTAGCAATTATTAAAATAAGCGATTGGTGTTTAGCCAACAATTTTGGTTTAGTGTATTGGATTAAAACCAATGTATTATTTACTATATTAATTTCATTTTTAATTCTCGATTTTTTTGGTGGTTGGCTGGTACATATTGTAGAACATAAAATACCTTTATTGTGGCGTTTTCATGTAATACATCATTCAGATAATAATGTAGATGTAACTACAGGTTTACGGCATCATCCTATAGAAAGTGTAATACGTGGCATTTTCTTTTTTGCAGGCATTGTAGTAAGTGGTGCACCTATGTATGCTGTAATGATTTTTCAAACCATTTTAGTTATTTCTACCGCATTTACTCATGCCAATATTGCATTGCCTTTATGGTTAGATAAATTATTAAGTTATTTTATTGTATCGCCAAATATGCACAAAGTACACCATCATTACAAACAACCTTTTACCGATAGTAATTATGGTGCAATATTAAGTATTTGGGATAGGCTGTTGGGTACTTTTTCTCATTTACACCATTCTAAAATAAAATATGGTTTAGATAATTTTTACCCCAATGAAAAAGACGAAGACTTTATGCTATTAATGAAAAAGCCTTTTGGTAAAATGACTAAAGAATAAATATATTTTTTAGCTTCTAAAAATTTATTCAATGATTTATCAGTTCAAAAATTATATACCCGTTGTGCACCAAAGCTCTTTTGTACACCCACAAGCAGCAGTTACAGGCAATGTAATTATTGGTAAAAATGTTTATGTAGCACCTGGTGCAGCCATACGAGGCGATTGGGGTAAAATAATTATTGAAGATGGTTGCAATATTCAAGAAAACTGTACTATACACATGTTTCCTGGTATTACAGTTGTTTTAAAAGAGGCTGCTCATATTGGTCATGGAGCTATTATACATGGAGCCACTATTGGTAAAAACTGCTTAATAGGTATGAATGCGGTAATAATGGATAATGTTGTTTTAGGAAATGAATGTATTGTAGGTGCTTTAAGTTTTATAAAAGCCGATGAAAAATTTGAGGATAGAAGTTTAATAGTTGGCAATCCTGCAAAAAAAATAAAAGAAGTAAGTAACGAAATGATAGCTTGGAAAACTGAAGGAACTAAACTGTATCAACAATTACCAACAGAATTGCATGCTTATTTAAAAGCAGTGGAACCTTTAAGAGAAATGCCTTCTAATAGCAACAACGAAGAGAGTGTTTACAAAACATGGAATGAAACTAAATAAATTGAGACACTATCCCATAAAGTGTGTAAGTAAAATAATTAGGGGTTCAGCTTTTTTATAAAAGCTGAACCCTTTTTTCAAATATTGTTAAGAACTGATTTAGGATAAGCCCCCAGTTTGGGATAGGCATA
>JAIBAV010000020.1 GCA_019695015.1 Chitinophagaceae bacterium
ATTTGTGATTAAAAAGTTAGGTTTCACTGATGAAGAATTTAAAGATTATTTAAAAAAATCAGCTGTACCACATAACAAATACGCCATGAGTTTGTCTTTATTTGATGAAATTCCTGCAATTAAGCCACTAAAGAAAATTTTTAAATAATGATAAACTTTGCAATAGTTGGATGTGGAAGAATAGCACAACGTCATGCAGAACATATTAGTAATTTAGGTAGATTAATTGCGGTTTGTGATATTGATAAAACTAAAGCTGATACTTTAGCAAATCTGTACAAGGCCAAAGTATATTATGATATCAATGAAATGTTGAAACATGAAAGGGAAGTTAGTGTGGTTGCAATTTGTACTCCCAATGGCTTACATGCTCAGCATTCCATCAATGCTTTAAAGGCTGGTTTTCATGTTTTGTGCGAAAAACCAATGGCAATAAACGTTCATGATTGTGGCGAGATGATTAAGGTAGCAGAACAATCCAATAAGAGGTTATTTGCTATTAAGCAAAATCGTTTCAATCCACCTGTAGAAGCTGTTAAAAAAATAATTGATGAAGGGAGATTGGGTAAAATATTTAGTATTCAACTAAGTTGTTTTTGGAATAGGAATGAAGATTATTATTATAACTCATGGAAAGGTACTAAAGCATTTGATGGGGGAACACTATATACACAATTTAGTCATTTTATTGATTTATTGTATTGGATGATTGGCGATATAAAAGAAGTAGAAGCTTATATGGCTAATTATAAGCATAATGGAATTATTGAGTTTGAAGATACAGGTGTAATCATTGTGAAGTTTATAAACGGTGCTTTAGGTACTATTAATTATTCGGTTAATAGTTTTGAAAAAAATATGGAGGGTTCTTTAACTATTTTTGCAGAAAAAGGAACAGTGAAAATTGGTGGTCAGTATCTGAATGAATTAGAGTATCAAAATATTGATGGCTATAAAATAGAAAATTTACCCCAAGGAAATATAGCTAATAATTACGGCAATTATCAAGGCTCTATGAGTAACCATGATAAAGTGTATAAAAACGTAATTGATGTTCTAACAAATAATGCTAGTATTTCTACAAGTGCATTTGAAGGACTAAAAACGGTAGAAATAATTGATAGAATTTACTACAAAGCGGCAATTAAATAGTGCAATCCAGTTTTAAAAATAAAAATGTTTTAATTATTTCACCTGAATTATGGGGTGAAATGAAAATATCTAAACACCATTATGCAATAACACTTGCCAAACATGGTGCAAATGTTTATTTTTTAAATAGAAATTTGAAAAATACAGGTAATAAGATAATTAACTTGGAATCGAGTGGTTATGAAAATCTAACAATTGTAAAATTTAAAGCTAAATTATTTTGGTGGTTAAAATTTAAAGCACCTAAACTATTTAATTTTGTTCTTAAAATTGTTTTCTCAAAAATTATAAATGCAATTGGTGGTATTGATGTGGTAATTGATTTTGACTTAAACAATCACTTCAAATTTACTTGGTACAATAAAACTACAACTAAAATTTTTTTTCCTGTAGATGAACCTCCATTTAATGTAGGTAACATAGGGCAAAATGCTGATTATACTTTTAGTATTACAAAAGAAATTCTTGAAAAGTTTAAACAAATAAAATCACCGCAATTTTTACTACAACACGGCATTAATGAAAATTTTATATCAGAGCCATCGGTTAAAAAATATGATTTAGGTTTAATACATGTTGGTTATGCTGGTAATTTATTCAGGCAAGATATTGATACAGATATTTTTGTAGAAATTATAAAAAATAACCAAAATTGTATTTTTCATTTTTGGGGCAATATTGATCCTAAAATTGGCAATTTAAGCCCTATTTATAATGTTGGTTATTACACTAATTTTATAAATCAATTAAAACTGCATAACAATGTTATACTACACGGTGTAGTGGAATTTGATCTTTTAGCTGATGCTTATAAAACAATAGATGTATTCATTAATTGTTATAATATTTTAAAAGACCAAAGTAAAGGCACAAACTATCACAAACTTATGGAATATCTAAGTACAGGTAAAGTGGTTGTGTCAAACAATACAACATCATATAATACTTTTGGTGACGATTTTATTGTTATGTGTAAAAGCAGAACAGATAATTTAGAAATGCCTGACTTGTTTTTTAAAGTAGTCAATAATTTAAGTTATTATAATAGCGAATTTCTTCAAAAGCAAAGAATTAATTTTGCTAAAGATAATACCTATTCAAGCAATATTGCTAAAATAGAACAATTTATTTCTTCAACTAAAGTATAAATGAAACTTTTTGCTCCAATTAGTTCATTTGCAACTATTATTTGTGGCAATGAGTTGGGCGAATTTTGTTTAATAGGTGCAGGAGCAGTAATAACAAAACCTGTAAAACCTTATGCCTTAATGGTGGGCAATCCTGCCAAACAAATTGGTTGGGTAAGTGAATTTGGACATCGGTTGCGTTTTAATGAAAAAGGATTTGCCACTTGTACAGAATCAGGGCAACAATATCAACTAAAAAATGAGGAGGTAAATAAAATTTAATTTGCGTTAATCA
>JAIBAV010000154.1 GCA_019695015.1 Chitinophagaceae bacterium
TAAACAAAGTAGAATTGATAAAAAAAATAACCTGCTAATACTGGTAGATCAATTTGAAGAAATTTTTAGATTTAGCAGGGTTGAGAAAGATGCTAAAGAAGGAAAAAGAGACTCCATTGCATTTATAAACTTACTATTAAAAGCATCCGAACAAAAAGAATTTCCTATTTATGTTGTATTTACCATGCGGTCTGACTTTTTAGGAGATTGTACCGAGTTTAGAGGATTGCCAGAAGCGATAAATGAAGGGCAATATCTTGTACCTAGAATGACAAGAGACGAAAGAAGAGAAGCAATTACAGGACCAGTAGCTGTTGGTGGGGCAACTATAACCCCTCAACTATTAAATCAACTGTTAAATGATGTTGGCGATAACCCAGACCAATTACCCATTTTGCAACATGCATTAATGCGAACATGGAATATTTGGTCTTCCAAAAGTAATAATAATACGCCTATTGATATTGATGCTTATGAAGAAATAGGAACAATGTCTAATGCTTTATCTCAACATGCAGAAGAAGCATATAACGATTTAAACACAGATAGAAAAAAACAAATTTGCGAAAGCCTTTTTAAATCATTAACAGATAGAGGTAGCGATACAAGAGGTATAAGAAGGCCAACCAAACTATCAGAAATATGTAAACTTGCCAATGCCAGCTCTAACGAAGTGATAGAAGTAATTGATGTTTTTAGAGCAAATGGTAGAAGCTTTTTAATGCCACCAAGCGAAGTAGCAATTAACGAAGATACCATCATTGATATTTCTCACGAAAGTTTAATGAGAGGTTGGAACAGATTATTAAATTGGGTAGAAGAAGAAAACCAATCTGCCGAAATTTATTTACGTCTTTGTGAGGCTGCTAATTTGTATGAACTGGGAAAAGGAGGCTTATGGAGAGACCCAGAATTACAACTTGCCTGGAAATGGAAAGAAGAAGCTAAACCAAATGTAACATGGGCTTCTCGTTACAATAACTACTTCGAAAAAGCAATTCTTTTTTTAGATTATTGTAAACAACAAAGCGAATTAGCCATTCAGCATAAAGAAAAAATGCACAAAAGAAGGTTAAAAAGGGCAAGGCTGATTGCTATTTTTATTTCCTGTATTGCCATAGCTGCTTTGTTATTGGCAATATTTTCTTTTGACCAACGTAATAAAGCTAACCAACAAAAAATAATTGCATTAAATAAAACAGAGGAAGCAGAGAAAGAAAGAAAAAATGCACTTGCTCAAAAACATTTAGCTGTTGAAAATGCAAACGAAGCCGAAAAACAAAAACAAAAAGCCGAAGAAAATGCAACGGAAGCAATAAACCAAAAAACAGAAGCCGAAAAACAAAAACAAAAAGCCGAAGAAAATGCAATAGAAGCTAATAAGCAAAAAAAGAATGCAGAAGAAAAAACCATAGAAGCCGAAAAACAAAAACAAAAAGCCGAAGAAAATGCAACAGAGGCTAATAGGCAAAAAAAGAAAGCAGAAGAAAAAACCATAGAAGCCGAAAAGCAAAGAAAAGCAGCAGAAGAACAAAGAAAAATTTCAACTAAATTAAAAGATTTAGCCGAAGCCAAAAATCTTGCCAACCTTTCTTTACAAAAATTTAGAGAAGGTAATAAAACAGAGAGTAAAAAGCTTGCTATCAACGCCTTTTTGCTTAATAAAGAAAATGATGGGCCTAAACAAAATGCAGAAATTTATACCGCACTAAACACCAATTGGGCCGATGCAATAAAAAATAAAAACCAAGCAACTTACCATAAATATGCAGTAAAAAATATAATAGGCAAATCAAATAATAATATTGTTTTTACTGCAGATGAAGCAGGCTTTATATATACAGCAAAAGAAGAAAACGGAATTTTACAAACCATTGGTAAACCAATTTTACTTAAAGAAGATATTAGGGCTTTGGCAGTAACTAAAGATAATACAAAACTTTTTGTAGCCACTGCTAATGGCAATTGCTTTATTTTTAATTGTAGTAGTAACGCACAAACTACACTCACCAATAACTTTAAAATAAATGGTATTGCTAAAAGTATAGCAGTAATCAATAATCAAACATTTATTATTATTACCGATAAAGAAATTTTAAAAGTTACTACCGACAAAGCCTCTATTATGCAAGCAAGTTTACAACGCAGTGGATTAACCTCATTAGTTGTAGGCGATAAATTGAACAAGATTTTTGTGGCAGAAAATAATAAACTTTTTATTTATAACACATACAACGATCTTGTAAATAACCAAATAAGTAACACTTATACCTTACCATCTAAAATTACAAGTTTGGCTATAAACGAAAACGAAAATTTTATAGCTGCTGGCACTTACGACGGAACTTTATGGTTAAAAGAAACCAACTCACATAATAACCCAACAACTGCCACCATACACAAATCAAGCATTAACTGTATTCAGTTTAAAAAATTAAAGAACGGAGTTTGGCAAATTGCTACAGGTAGTGCAGACCATACTATAAAACTTATGGATGTACAACAGTTGGTACAACACAAACAAACCGAAGATATTATTACCTTAAGCGATGGTGGCCATACAAAATGGGTTTATGGTATATGGTATAGCAACAATGGAGAACATCTTTACTCTTGCAGCGAAGATAAAAAAATTATTGGCTGGAAAACAACTATGGATGGGCTTTACAAAGCTTTACAATAATTATTAAACTATTAGCAAAAACACTTTTAAAACGTTTTAAAGTTTTAACGAAGTAATTATTTAAAACATTACTACTGTTTTGCTTTTTTACTACAAACAATATACATACGCAATAAGCCTGTAATGCCAATACTATTACAGAGGCAGAAAATTATTATTATAGTTTAGTTATAAGGGTTTTTAGGCATATTTCCAAAAAATGCCTGTCACATGATATTTATTATTTTAAAAATAATGACTACTATACTTTAGTATAATAATTCTTAACCAAAAAATTACTTTTATGAAAACAATAAATTTATTATAGGGTATTACCTCTATGTTGGTGGTATTACTTATTAGTGTAAGCACACAAGCACAAAGTACATCTTACAATAGCAACACAACCCCAATTAATGGAGCAAATTGTACTGCATTTGGTTTTGGGGCTTTAACTGCCAACACAACCGGATTTAATAATGTTGCTAATGGTAGCTACTCTCTATTTTCCAATACAATTGGAAATTACAATACTGCTAATGGTACAAGTGCTCTTTATTCTAATACAACTGGGTGGTACAATACAGCTAATGGTAATCAATCTCTATTTAACAATACATTCGGAGAATCCAACACTGCAAATGGTTACCTATCTCTATTTAACAATACAACCGGTAGTGCCAATGTTGCTAATGGTAGTTTTGCCCTTTATTCCAATACAACTGGGTGGTACAATACAGCTAATGGTGTAGGCTCTCTATATTCCAATACAACCGGTAGTGCCAATGTTGCAAATGGTTACAAATCTCTATACTCCAATTCAACCGGTAGTGCCAATGTTGCTAATGGTAATTACTCTCTATATTCCAATACAAACGGAGAACGCAATGTTGCAAACGGTGATTCCTCTCTATATTACAATACAACCGGATATTACAATGTTGCAAATGGTTACCAATCTCTATTTAACAATACATTCGGATTTTACAACACCGCAAATGGTTACCAATCTCTATTGAACAATACATTCGGAAATTACAACACTGCAAATGGCGGCGGCTCTCTATATTCCAACACAACCGGAATAGGCAATGTTGCTAATGGTTACCAATCTCTATATTCCAATACTGCTGGGCATTTAAATGTTGCTAATGGTAGTAGCTCTCTTTTTTCCAATACAACGGGATATGATAATGTTGCAAATGGTTCAGGCTCTCTTTTTTCCAATACAACGGGATATAACAATGTTGCAAATGGTTCAGGCTCTCTTTTTTCCAATACAACGGGATATGATAATGTTGCTAACGGACGCAATTCTCTTTTTTCCAATACAACGGGATATAACAATGTTGCTAATGGCATCGTCTCTCTATCTTCCAATACAACGGGAAATTACAACACCGCAAATGGTAGCTACTCTCTAGCTGCCAATACAACCGGAATAGACAATGTTGCTAATGGTAGTTACTCTCTATTTTTCAATACTACTAGTTCAGGAAATGTTGCTAATGGTTACAAATCACTTTATTCCAATACAACAGGCTCTACCAACACAGCAAACGGTTTTCAGGCTCTTTACTATAATTCTACTGGGGTTAATAATGTTGCTATTGGTGGTATGGCAGGCTTTAACAGCCTTGGCAGCAACAATGTGTATATTGGTAGCCAGGCAGGACAAACAGAAACAGGCAGCGATAAATTGTACATTAGTAATGGTAGTACCAATGCCATTATTTATGGCGATTTTGCTACGCACCAGCTTTTATTGGGTGTGCCAAATGCTACAGGGTATGTTTTTAAAGGTAACAGAACTTTAAATGTTATGGGTGGTATTCTTACAGATAGTATTAGAGTGGCACTTAGCAGCGAATGGGCAGATTATGTTTTTGATGATAACTATAATTTAAAACCCCTACCCGAATTAGAACAATTTATTACCACATATAAACATTTACCCAATATACCTACTACACAGGAAGTAAAAGAGAAGGGTGTTAACCTTGCTGAAATAAATGTAAAACTTTTAGAAAAAACAGAAGAACTTACTTTATACATTATTCAACAAAACAAAAGATTAAACGAACAACAGAAACATATTAATGGCCAACAGGAACAAATTAATAACCAACAGAAACAAATAGAGGAACTAAAAAACTTAATATTAAATAAAAAATAAATTGTTACTTTTATATAATTTAAAATTTAATAAATAAACCAATGAAAAGTATAAAAACATATCTTGTTTTAATAGTAATTCATTTGGCTATTAAACAAGCTCACAGCCAATTGTATGTTAGTAGTGGAGCAAATATTACCATACAAGATGGTGCAAAAATAACTCTTCAAAGTACAAACCTTATTAACAATAGTAATATAACTGGTGCAGGAAAATTAATTCTTTCTGGCAATAGCCCTGCTCAAATAAGTGGCATTGGCAATATAGATAATTTGGCAATAGATAATACTGCAGGTATTAGTATAGCCAGTATTGTAGATACTGTAAGAATTATACAGTCTTTAACGCCCATGTCGGGTACTTTTACTGTTAATGGCAATTTAGTATTAGTAAGCAATGCTGTTGGAACAGCCAGAATAGCAGCAGGTACAGGTAGTTATATTAACGGTAATATTACTGTTGAACGTTATATACCAGCTAAGGCAACTCGTAAATGGAGTTTTATTAGCAGCCCTGTTACTGGTACAATAAATAATACATGGCAACAACTAATACATATTACAGGTTCGGGTACAGGTGGTACTGTTTGTCCTTTTTTAACTGCACATAGCAATGGTTTTGATGCAACGGTAAGCAATGCTGCAAATATTTTTACTTATGATGCTAGTAAAACAATTAATACCCGTTGGGAGGTACCTTCTGGTACTTTATTGAATACTGTAGGTATGGGTAAAGGATTTAGAGTAAATGTTCGTGGGTATAGATCTATAGGTTGCAATTTAATAAATGGTAACCCGGCATATTTAAGCCCTACAAGTGTTACACTTAGGGCTACTGGGGCTATCAGTAATACAGATAAAAACTTAGGTAGCTTTAGTATTGTTTACCCTAACAATGGTATTAATAATTATGTTTTTATTGGCAACCCTTACCCCAGCCCTATTAGTTTTAATGCATTTAAAACTACCAATAGCAGTAGTATAACTAATACTTATGCTATTTATATACCTGCCAGCCCTAGTGGGGTGTATAGCTATTGGGATGGTGTTTCTTTTACAGGAGGTACGGGTTATAATAATGCTACAGGAAATATTATTGCCAGTGGTCAGGCATTTTTTGTGCAGTCTTCTGTTGCAGGTAATTTAAACTTAACTTTCGACGAGGCACATAAAACAGATGGGTCTGATGTTGGTTATTTTCGTACCAGAAATTTTAATGATAAAATAAGAGTGCATTATTTAATGCAGGATAATACACAGTTAGACGAAATAATTGTTCGTTATGCAATGGATGCAGCTATAAATAATACAGATGAAAACGAATGGGACATTCCTTCTATTAACAGTGGCAGCCATTATTTAACAAGCTTTAAAGGATATAAAGGCATGGTGGTTCAAACTAGAAATAGTAATACACTTGCTAGCGATACTGTTAGGCTAAATGTTGTTTGCAATCAAAGCGGAATTTATAAATTAGGGTTTACCGAATTTGAACATTTTATTGGTACCGATATTTTTTTAATAGACCATTTACAACAATCTATTCACAACGTAAAACAGTTGCCTGTTTATGAGTTTACTGTAGATAAAGACAAACCTGAAACAAAGGGAGCAGGCAGATTTAGTGTAGTTTTTAATAAACTATTACAAAATAATATTGTAAATTATTCTATTAAAATGTATCCAAACCCTACCAGTAAAATGGTTACAATAGAACTGCCCGATAACTCTAATTACGTTATTAATATTAAGGATATAACCGGAAAAATTGTACTACAAAAAAACACCACCGGTGGTGCCAATCAATTTAATATTAGTAAATTAACCAGTGGTACTTACTTGGTAGAAGTTACTGATAGAAAGAGAAATAGAGCAACAGAAAAGTTGTTAGTAGAACATTAATTACTTATCACCGTTTTAAAAAATTAAAAGAGAAGATGTTTAAAAACATCTTCTCTTTTTTATTTTCAATTGCATTTTCTTGTTGCCAATACTGCAACAAAATAAGTGGTTATATACAATCTATTTTTTATAAAAAATAAAACTTTGTATAAACATTGGTTATTAGGCTTTAAGCATATATCCCAAAAACACTTTCTCTTATATTTATTATTTTAATAATAAGAAATACAATACTTTAGTACCATATTTCTTTACTAAATAAAATTACTATTATGAAAACAATAAATTTATTAAAGGGTATTACCTCTATGTTGGTGACGTTACTTATTAGTATAAGTACATATGCACAAAATACATCTTACAGTAGCAACACAACCCCAATTAATGGAACAAATTGTACTGCATTTGGTGTTGGGGCTTTAACTTCCAACACATCTGGCAATTACAATGTTGCCAATGGAGGCAACTCACTATTCTCCAATACAACAGGATCTAGCAATGTTGCTAATGGTTACCAATCTCTTTATTCCAATACAACCGGATATGCCAATAGTGCTAATGGTTACCAATCTCTTTATTCTAATACAACCGGAAGTTACAATATTGCTAACGGATACCAATCTCTATATTTCAATACAACCGGAGGTAACAATGTTGCTAATGGCTACCAATCTCTATTTTCCAATACTACTGGGTATGACAATACTGCTAATGGTAGCTACTCACTATATGCTAATACATCTGGTAATAACAATACTGCTAGTGGTAGATTCTCTCTAGGCTCCAATACAACCGGATATTACAATGTTGCTAATGGTAACAACTCTCTATTTAATAATACAACAGGGCATGACAATACTGCTAATGGTTTCTACTCGCTATATGCCAATACAACCGGCATTAACAATACCGCAAATGGCAGCTTCTCTCTATTGGCCAATACAACCGGTGGTAATAATACTGCTAATGGTTGCCAATCTCTTTATTCCAACACAACTGGATATAAAAATACTGCTAATGGCTACCAGTCTCTATATTCCAACACAACCGGATATCAAAATACTGCTAATGGCAGCAATTCATTACATTCCAATACAACCGGTGGTAACAATACTGCTAATGGTTTCCAATCTCTTTATTCTAATACAACCGGACGTAACAATGTTGCAAATGGTGCGAACACTCTACGTAACAATACAACAGGGTTAAAGAATGTAGCTATAGGTGATTCAACAGGTTATAATAACAGTACTGGTAATTATAATGTGTATATTGGTAGCAGTGCAGGTTTTTCTGAAACAGGCAGCAATAAATTGTATATTAGTAATGGTAGAACCAATGCCCTTATTTATGGCGATTTTGCTACGCACCAACTTTTATTGGGTGTACCAAATGCCACAGGGTATGTTTTTAAAGGTAACAGAACTTTAAATGTTATGGGTGGTATTCTTACAGATAGTATTAGAGTAGCACTTAGCAGCGAATGGGCAGATTATGTTTTTGATGATAACTATTATTTAAAACCCCTACACGAATTAGAACAATTTATTACCACATATAAACATTTACCCAATATTCCGAATGCACAGGAAGTAAAAGACAAGGGTATTAACCTTGCAGAAATAAATGTAAAACTTTTAGAAAAAACAGAAGAACTTACCTTATACATTATTCAACAAAACAAAAGGTTAAACGAACAACAGAAACAAATAGAAGAACTAAAAAATTTAATCTTAAATAAAAAATAAGTTTAGTATGTATTAATGCTTTAAAAAAATTAACTGTTACTTTTATAGAAATTTAATTTTTAAAAATAAACCAAAAGCGAAAGGGAGCACTTTTGCTCTTATAGCCAAGAGAAAAAACAATTGGCTGTAAAACAGCTATGGCTGGGCTGTACAAGGCTTTACCATAATTATTAAGCAATTGGTTCAGAAATTTTTAACAGTTTTATATCTATGACGAAGCAATTTTTTTTAACATTAGTACTGTTTTGCTTTTTTGCACCAAGTAATATATATGCACAAGAGGCTTGTAATGCCAATACTATTTCTGAAGCAGAAAGCTATTATAATATTGGCAGATTTACCGAGTGTATTTTAAAATTAAAACAATGTATTTCTCAATCAAATAGTTTTACTTACGATGATAAACTACAAGCATACAGATTAATTGCAATGTCTTATTTAGCAATAGACTCTACAGATGCAGCAGACGAAAGTATTGTACAACTACTTTTATTAAAAGACGATTTTACTGCCGACTCCAGAGACCCAGAAAGATTTAGATACGAATTAATTAAGGTACGTGCCAACCAGCGTATTAATATTGTTTCCTCCGTTTCTA
>JAIBAV010000082.1 GCA_019695015.1 Chitinophagaceae bacterium
TAATTTTTAGATCGTTAGAGGGTATTAATGCAGTGGTTGTAGGAATTATGGCAGGTGCATTTTTTTATTTAGCAAAAGATATTTTATTTACCGATGTACAAATTTCGTTAAAGAATTTTAGCTTAGATGTTGTAGTAATTATAGCTACTTTTTTAACTCTTGAATATACAAAAACCAAAGCTCCTTTTATTGTATTTGCCTGTTTGCTTTTAGGATGGTTACTGTAGTTTATCCATTAACATACTGCTGTACAGGAAGCCTATTTTGTAAACTTCCAGCTAATGTCATTTCATCGGCATATTCCAACTCTCCTCCAAAAGCAATACCACGAGCAATAGTGGTAATTTTACAATTAGTATTTTGTAATTTTTTCTGAATATAATAGATAGTTGTATCTCCTTGAATATTGGGTGATAGGGCAAAAACAATTTCCTCTACTTGGTCATTTTCTACTCTTGAAAGTAAACCATTAATATTTAATTTATCTGGTCCAATACCATCTAATGGAGAAATAACACCTCCTAAAACATGATACACACCATTGTATTGTTGAGTGCTTTCAATTGCAATTACATCTCTAATATTTTCAACTACACAAATAATTTGTTGATTACGCATGCTATTACTGCAAATACTACAAATGTCTCCATCGCTAATATTAAAGCAACGATTACAAAATTTTATACTATTACGCATTGTATAAATTGTATCGCCAAATAACTTTACTTCTTCTTCATTTTTATTTAATAAATGGAGCACTAATCTTAAAGCGGTTTTTTTACCAATACCTGGTAGTTTTGCAAACTCAGCTACAGCATTTTCTAATAAAACAGAAGGTAATTGCATAATACAAAGATAATAACTGCTAATTGTTAGCCTTTATAAAAATAATTTTACATACAACCAAATAAATGGTACTGCTACTAGCAATGAATCAAATCTATCTAAAAAACCGCCATGGCCTGGCATAATGTTTCCACTATCTTTTACACCAGCCATTCTTTTAAGTTTGCTTTCCAGTAAATCTCCTAAAGTACCTGTAATAGATGCAATTGCTGCCAATATAAACCAATGTACTTTTAAGCTAGCACTTTGGCCAATAAGTTGTTTTTCTTCTATAAAATAATTCATTGCAAAACCCATAACTATTATACACAATACAATTCCGCCAATGGTACCCTCCCAAGTTTTTTTAGGAGAAATTTTAGAGAAAGGTGTTTTACCAATAAATGAGCCAACTATATATGCCATTGTATCGTTTACCCACATACATACTATAATAAAAATTGCAATAATACCATTGCCTATTATAGCGTTATTAATATTTATCTCGTACAAGTCTAAAATTAACCCAATGCTCATGGAAATATAAATCAAGCCCAAAAACGATAAAAAGGCAGGTTTAACTTCTTGTTTTTTACTGAATAAAATTTCGGTTATAGGAAGTACAATAGCAAAAATAACTACCAAACTCATTCCTAATAATTGCAGGTTAAATGACCCAAAAGCATAACTTGCATTTAACATCCAAAGCATAAAACCAAAGCCCGTAATTATTACACCATATTTGTGAAAAGGTGTAATTGTTTTATAACAATCATCTATAAGCGATAATAGTTTTTGATATTCTATCCAACACCCAAAATGTATAATGGTAAAGAGTAAAAAAAATGTCCAGTTGTTTACAAATAACCCAAACAACATTATTGCAGCAAAAACAATTGCACTGAGTGTACGTGTTTTAAATGTTTGAATATTAAAAGCCATAATTGTTGGAAACTACTGTACGAATTTGCATAAAAAATTTAATATCAGTTTAAATATTTTAATCCTTTGCATTATACATAAAAGAAAAGGATGCAACAAAGTTAGTTTAACAACCTTGTTACATCCGTAGTAGTACACATTTTTATTATGTTTACTATAGTTTCTATTTATGCTTTAGCATTTTCTTTTCCTAATAATAATACTTCATTTACTTGTACTTCGGTAATGTATTTTTTATTTCCTTCTTTATCAATATAAGACCTATTAATTAGTTTACCTTCCATTGCCATTTCAGTTCCTTTTTGTAAATACTTCTCAACAATATCGGCTACTTTACCAAAAGCTACAATATTATGCCATTGGGTTTCTACTACTTTTTCGCCTTTTGCATTTCTAAAAACTTCTTTGGTGGCCATGCTAAAACGAGCCATTTTTTTACCAGTTTCTAATGTTTTTACTTCTGGATTATTGCCTAAGTTGCCAATTAGTTGAACTTTGTTTTTTAGTGCGTACATAATTTTAAGATTTTTATTCTTAATTTCATTTTTATTGGTTTTGAAAAAAAGAATGGTTTATTAATTTATTTCAATCAAACAAAGTAGTATTGACGTCTGATACTTTTTTATTTGATAGGGCAAAGATGATTAGGGTAAAAAACAAGACTCGGTTTTTAAGTGTTTACTCTCGATGTTAAGCGTTTTTAAACGACTATACACGAATATTTAATTGTACATTTTAGTTGTAAATCAAA
>JAIBAV010000059.1 GCA_019695015.1 Chitinophagaceae bacterium
TCTTTAACTGTATTGTTTAAAGAAGACTCTTCTATTAATTTACCTGGATGGTGTTCTCCTAAAGGAAATGGGTAATCGCTACCCAAACAAATTTTATCCTCTCCTATTAATTTTAAATTATATTTTAAAGCATCTTCATTATGAACCAGGCTGTCTATCCAAAATTTGCCAATATAATTACATGGATTAATTGGGTTATCTATAGCAACCAAATCTGGTCGTACATTAAAGCCATGTTCTATTCTACCTAAAGTAAATGGAAAACTGCCGCCACCATGTGCAAAAGCAACTCTTAATTTAGGAAATTTTTCAAAAACGCCTCCAAATATTAAAGAACATATTGCTCTTGATGTTTCTGCAGGCATACCAACCAACCATGGTAACCAATATTTCTGCATATCTTTCTCTCCCATCATTTCCCAAGGATGAATAAATAATGCACAACTTAATTTTTCTGCAGCTTCATAAAATGGGAAAAAATAGGAATCGCTTAAATTTTTACCATTAATATTACTACCAATTTCTACACCTGGCATATTTAATTTGGTTACACATCGTTCCATTTCTTTTATTGCAAAATCAATATCTTGTAAAGGCACTGTACCAATGCCAATAAAACGATTGGGATGTTTTTGAACGCTTTCGGCAATATGGTCATTTAAAAAACGAGAGGTTTCATAACCATCTTTTGGTTTTGCCCAATAATTAAATAAAACAGGAATAGTAGATAATACTTGTATTGTTACATTGGTGGCATCCATTTCATTTAATCGTAAATCTGTTTCAAAGCAATTATCTTCCACTACTCTAAAAAGCTTATCCCCCTTCATCATACAGGCTTTACAATTTCTATGTTCTAAATGTATAAACTCTCCATAACCAAATTTCTTTACCCAATTAGGCATTTGGGCAGGCATAATATGTGTATGAATATCAATTTTCAATTTTGTAGAAGTTTATTGGATGTATTGATTACTTGTTTTCTATTTTATATAATACCTAATTCTGTAAAAAATAATATTTACTTCTTTACAGGAGGTTCCATTACTGACCCACATTTATCACAAGTTCTATGCATTATACTTTCCCAGTACCTATTCATTACAGGTGGTAACTGTTTTACAATATCATCTACATGTAAAGTTTCTTCGTACAATTTATTTCCACAGTTTTCACAAAACCATAAAAAACCATCATCTTCAGATTCTCTTTTTTTCTCAATTACTAAACCAACAGTGTTAGGTCCTCTTTGTGGGCTATGTGGTGTTTTAGGAGGTAATAAAAACATCTCTCCTTCTTTAATATGTATATTTTTAAATACCCCTTCATCAATAATTTTTACTGTTATATCACCTTCTATTTGATAAAATAATTCTTCTGTTTCGTTAAAGTGATAATCCTTTCTTGCATTTGGTCCACCTACAATCATTACAATAAAATTTTCTGCATCTTTATATACGCAAGAATTGCCAACTGGTGGTTTTAATAAATCTCTATTTTCATCAATCCATTTTTTTAAATTGAAGGGAGGAATTACTGGCATGTTACTATTTTTTAAGTTTATGAATTAATTAGCTTCAAAAGAATTTATTAAGAAACGTTTAAAGGATACACTTTCTTTTTACTACTTTTGAAAATTAAATTATCAATTACAAAGATGAATATTTCTCTTGAAAATAAAACTGCAATTATTTGTGGCAGCACACAAGGCATTGGTTTAGCAACTGCCAAAGAGTTGTCTAATTTAGGAGCTACTTGTATTTTAATGGCTAGAAATCAAACTGCATTGATTGAAGCACTAAAACAATTGAACTATTCATTTAACCAACCACACAATTATTTGGTTGCCGATTTTGATAACCCTTCTACAGTGAAAAGTGCTATGGTGGAATTTATTAAAAAAAATACAGTTCATATTTTAGTTAATAATTCTGGAGGCCCCAATGCTGGGCAAATTACAGATGCAACAGAACAACAGTTTTTAGATACTTTTAATCGTCATCTTATTTGTAATCATATATTAACCAAAGCGGTAATTAATGGAATGAAAGAAGCTGGTTTTGGAAGAATCATTAATATAATTTCAACCTCTGTAAAAATTCCCTTACCTAATTTAGGAGTTTCTAATACTATACGTGGTGCTGTAGCTAGTTGGAGTAAAACAATGGCTAACGAATTAGGCCAATTTAATATAACAGTAAATAATGTTTTACCTGGTGCTACTGCAACTGGTAGATTAAAAAATATAATTGAAAATAACGCAAGCAAAAAAAATATTACTTTAGAAGAAATTGAAAATGAAATGCAAAAAGAAATTCCGATGAAGCGTTTTGCACAACCAGAAGAGATAGCTAATGCTGTAGCATTTTTAGCATCGCCTGCAGCTTCTTATATTAATGGTGTTAGTATTCCAGTAGATGGCGGTAGAACTGGATCTTTATAAAAGAATTTTTTTCTAAAAAAGCAATTAAGTAAGCAACCATAATTTAATCTCTATCTACAAATGAATCTTGAAATACCTTATTACATAGAAAACTATATTGGTGGCAATTTGGTTGCACCATTAAGTAGTCAGTTTATAGATTGCGTTAATCCGGCTACTGCCGAAGTTTTTGCACAAATTCCAAATAGCAACGAAAAAGATATTGAATTAGCAGTGCAAGCAGCTACAATTGCTAAAGAAAGTTGGGGTAATACAACTTTAGAAGAACGTTTTAAAATCTTAAATAGAATTGCAGATTTAATTGATGAAAACATTGATGCTTTTGCATTAGCCGAAACAAATGATAATGGTAAACCATTATGGCTTAGTAAAAAGGTGGATATTCCTAGGGCATCGGCTAATTTCCGTTTTTTTGCTACAGGCATTATGCACTTTGCTTCAGAAAGCCATTCCATGCAAGGAAAAGCTATTAACTATACATTACGCCAACCAATTGGAATTGTTGGTTGTATTTCTCCATGGAATTTACCTTTATATTTATTTACCTGGAAAATTGCACCTGCTCTTGCAGCAGGTAATTGTGTTATAGCAAAACCAAGCGAAGTAACCCCTATTACAGCTTTTTTACTTTCTAAAATTTGTATCATAGCTGGTTTACCTGCTGGCGTATTAAATATTGTACATGGTTTAGGCAATAGCTGTGGCGAAGCTATTGTAAAGCATAAAAAAATTAAAGCTATTTCTTTTACAGGAAGCACCAGAGCAGGAGAACAAATTGCTTCAATAGCTGCACCTATGTTTAAAAAACTTTCTTTAGAGTTAGGTGGTAAAAATCCTAATATCATTTTTGCCGATTGTAATTGGGATAAAATGATGAAAACAACAATACAATCCTCTTTTAGTAACCAGGGACAAATATGTTTATGTGGGAGCAGAATTTTAATTGAAGAAAGCATCTATCAAAAATTCAAATCGGAATTTATTGAAAAAGTAAAGAGC
This sequence comes from Chitinophagaceae bacterium, assembly GCA_019695015.1. Classification (GTDB taxonomy): domain Bacteria; phylum Bacteroidota; class Bacteroidia; order Chitinophagales; family Chitinophagaceae; genus UBA1930. The sequence goes on from JAIBAV010000059.1 coordinate 3,443, forward strand.
CTTACAGTTGGAGATCCTTTACATGAAAATTCAAAACAAGGTGCTGTTGTTAGCAAATCTCATTTTGATAAGGTTTTGAATTGTATTGAAATTGCAAAAAATGAAGGTGGCAAAATTTTATTAGGAGGTAATGCAGTAAAACTAGAAGGAAGATGTGCCAATGGATATTTTATTGAACCAACAATTATTGAAGGGTTAGATGCCAATTGTACAACAAATATGGAAGAAATTTTTGGCCCTATAGTTACTTTACAAACTTTTAAAACTCTGGAAGAGGCTCTGCAATTAGCCAACACAAGTAACTATGGTTTATCTGCAACTATTTGGACTCAAGATATTTCTAAAGCTAATTATATTGCTGCAAAAACAGAGAGTGGAATTTTATGGGTTAATTGTTGGTTAGTTAGAGATTTAAGAACACCTTTTGGTGGTAATAAAAATAGTGGAATAGGAAGAGAAGGCGGTTGGGAAGCTTTAAAGTTTTTTACAGAAACTAAAAATGTTTGTATTGAATTTTAATACTCTTTTTTCTTAGTTTATTTCAATTAAAGCATACTTTATTTTCAATACTTGTAATTTAAAAATAAAATGGAGAACAAAGTTATTCATACGGAATTAGCTGCAAAACCCTTAGGCTCTTATCCTCATGCAGTAAAGGTTGGCAACCTTTTATTCCTTTCTGGAATTGGCTCAAGAAAACCAGAAGATAATTCAATACCAGGTTTGCAGTTAGATAGCTGCAATAACATTATTCAATATGATATTGAAGCTGAAGTGCATCAAGTAATGGCAAATGTAAAAGCAGTTTTAGAAGCTAGTGGTAGTTGTTGGAAGAATATTGTAGATGTTACTGTTTTTTTAACCAATATGAAAAAAGATTTTCCTATTTATAATAAACTTTATGGCGAATATTTTAAAGATGTTCAAGCTTGTCGTACCACAGTAGAAGTAAAAAGTTTACCAACACCAATAGCAATAGAATTAAAAGTTATTGCTACAATAAACTAACTTTAAAATGATTTATCAAAATACATTAGCATTTGCAAAAAATTTAGATGAGCAAGATGAAATAAAAGATTTTAGAACTAAATTTTTTATTCCACAGCATAATGGTAGAGATACTGTTTATCTAACAGGCAATTCATTAGGTCTTCAACCAAAATCAACAGCAGCTTATATTCAACAAGAATTAAATGATTGGGCTAATTTAGGAGTTGAAGGACATTTTCATGCCAAAAATCCATGGATGCCTTACCATGAAATTTTTCCTAAACAATTATCAAAAATTGTAGGTGCATTAGAAGAAGAAGTTGTGGTAATGAACCAACTTACAGTTAATCTTCATTTATTAATGGTAAGTTTTTATCAACCAACAGCCCAGCGATATAAAATAATTTGCGAAGCAAAAGCTTTTCCATCCGATCAATATGCTATTGAAAGCCAAGTAAGGTTTCATGGGCTTAATTACGAAGATGCAGTTATTGAAGTAGAACCAAGAGAAGGAGAACACACTATAAGAGAAGAAGATATTTTAAACACAATCGAGCAAAATAAAGACAGTGTGGCTTTAGTATTATTTGGAGGAGTAAATTATTATACCGGACAAGTTTTTAATATTAAAAATATTACTGAGGCAAGCCATAAAGTAGGTGCATTGGTTGGATTTGATTTTGCCCATGCTACAGGAAATATTAACTTACAACTGCATAATTGGAATGTAGATTTTGCGTGTTGGTGTTCTTATAAATATTTAAACTCAGGCCCTGGAGGTGTTGCAGGAGCTTTTATACATCAAAAACATATAACAAATAAAAAATTAAAAAGATTTGCCGGTTGGTGGGGATATAATAAAGAAACACGTTTTAAAATGGAACGTGGTTTTATACCAATACCAACTGCCGAAGGATGGCAATTAAGTAATGCACCTGTTTTAAGCATGGCTGCTCATAAAGCAGCCTTAGATATTTTTGACGAAGTTGGTATGGATAGGTTACATAAAAAAAGAAAACTATTAAGCAGTTTTGTTTTATTTATTTTAGACGATATCAACCAAAAAAGCAATACCCAAACCATTGAAATTATTACGCCTAGAAATGAGAATGAAATAGGTTGCCAAGTCTCTATGCTAATGCTAAAAAACGGAAAACAAATATTTAATGCTTTAATGCAGCAAGGAGTAATTGCAGATTGGAGAGAACCTAATGTAATTAGAATTGCACCTGTACCACTTTACAACTCTTTTGAAGATGTTTGGAAATTTGGAGATATAATAAAGCAAATTGTATAATTCTGTAAAAAATTAAAGGAGGCAGCGAAGAATCGTAGCCTCCTTTTCAACCCTAAACCCTTAAAAAACTGATGTAATATTACAAAAAATTATACCAATCTTTAAATGTACATGGGCTATTGGGGCTATACTTCGGTAAATTGTATATATTAATAGGTGAATTAATATTTTTTAACGATACATGGTTTATCATTGCTTAAATCTATTTGGATTTTTTTGAATAAAATCATTCCAACCATTAAACTTTTTATCCTTCAAATTTAAACTACTTGATAGTTGATAACAATGACAAAGAGCAACTGCTAAAGCATCTGTAGCATCATAATATTGAGGCTTTTCATCAATATTCAAAACTCGTTGCAACATTTTCCAAATTTGTTCTTTATCTGCATTGCCATTACCTGTAATAGATTGTTTTACTTTTTTAGGAGAATATTCTGTAACATCTAAACCAGCATGAATTGCAGCAGCTATTGCAACGCCTTGTGCCCTACCAAGTTTTAACATACTTTGTACGTTCTTACCAAAAAAAGGGGCTTCTATGGCAAAAGTTTTTGGTTGATATAACTTGATTAATTCTGTAACCTTAGAATGAATTTTTTCTAACCTTACATAAATATCTTTATGAGAAGTTAGTTTTAAAACATCCATTAATAAAACTTGTTGTTTATTTCCTTCTACTTTTAATAAAGCAAACCCTAGTAACTGTGTACCAGGGTCTATACCAAGAATAATATGTGGCTTTGTTGTCAAATTATTTTTCAGTTTTTGCTTGGTCTGCTTCCTTTTGCAATTTTGCTGCTTTTGCTGCTTGTTTGGCAGCTTGCTTTTCTAATTTTTCTTTTTCTTTTCTTGCGTCATCTGCTTCTTTTTGCAATCTATCTGCTTCTAATTTTTTATGATAATCTGATACAATTGTTGGTAACAAATCCATAAAAGCAGGTAATTTTTGTTTAATTTGTTCATGTGTACTTTCACCTACAAATTGCCTTTCTGTAGTATGTACTGCCATTGAAACTGTAGTTAATTTATCTTTCTTTTTACCTTTCCTATCAATACTAAAAAATAAATCTAGGTTGTCATTGGTAATCTCATTAATTTTTATTCCTTTAACTGTATAAATGCCTTTTGATTTTTTAAATTTTTTAACTCCTTTTTGTTGAAAATAATACTTTAATGCATCAATTACATCCGATTCTTTTTCATTTACATCTCTACTAATTGCTGGCTTTGTTTCACCACCCACAATTATGGAAGTTTCCTGTGCATTGGTTGTTTTTATAATTAGCATTAACACTAACAAGTAAAAAAACTTTTTCATTGATTCTTAAATTTAGTTTAATAATTATTTCAAAATTAATAACATAATTTGTAATACCATAATCATTACTATTTTTGATACATAAATTTTAACTATTGAGTGGAATAAAAAAACTTGCAGGTCAAACAATGTGGTACGGATTAAGTACCATAGCTGCCAAGTTTATTAATTACATACTTACACCGTATATTACCTTTAAGTTTACCAACGCACAGTATGGTGAAATGAGTATTATATATTCTTTCATTCCTTTTATGAATATTATTTTTACTTACGGCATGGAAACAGCTTATTTTAGGTATGCCAATACCTATGATGCTAAAAAGATTTACAATACTATTTCAATTTCAATTATTATTTCTTCTATTATTTTCAGTGTAATAATGCTATTAATGGCAAAACCATTAACCACATTATTAACAATTGAAGCCGATAATAATTATTTAGTTTTAGCCGTTTGTATTATTTTTTTAGATGCCTTAAGTACATTACCATTTGCTAAACTAAGGCAAGAAAACAGGCCACTAAAGTTTGCATTTATTAGAATTACCAGTATATTAATTAATGTATTTTGTATCTACTTTTTTTTGAGCCTTTGCCCAAACTGGTTAAAAGAAAATCCTACTCATTGGTGTAGTAAGTTTTACCAACCAAATTTTGCAGTTGGGTATATTTTAATTGCAAACATTGTCCAGTCTCTTTTTACATTATTATTATTATCTAAAGAGTTTTTTAGTTTTAGTTTAAACTTTGATACCAAGCTTTGGAAAGAAATGATGCTGTATAGTTTACCATTAATCATAGCAGGCTTTGGGGGAATGATAAATGAAACTTTTGATAGAATAATGCTAAGCTGGTGGGCTCCTGTACAAACAGAAATGGCTGCAAAATCTGAAGTGGGTATTTATGCAGCATGTTATAAATTATCCATACTCATCACTTTATCTGTTCAAGCATTTAGAATGGGTGCCGAACCATTTTTCTTTAAAAAATCTAAAGATGCAGATGCCAAAAAAACCTATGCTAGGGTAATGAATTTTTTTGTAATTACTGTTTGCTTTATGTTTCTTTTGGTTGCCTTATATTTAGATATTTGGAAGCATTTTATTCAAAATGCTAATATGTGGCAAGGCTTACATATTGTTCCTATATTATTATTGGCAAACATTTTTTTAGGTATTTATTATAATTTAAGTATTTGGTATAAACTAGTAAATAAAACAAATGTTGGTGCCCTTATAACCATTTTTGGAGTAGTGATAACCTTGGTAATAAACTACTTTTTTATTCCTTATTATAGCTATACAGCCTGTGCTTGGGCAACTTTTGCTTGTTATGGTAGTATGATGGTTTTAAGTTATCTATGGGGACAAAAAGAATACCCTGTACCTTATGAATGGGTAAAATTATGTTCTTATATTTTTGTCGCCGTTGCTTTGTATTTTATTCATACCATTTTAATTAAACATTTTACCACGTTTTGGTTTAGCGTTACTATTGCTAGCTTATTAGTTTTACTATTTTCCTTTATTGTTTTTATCAAAGAAAAATCGGAGCTTAAAAATTTACCCATTTTTAATAAACTAATTAAGTAATTGTTAATATAGTTAGTAATCCTAATCATATTAAACAATTTCCTATATTTGCTTTAAATAATGCAATTAAAATGAGAGTAATTATTGTTGGTGGAGGATTTGCAGGCTTAAAACTTGCAAGATTATTGAATAATAAAAATGGTATAGATATAACTTTACTTGATAAATATAATTTTCATCAGTTTCAGCCTTTATTTTATCAAGTTGCAACTGCTGGATTAGATGCAAGCAACATTTCCTTTCCCTTAAGAAAAGTATTTCAAAAAAGTAAGAATATTAGAATAAGGTTAGCTGAAGTACAAAAAATTGACTCTAAAG
>JAIBAV010000149.1 GCA_019695015.1 Chitinophagaceae bacterium
TATAAAAGCTAAAACAGAACCTGGTGCAAATGGACAAATAAACGAGGATACAGAATTAAAACTTTTACAAAAATTAGTAAAGCAAAGAAAAGATAGTTTTGAAATTTTTACACAACAAAACCGTGCCGACCTTGCCCAGAAAGAAAAAGAAGAAATTGAAGTAATTGAAAAATTTTTACCAAAGCAATTAACCGAAGCCGAATTAGAACAAGTTATTACAACTATTATTACCAATTCTAATGCAACCAGTGCAGCAGATATGGGCAAAGTAATGGGTATTGCAACCAAGCAACTTGCAGGCAAAGCAGATGGTAAGGTTATAAGTACTATAGTAAAAAAATTGCTATCGGTTTAATGTTATTTTAAGCCACTTATTTTTTCAGTATGCTAATAGATATTATTGTATTGGTACTATTAATATTGGCAATTTTTAAAGGCTATACAAAGGGATTTATAGTAGCCATATTTTCAACTATAAGTATTTTTATAGGGTTGCTTGTTGCCTTAAAGCTTAGTGCAGTTACTGCAAATTATTTACAACAATCAAATATAAAAATACCAATTAAATGGCTGCCATTTTTATCATTTATGTTGGTAGTAGTGGCAACAATAATATTGGTTAGAGTTGGTTCTGCTATTATTGAAAAAACGGTTGAGTTTGCATTAATGGGCTGGTTAAATAAAATTGCAGGAATAGCTTTATACATACTTTTGCACTTTTCAGTTTTAAGCATTCTTCTATTTTATTTGATAGAAATGAACCTCCTTTCTGCCAATACAGTGCAGCAATCTAAAACTTATTTTTTTATACAGCCTATTGCACCAAAGGCAATTCAGGTAATAGGCTCTATTACACCAATGTTTAAAAATATTTTTGAACAACTTGAAATATTTTTTTCTTCTATAGCAAGCAATGCTTAATTAGTAAAAAATAATTATCCTTTTATATAATTATGCTTATTTTTAGTTGAGCAAAAACTATAACTTAGCAAGTAGGGTGATTTTAATATTTAAATTTAATAATTAAGTAAAGAAACTATTCTACATTTTTCCTTTAATTTGTAAAATTCTCATAGCCCCAAATAGCAACCAATTACAATATGAATTATACTATACACCAACAAGATAAATTTAAGTACCTGGAAGAAGGAGATGGAGAGCCATTAATGTTACTTCATGGCTTATTTGGTGCACTAAGTAACTTTGCAGATTTGGTGGAGCATTTTAAAAAAACGCATAAGGTTATTGTGCCAATGTTACCACTATTTGAGTTGGATATCTTTCATACTACAGTTGGTGGTTTACAGAAATTTGTTCATAAATTTATTGAGGCCAGAGGATATAATAATATTCATTTATTGGGTAACTCTTTAGGCGGCCATGTTGCTTTGGTGCATGTATTAAAACATCCAGAAAAAATAAAAACTTTAACCCTTACTGGTAGTAGTGGTTTATTTGAAAACGGCATGGGCGATAGTTATCCTAAACGTGGAGACAGGGAGTACATGAGAAAAAAAACAGAACTTACTTTTTATGATCCTGCAATGGCTACAGAAGAATTGGTAAATGAGGTTTTTGAAATTACCAATAACCGATTAAAAGTGATTAAAATTATTGCTTTAGCAAAAAGTGCCATTAGAAATAATTTAGGAGAAGAATTAAACCAAATAAAACAACCAACGTTATTGGTATGGGGTAATAACGATACTATTACACCCCCATTTGTAGGGCAAGAGTTTAATAAGCTAATACCCAATAGCGAATTACATTTTATTGATAAATGTGGTCATGCCCCTATGATGGAAGTGCCCTTGGAATTTAATAAAATTTTAGATACATTTTTAAGTAAAAACAAATAAATGCAGCATCTTTTGTTGTATAATTGTTTTAGAATATAAAAAATGTTAGCAAAGCAAATCATACAAACCAATTTTCCTATAATACAACTAAACGATAAAGTAATTGTTGCTTTAAGAATTTTAGACGATTTTGATATTCAACATTTACCAATAATATCAGAAGATAAATTTGTTGGTATAATTAGTAAAGATGATTTATTAGATGCTGATGAAAACAATATTATAGCAACTCTTCAAAATTATTTTAATACTGCTTTTGTAAAAACAGAGGAATATTTTTTAAGTGCAATTAAATTAGCAGCACAGTACCAGCTTTCAGCAATTGCTGTTGTTAATGAACAAATAGAGTTACAAGGTATTATTCCATTAAATGAATTAGTAAATGCTACAGCTCTTTATTTAAGTTGTAACGAACCTGGTGGAATGATAATTTTAGAAACTGAAAAACGCCATTTCTCTTTTGGTGAAATTAGCAGATTAATAGAAACCAATGACTCCTACATAACACAGCTAAATACTTATGTAGAGCAAGATACAGGCTTATTTATTGTTACCATAAAAGTTAATACTATAGAAATTAGCGATATTGTTGCAACCCTTCAAAGATATGATTACACTATACGTTATTACTTTGGAGAAGAACAGTATAATAATGAATTAAAAGAAAATTTAAACCAATTAATGTTTTACATAAATATGTAACTCATTTTAAAAAAATGTATGCACTCAAATAAAATAGAATTTATTGTACAATCATTTCCTGCATTATTAAAAACTGCTAATGAAAACAGTAAACCTTTATGGGGTAAAATGAATTTGCAACAAATGGTAGAGCATGTTACTGAATTTTTTACAATATCTACCAACCCTTTACAGCAAAATATAATTACACCTGTTGATTTACTTCCTAAATACAAAGCATTTATTTTGAGTGATAAAGAGTTTAAAGAAAACACCCAAGCTCCTGTAGAGTTAATACCTGTAGAGCCTAAGCCTTTAATAAATGCATCTATTGAAATTGCAATTAATTTACTAACACAGGAAATAACAAAATTTGTTCAATACTTTCATTTACATAAAAATGCCCAAACTATTCATCCTGTATTTGGTAGTTTAAATTTTGACGAATGGGTTTTATTACATTACAAACATGTATTACACCATTGCAAACAATTTGGCTTAGTATAAATTTATAGTTTATACATTGCTTTTAATTCACAACATATTCTTGTTATAGTTTCGTCTATTTTATTGTACTTAAACTCTGGCAAAAAATTTAATAACTTACTATTATTAAAACTAGCTTTTGTTTGAGCTGTTTTAGCAGTTTCTTTTGTTAACAATGGATGTTTGCCTGTTAGCTTGCCTTTTATAGCCTCCCATCTCCAAACTAAGGCAGCTAAAAAAGGAGTTACTTTTTTATATGGCGGTTTTTTATTAAATGCTTTAGCTATAGTACTAAAAATATCTTTATAGGTCATAGTTTCCGAACTTAAAATAAATCTTTCTGCATTAATATTACTATTCATTAAAAGTTGCATTGCTTTAGCAACGTCTTTTACATCTACAAAACCTGTTGTACCATTTGTAAACCAAGGAAATTCGTTATAAGCTGTTTTAAAAATTTCCGTTGAGCCTTTGCTCCAATTGCTTGCCCCTAAAATAATTGTTGGGTTTATAATTACAGCATTTAAACCTTCGCCAATACCACGCCATACTTCCATTTCTGCAAGGTATTTGCTTTTACCATACTCACTATTGCTTGTTTCTTCTGTCCAATTCATCGTTTCATCAATCGGCTTATCTTCTCTTATTCTGCCTAAAGCTGCTACGCTGCTTACATACAATAATTTTTCTACTTTTTCTTGTAAGCAAGCATTTACAATATTTTTAGTTCCCTCAATATTTATTTGGTGTAAATAATTTTTTTGTGCCTTGTTAAAAGAAACAAGTGCAGCACAATGGTACACTTGTGTAATACCTGTCATTGCTTCTTCCAGGTCAACAATATCCAATATATCTACTTGTTTCCATTCTATATTTTCATGTAGCAACGTTGGGTTGGTATGATAAAATAAAGCTCTTATTTTTTTTCCTTGGGTAATAAGTTGTTGTATTAACTCGTTGCCAAGAAGCCCTGTTGCACCTGTAACTAAAATCATAATTTAAGCATTACATTTTAAACATATTCCACTAACTACCACATCCACTCTATTTTGTTTAAACCCTTTGGGTAAAATTACAGAAGGTGAGTTTGAATGTTCTAAACAATAAGTTACATTGCAACTATCGCAAATAAAATGTACATGATTGTCGTTATGATGCCCTTGTGTACACTCATCTTTACACAAAGCATATAATACACTGTTATCTGCTGTAGGAATAGTATGAATGATGCCCTTTTCTACAAAAGTTTGCAAGGTTCTGTATATGGTTACCCTATCAAATTGAAGTTTACTTTTTTTTTCAATATCGTTATGTGCCAATGCCCCATTAGCTTGTGCAAATAATTCAAGAATTTTCATTCTACTTTCAGTTACACTTAGGTTGTTTTTTTTTAGTATCGATAAAAATTCAGTTTGCATGCTACATATTTATTCTATATGGTAAAAAGTTTAGTTTAATTAAATAAATTATTAGAAAAACCCCTTCGGTTTCCTTTATCATTCAGCAATTCCTTAATATCTTTTTTTAGTTGTTTTATCTCGTCTTGTTTCAATCCATCATAAACCTGGCCTCTCACATTTCCATTTTTATCTACTAATGCAAAAAATTGAGAGTGTAAAAAATCGTCCTCAATATTATTTACCACACTTTTAGGGTCATCAATACCATAGCTTTCTCTAGCCATATTATATAAGCTATCTTTACTGCCAGTTAAAAATGCCCAAACTTGTGTATTAACTTGCATAGAATCGGCATATTTTTTTAATACAGGCACCGAATCTCTTTTAGGGTCGCAAGTGTGAGAAAGAATTAAAAAATTTGGTTCATCTTTAAATGCTTCATACACTTTTTTCATATTGGTATTCATTTCAGGGCAAATATTTGGACAGGTTGTAAAAAAGAATTCCACCACACAAACCTTACCTGCCATATCTGCCTTGGTAAACAGACTACCATCTTCTTTATAAAAAGTAAATGGCTTAACAACAGACCTATTTACTAATCTACTTTGATTAAAAGTATCTGTAAACAAATACAATGCAAGCCAAAAAACCAATATTAAGCCTACAAAAAAAGTAACATAAAATATCCATTTTTTCTTTTTCATCATGTGGCAAAGGTAAGCCTACATGATAAGCTAAACTGCTAAAAAAGAATATTTTTGCAACATTATTGCATTTTATATCTTTGCAGAAATGGCATTTAAAATTAATTGGGACGCTTTAGGAATTTCTACCTCTATTGCCTGTGCAATTCATTGTGCAGTTTTACCATTGGTTGTAACCAGTCTTCCTTTATTTGGTATAAATATTATACATAATTTATGGTTTGAGTTTAGTATGATTGGTATTGCATGTTGTATTGGAATTTACTCATTATATCATGGATATAAAAAACATCATCACAGTTTTTTTCCAATATTTGTTTTTATTACAGGTATTATTTTTTTATTTGCCAAACAAATTTGGCACGAATTTGAAATTTGGTTATTAATACCTGCTGTTATTTTTATTGTAACAGCACATTTTATAAATTATCGCTCTTGCAGAATTCATAAACATGCTCATAAAGACGATTGTAATCATTAATAAAACTTAGTTTTCATGTTGGATATTTTAAAAGAAATGCCCTGGGTAACAGCTATTATTTTAACAGCTTGGCTTCCTGTAATAATTATTACACTTCTTCATTTAATAAACAGAAAAGATATTTCAATAACAAGAAAAATTGTTTGGCTTATTATTGGTTTAATACCAATTATAGGTTTATTGATATATGGACTTATTAATTATAAAGTTAAAAAAAGTATTGTTTGGTTAACAGTTTTAGCCACTATTATTTCATTAATTACAGTATGGTATTTTATATTTTATCAGCCATCTATAGCAAAAAGAGATGTTACTAAAGAAGCTGCTATTGCACTATCAGTAACTAGTTTACTAAAAGAGTTTGAAGTAAATGAAACTGAAGCCAATATAAAATATACCAATAAAGTAATTGAAGTAAGTGGCGTTGTGGAGAAAATATTAAACGACGAAACTGGGATGGTTATTTTTTTACAAACCAATATAGAGGGTAAATCTTTTTCAGGAAGGTTAAAAGCAAAGCAAGCAACTCAAGAAAATGCAACCATAACTTTAAAAGGAATTTTAACAGGCTATATACTTGGGCAAATACAATTAAACGAAGCTGTGATAACAAATGGTGCAAATACAGCATTAAGCAATGAGCCAACTTCCACAAAAGATTCTACTATTAATTTAAAAGTGCCTATAAAAAAAGACAGTATAAAAGTTGTACAACCAACTGAAAAAATATACAGCAGCTCTAAAGGGTTGATAAAATTTATATCTATAACTGCTGTGGAGGATATTGAAGCATCCAATAACCAAGTAATAAGTACAATAAGCAGCAACGGAAAAGTGCAATTTGCAGCTTTAATAAAGGGGTTTTTATTTGAAAATGAATTAATGCAAAAACATTTTAATGAAGACAAATACATGCATAGCGATAAGTTTTCTAAAAGTGAATTTGATGGAACAATTACCAACATTAATAGTATAAATTTTAATACAACTGGTAAGTATAAAGTGAATGCTGTAGGTAATCTAACCATTAAAGGTATAACCAAAAAAATTACAACAGAGGGAACCATTGATGTAAACAATAATACCATACTGTTACATAGTATTTTTAAATTAAAAATTAAAGATTTTGGAATTATTACCGATGAAATAGCTGAACAAATAGATATTGTTGTTTCTGCCACATACAAAAAATAAACTTTTTAGTATTACAAATAAAGAGGCAGCCAATAATTGTGGCTGCCCTGCATAGGAGTATAATTTTAAAATGTATCCTTTTATAAAACCTATCTCTTTTGCTTTTTATTCTATACTTTAATTTAGCATTTACAATGTTTATTTTATAGTAAAGCTTTTATACCAATTAATAAACTAATACCTATTGTTTTGTAGCAAGTTTAGTTACTTTATCTTTTTCAAAAACAAGTATATATTGTCCATCTTCATATATTTCAGAGTCTGAATCTTTACGAGCATCATAAGTAGTATATTTTCCAGTAGTTAAATCAATTACAACAAAATCATTTTTTTCGGTAATATAAAAAGCCATGCCATTATTAACTGTACTTAGGTCTCCTTTCTTAGTTTTTACTGTCCAATTTTTTTTGCCATCAGCAATAACATAGTTGCTCATTCCTTTTGAACAAACTACCACCACATTGTCCCCAACTTTAAATATTTGTTCTGTTTCTTTAATCCCATCATCTTTTACACTTTCAGAGTATTTCTCTGTTCCAGAATCGGGGTTTAAGTTATATAACTCTTTGCCGCTGGCAACTACTAACTCTCCATTATGTACAAAAGAGTTGGTAACTCCTTTAGAAAAACGTTCACTACGCCAAACTAACTCTCCATTGGTAGCATCTAAAGCCTCTACACCATAAGGGCTAAACTCTTTGTAAAATTTTACTCGTTTATAAGTAGATACTGAAAAACCAGAACCTCCAAATCCTCCTCCATAATTTGATTTCTGTTCTACAATACCTTGTACTTGTGCCCAGCCACCAATTTGAATTATAATTTTACCGCCTACTTTATAAAGGCTTGGTGCAATGGTTAATTTTTTTAATTCTTTACTTTTCCAAATTAATTTACCAGTATGTAAATCGTATTTGCTTACATACTGATTTTTTTTGTTTTGCATATCAAATAAATACACATCGTTGCCATCAATTAAAGGATCTGCAACGGCACCATACACTGCACTTTTCACTAGTTTACTTCCTGAATAGCCACTTGGTATTCCTCTTTTAGATTCTTTTAGTACTTCTTCCGAATGTGTTACACCCCAAAGAAGGCTGCCATTATTTAGGTCGAACATTTGCATACCCTGCATAATGAGCATTAATTTGTCATTATCTACTATTTTTAGTTTTGCTAATATTTTACGAGTGGCAATTTCTTTTTCTACTGCTCCTTTAATATCTGTTTGCCAAAGTATATCTCCATTTTTTACACTAAATTTTGTAAGCTGAGACTTGAAGGCACCAAAGCCTGCAAAAAGTTTTCCCATACCTCCTAAAATTCCTTCTCCTGCAGCGGCAGGGTTGTAGTTTAATGCTATAATAGAATTATCGCTTGCATTATAAATATATTTTGCCAACGTACCTTTAAACCCTTGTGTTTCCCAAACCTCTTCTCCAGTTCTTGCTTTTACCATACTAAAAGCTTTTTTGTTTGCAATAGCAAACATTCCAACTTCTGGAACATAAGCAATAGAAGCCTCTGTTACACCTTCATATTTATTGCTACTCCAAAGCATTTGGCCTGTTTCAATATCTATAACTGCCATCTGGTCTTTACCGCTTTTTCTGTCAAATAAAAAAATACATTTTGCCTCCCACATCGGAATTCTTTCGTCCACTTTTTTCATAATGCCATCACAAAGTGTTTTAAAATCTTTCGTCCATTTTACTTTACCTGTAGTAGCATCTACTATGCTAATTTCTTTTTCATTGCTGCTTACTAAAATGCCAGATGCCTCATCAAATTCATTTAATTCTGCTTTATGTTCAAGCTTTATACTCCAAACTGATTTCATGTCATCTTGTGCAATGGAAAAGTTTACAACGGAGCAATGAATTACTAATGCCAATAATAATTTTTTCATGTGTTTTATTTTATAATTGAAAAGTATATCTAAATTTTAATCGTTTATTTTTAGGTAAGTTTAAATCAAACTCTTGTTTTTTAATAATATCTTTTAAGGCATTTTGCATAGGGATATTTGTTTTTTCATCGCTTTCGCAAAATATTGTAGCTACAGCACCTTTAGGGCCTGTAATGGTAATATCCATTATGTAGTTGCCAGATATTTCTTTCTTTTTTATTTCTTTTGAAATTTTAG
>JAIBAV010000115.1 GCA_019695015.1 Chitinophagaceae bacterium
TGGGATCATATTAATGTTTTTCCAACATTTGAAATATATAAAGAACAGTTCCTCATTTTTATTCATAAAATTGAAAAAGATGGCTTATTAATTTATAATGAAAATGATACTGTTTTAAAAGAACTGATTAATAAGAATAGAAGAGAAGATATTCAATATCAACCCTACAATGTGCCTAGTTTTACTATACAAAATGGTAAAACACATATAACAATAGATGGCGAAACAACTGCTTTAAATGTATTTGGAAATCATAATCTGCAAAATATGTATGCTGCGTATTTTGCTTGTAAAGCCATAGGTATTACTACTAAAAATTTTTTAGAAGCTATTGCAAGTTTTACTGGTGCAGCCAAAAGGTTAGAATTGTTGGCATGTAATGATAATATAAATGTTTATAGAGATTTTGCACATGCACCTAGCAAAGTAGTTGCTACCATTAATGCAGTAAAACAGCAGTTTGAAAACAAAACCTTAATTGCTATTTTAGAATTACACACTTTTAGCAGTTTGAATAAAGATTTTATGAATGAATACAAACATGCAATGGATAATGCTGATATTGCTGTAGTGTATTATTCAAAACATGCATTAGAGTTAAAACGTATGCCTGATTTATCCAAAGAAATTATTGAGGAAGGATTTGGAAAAAAAGAGTTAATTGTACTGAATAATAAAGCAGATTTAGACCAATTTTTATCCAATCAAAACTATAATAATAGCAATGTAGTATTAATGAGTAGTGGTAATTATGATGGTTTAGATATGATAGCTTTTGCCAATAAGGTTACAAAATAATTTTGAAGATTTGAATAAAGCTTTTTTGCTGCTTTTTGTGGAAAAACCTTTAATAACTTTACCTATATAAAATATATTTTTACTACTAGAAACTGTTTGTAGTAAAGGTTTGAAGTAATTGCAGTTTAAAAGCACAACTAATTGCTTGTAAACTTTGGCAATACTTTGTTAATTTGCAGCCAAAATAATTAACTGCTTATTAATGTGATAGTGTACAAGTGTGCGACGCAACAGGTGTGTAATAAATAATTTTTAAGCTGGTTACCTAAAAAAAATAATTGTATGGCAATAGTTGATTTGGTGATGCCTAAACTTGGCGAAAGTATTATTGAAGCTACCATTTTAAGCTGGAGCAAAAAGGTTGGAGATGCTGTAAAGCAAGACGAAACAATTTTAGAAATTGCTACCGATAAGGT
Organism: Chitinophagaceae bacterium; assembly: GCA_019695015.1. GTDB lineage: Bacteria > Bacteroidota > Bacteroidia > Chitinophagales > Chitinophagaceae > UBA1930. Next base: position 1,215 of record JAIBAV010000115.1, read on the forward strand.
TGATAGTGAAGTACCAAGTACTCATGCTGGTACAATTACTGAAATTTTATTTAATGTAAATGATGTTGTACCTATTGGTACTGTAATTGCAAGAATAGATACTGGAGGTGGTGGTACCACTACAACAGAGGCTCCTGCAACTTTTGTTGCAGCACCAGTTGCCCCCGTTGTACAAGAAGTTGTTGCACCTTTACCAACGCAAACTATAGAAAATGAATTACCTTATTTGCCATCTGATAATGCAACCAAACAAGTAGGTGGTGGAAACAATAAATTTTACTCACCATTGGTTTTAAATATAGCCAACAGTGAAGGTATAAGTTTAACCGAACTTGAAAATATACCAGGCACAGGTAATGAAGGAAGAGTTAGTAAAAGAGATATTTTACAATATGTTGCTGATAAAAAAGCAGGTAAAGTAATATCGCCAGTTACTACAGTACAACCAATAGCAGTTGCTACAACTACTATCGTAACACCAGAAGTAACAACTACAGCACCAACTGCAGTTAAAGAACAACCTGCACAACCTGCTGTAGTTATAAATGGAAATGTAGAAATTATTGAAATGGATAGAATGCGTAAACTAATAGCCAAACACATGGTTGATAGTAAGCATACTAGTCCGCATGTAACTAGTTTTACAGAAGCTGATGTTACCAATATGGTTTTGTGGAGAGATAGAGTTAAAAAGCAATTTGAAAAAGAAGTAGGAACTAAAATTACTTTTACACCAATGTTTATTGAGTGCATTACAAGGGTTATGAAACGTTACCCTATGATTAATGCCAGCATTGATGGAGATAGAATTATTATAAAGAAAGATTTTAATATTGGCATGGCAACTGCCTTGCCATCGGGAAATTTAATTGTGCCTGTTATTAAAGGGGCTGATATGCTAAACTTAGTTGGGTTAAGTAAAACAGTAAATAATTTAGCAGATTGTGCCAGAAATAATAAACTTAAACCAGATGATACACAGGGTGGTACTTTTACCTTAACCAATGTAGGCACTTTTGGAAGTTTAATGGGAACGCCCATTATTAACCAGCCTCAGGTTGCTATACTTGCTGTCGGTGCAATTAAAAAACGCCCAGTAGTAGTTGAGACTCCAGAAGGAGATACCATTGGTATAAGGCACATGATGTATTTAAGTATGAGCTACGATCATAGAATTGTAGATGGTAGTTTGGGGGCAAGTTTTTTAACGGCTGTTGCTAAAGAATTTGAAAAATGGGATATGCATAGAGAGTGGTAATTAAACCTGATATTTTTTTAAGCCATTTAATTTAAAAGTTGAATGGCTTTTTTTATTTTCATTTATGTTTAAAAATGTATGAGCGGTTAAGTAAAAGCTTTTAATTGTTTTTCTATTCTTTTTTTATTAAATATTGCTGTAAGAATAATAATAAGAGGCAAAGAAAAAAATAAAGGATATTTTAACCCGAATGATTTACTGCTATAGAAACCAATTAAACCAACAATAGTGTAAATAAAAATAAACTTACAAAAATTTAACCATCCTGTTTTTTTTGATTGTTTAATTGCAAGGTTTAATTCAGTTGTATTTATCTCTTTACCCTGTAATGTATGCTGAAAATTTTGTAAAAAAATATGCCAAACTGCAATTTCCTGTTTAGGATTATTGATGTTTGTTATATCTAAAGAAAAATGAGCTTCAATACTATTCTTAAATAAATTAATAACCACATTTGAACTCCATTTTAGAGGATTGAAATGCCAACTGCTTAAAAAAGAATCTTTTTTATTACATACAATTTTTTCAAAATTCTCTTCAATAATGTTAAAACCATTTAAAGTAAAGTAATTAATGATTTTTCTACGATTATCAATTGATGGCTCTATTTCAAAAGAGATAAGTTTATAATAATTTTCCATTTCAGCTATTTTTATTTTCTTCTATAATTAATTTTCTTAGCATATTTAAGGCATTTACAGTGGTGTGTTGTATATTTCTTTCTCTGTCGTATTTAAAATTAAATTGTTTAGTTATTAAATTTTTTTCGGATACTACTGCTATCCAAACAAGTCCAATAGGCTTTGTTTCTGTTGCACCAGTTGGTCCCATAATTCCACTTACTGCAAGTGCATAATGGCTGTTATGATTTTTTAATATATTAGTTGCTAAAATTTCTACCGTTTCTTTACTTACAGCACCAACTGTGTTTAATATTTCATTTGGCACATGTAGTAATTTATTTTTAGCGTAGTTGCTATAACAAACAATGCCACCTTTAAAAACACTACTAGCACCGGGTAATGCAGTAATTGAACTTGCAATGGCACCACCTGTACAACTTTCTGCAATAGCTACTGTTTGGTGATATTGTTTGAGCAGGTTAGATACTACTACTTCTAAACTTAGATCTTCATCAATTACTAAAAATTCTTGAACAATAGTTTTTAATTTTTCAAATTCGGTTTGCATTTTTTCTGCCAGCAGTTCTTTGTTTAAGCCCAATCCAGTTAACCTTAAGCGTACCATACCAAATTTTGGCAGGTAAGCTAATTTTATATCAGTTGGTAATTTATTTTCCCAATCTTGAATTAGCTCTGCTAAAAAGCTTTCGCCAATACCAGCTGTTAGTAAGGTTTTATGTAAAATAATTCCTGTTTTAAATTGTTGTGGTATAATATCTAAAACATGGTGTTGCATAATCCATTTCATTTCAAAAGGTACACCTGGCATTGCAATACAAATGGTATTATTTTTTTTGAAAAGCATTGCTGGTGCAGTACCAACTTCATTTTTAAGCACTGTACAAACATCTGGCACCATTGCTTGTTGTACGTTTCGTTCAATCATTGGGCGTTTAAAAACCTGTTCAAATAAATAGGTTACATGTTGTAGAGTAGGTTGGTGCATGGTCATTTTTCCGCCAAAATATTTGCATAAAGTTGGTTTGGTTATATCATCGGATGTTGGGCCTAAGCCACCAGTTATTAGAATAATATTTGAATGAATAAAAGCATTATCTAATGCAGTAAAAATGGCTTCTTCTTCATCGGCTATGGAAACTCTTTGTTTTACGGAAATGCCTATTTTATTTAATTCCTGAGCTATAAATGCACTATTGGTATCTATTACCTGGCCAATTAATAATTCATCGCCTATTGTAATTATTGTTGCAAAAATTTTATTCATAAACTTAAAAAAATAATTAAACTAAAACTTTTTTGTTGCCGGTAGTTGCAAAGTTAAGTTTATACAAGGCATCTTCAGATGCTGTAAGCATCAATCGTTCATTTGGTGAAAATTTTGTAAGAGTAATAGTTTCTGAATGCCCAATAAGAGTTACTAAAGTTGGTTCTTGTGCTCTTAGAAAAAATAGGATAAAAAATAATACTATTAAGCATGCATATCTCATGAAAAATTTTTGTACAAAAAACTATTTCTGCAAAAAATGAAATATAATTAATAAAAATCAGCAATACCATTTACCACACTACCCAATCATAATTATTAGCTTCATTTCTTGATGTTGGTTTTTGTAAACCATTGGTAAGTTGTATTACACGTTCACCTACTATTTTCTTTAATTCTGAAACTTTTAATGTAGTGTTTTTATCAAATGCTTCCAAAACACTGTATGTAAATACGCCATTCTTTAAATCGCCTCTTTCCTGTGCATATTGCATACCACCTGCAGCACTAATAATAGTTGCTCCTGTGCCTTTGCCTACATTTACAAACAAGTTTTGCATGAGTTCGAAACTATTTGCCATGCCTATGTTTTTTTTAGGCTTTACTTTAATAGTGCTTTTAGTTACAACTCCATTTTTTTCTAATTCTTTCTTAGATGCTTCAACCTTTTCTATCTCCTCTTTATCTACTTCTCCACTATGGCAGGCATCTATAAACATGAGTTTTTGACGTGGCTTTATACTGTCTAACAAATTTTCCAAATCATTGTAAGACAAACCTTTTTCTTCTGGTTTTTCAAAATTGATACTATACGTGGAAAGAAAATAATCGAAGTCTTTGTTTAATACACCATGACCACTGTATGATACAATTACTTTATCATTCTCATTCAGTTGCAATAATTTTTTCTTTACTGCTAAAATTTTTTCTTTGGTTACATTTTCATCAAACAATGTATCTATAATAATGTTTGGATATTTTGATTTTAGCTTGAGTGCCAAATCTCTAATGTCTTTTACACTCCAGTTTAAATTGTAATCTGGATTGGAGAATTGATTAATGCCTATGCCTATGAAGTGTTGTTTTGGTTCTGTTACTTCTATATAATCTGAACTGATGATAATACTTTCTGATGCAGAAACCAATGCTGTATTGTCTGAAACATACACTTGAACATTATTAATTCCATTGGTTAAAACAACATCAATCTTTTGTTCTTCTGTTATTGGTTGATTATTGTTTGTAAAACCAGCTTTGCCAAAAACAGGTACACCATTGTTTAAAATATGTATAGCTGTAATTGCTGCAGATGTAGGTGAACTTGCTTTTATTTGCAACAGAATATGATTTTCTTTTGTTACATCGGGAATTTCATTTTTATTAATTATTGTACAAGTAGGACTATTGCTTAAAACCTCTGTAATGTTTTGTGTGTTGAATTTTCTTTTTCTTTTTTCTACCACTTTACTCAATAATTCATTATAAGTTGCATTTGTTGAACCTGCTTCGAATGTAACAGAATCAGGTCTGTTAAAATACATGTCAAAATCTTCGGGTAAAAAGCCTTTTTCTTTTAACACAAATGCTAAGTTGTTGATGGCAGATTTATCTGCTTTATACAAATGGTTGTTTAAAATTTCTACTGGTTTATTACCTGTATAAGTTGTAAAATAACAGTTATTTAAATTATTGGCAATTGTATAAAATTCACTTTTAGTGCCAAATGCAATTCCATTAGGTTGATAAGATATTTTAATGGAAGACTCAAGTGGATTGTCTCTCCAAAGTATTTTTTGTGTACTTAGTTTCATCAACGTCATTTCACTATAGGTTTCAAAAGCAAGCAAATCTTTTTCTTCATCAATTGCAAATCCAAATATTGAAGGATTTGATAAAACTTTTTGTGGTAAAGGATTATTGTTGCTAAGATTTATTTTATACAAATGATTATTGCTACCAAATTCTTCTTCTGTAAACCATAGTATGTTTTTAGTTCTATCGAAACTAAAATGGCTTAATGGTTTTTTATCGGCAAAAGCTTTACTGTAAACCTGCTTTTGGGTTTCAAGATTCCATACAAATAAAGTATTGTCACCCTTTGTTTTTGCATAATAAGCAATATATTTTTTAGAAGCGTCAATTTGTAATGTAGTAAATATAGAAGCGTTGTCTATACCATCTAATTTAAAAATAGTTGTATTGTTAGAATCTACTAAAACAAAATTGTATAAACTGCTGCCTGTTGATGATGGTTTATAACCAGCAACCAATAATTGCTTGTTGGGTATAAGGTGTACCTCTGTTGTTTGATAAGCAAAGTCTTTGTTGGGCTTGCGTCTCAGGTCCTGAATGACATTGAATATATCGGTGTGTAAACTATCGTCTTCATTATATCTGTAACCAAGGTTAAAGCGATAACTGTTATTCCACAATTTATTAAAGTCTATTTTGCCAATAACGCTTCTGTTAGCTGAGTTGAGTGTTATTGTTTGGTCTCTTTCGTTAACATTAAACTTGCAATTGTTGCTTGCTAAATAAATTGGCTCTGTTTTGTTGCTTGAGAAAATGGTAATAGAATCTTTGTTGCTATAGTCTGATTTATATGTTAGAAAATGGTAGTTGCCTTCATCGTCAAAAAACTTATAGAGACGAGTCCACTCTTTTTGTTCTAAAGGTTTGTTGAAGGATGGTTGGAACGATTTTTTATTTAAGCTGTACAAGGCAATATCTCCTGTTACACCAAAAATGTCTGCTTTCTCTTGAGTAGCAGCAAGTAATAAGCTACTGTCTCTATTAAAGCAATAAAAGCTAACAGCATTTTTATTTATGGGATAGCTAACTGTATCATTCGTTACAAGATTAAGATTTAGCAACTGCCTAAATCCATAATTTATTAATAATGTATGTTGTTTGGGTAGGGAAAATATTTTTTTAATTTGATTGGATGGGTCAGGATTCATTTCCCATCGTGATTCAACTACAGGCGAATCAAGTGGCAAATTAAATGTTGTAGATTTTTTAGTTTCGGTATTATAAATAATTACAGTACCGTCTGCTTCATCTCCAATAAATTTTGGAGCAATATGTGGTATGGTTACAATAAAATTATTTTGCAGTAATACACTATGTACGGGTACTTTAAATGGTTGAAATATTAACTGTGTATTTAAAGTACTATCAATATTGTAAATATTTCCATCAAAACTACCTGCAAGCAATTTATTGTTTTGGTTACTAAAACATGTAATAGCAAAATTGATACTTACTTGTTTAATTACTTTTTTTGATTTGATATTATACAATAATAACCTGCAATTTTTTGTATCATCATAAACGGTTTGATTGTTTTTATCGGTTTTGGAGAATTGTACATTTCCGGTTTTTGATACAGGGTAAATTTTTGTTACAATCAAAAGAGTTTCGTCATTCCAAGGTATTGGTGAATATTGAATAATAAATTCAGGAAACTTCAGCTCATTAAAAATGGTGTCAATACTTTTTTTCAAGATATCTACAAGCAGTAATGTTCGTCCTTCTGAAATAATAAAGCTGTTATTGTTCCACAAATAAGTTTGTTTATGCCCTGGCAAGCTGTAACTGCCAACATCTACCTGTAGGGTGCCTAATTGTATTTTAGAAGCCTGTTCTATTAATGTGTAGTTATCATTTCCACTTACCAAAAATGTATTTTGATTGCTATTGTTTAAAACATTATTAATTTCTGTAAGACTGATTTGTTTTTTTAAAACGGGTGTGTTTTGAGCAACTATTTGAATGCTGATAAATAGTGAAATAGTAAATGCAAGATGTATTTTCAAAGTATAGTTTTTAATAGTGTTAAAGTTAAAATCTTAGCAGGATATCTGTTCTGCAAATTAATTTGACTGAGGCAAATTTTCTATATCATTTAAATCTTTATGGCGGCCAGCAGCTTTTTTGGCTTGTAAAAGTTGATTTAAATGAATAACCCTGATTTCCACATTCTCTACTTTTTGAATTGTTGCATGTGCAAAAGCTTCATCAAATGCAACTCCTTTTAATGCAGTCATAATTTCTATAGCATAAGGTGGGCGACCAAAAGAAAACACATCATAGTCTTCTGAAAAAAATTTTTCTTTAGGTATTGCAGCAAGCGGCAAACCAAATTCAGTAATTGCTTTTTGAAGTTGGGTAAAATTGGGTTCTGTTTTATTAACCCAAATATCCATGTCGCCTGTACTTCTGCTATAACCCCTTAAAATAACAGCATATCCACCAACAAGCATATATTCAACATCGTGTTTGTTGAGGCTTTTTATAAAATCTGCAAAATCTGCATTAAAAATCTCCATTTACTTTTTGTGCTTTCTGCTGGTAAAAATCGTACGTTCTACTTTTTTCTTTAAAAAATCTGGTTCGCCAAAAGCTGCTGCTGTTACAATTGCAGCAGCCTGCATTTTTTCTTCTATGGATTTATCATGCCAATAGTTATTATCAATATTGCCATCTTTTGTCATGTTTCTGGCTTCAAAAACTGTTCTATCTAAAAAACTG
>JAIBAV010000169.1 GCA_019695015.1 Chitinophagaceae bacterium
CCGAAAGAAGTGAGGAATCTTTACTTCTCTGTCATTCCGAGTTTACGAGGAATCTATCTGTTCTTTGTTGGTGCTACAATAGATCCTTCGCTTCGCTCAGGATGACAAGAAAAGGGGAGCAGGATGACAGTAAGTATATAATGTCATTCCGAGCGAATAGAAACAAAATAGTATTGTCATTCCGAGCTTGCGAGGAATCTAAATGTACTTTGGTACAAAACCTCAGTAGATCCTTCGCTACGCTCAGGATGACAAGAAAAAGTGTGCAGAGGATTGACCTTAAAAAGGAAGAATAATATGGAAAGATGGTAGCAAAAAATAAGAATTAGGCACTTTGTTCTTCCTTCATAATTTCTTTTTCTCTTTTCCACCATTTGTAACCAACAAAGCCAATAATTAATAAAGGCGTCATCATTAAATATACAATTGCATTATTTAAGGCAGCGGCAGGTCTTTCTCCTAATTGCGATGCTGTTTTAGTGCAAATAGAACATTGTGCATTAAGCTGCCAAACAAAAAGTATTAATATTACAGTTACAAGTACTCTTTTCATTATATGGCAAAGATAAAACAATCCATTCTAAAAGCAGTTTTGTACTGCATTTTGTAATTTTGATTTTATAAATAATTGTATGAAAAATAATTTTCCACTTTCAGGGTTTAGCTCTGTTGCATTACACGCAGCAAATAATAGTAACAATGCTTATGCTCATTCCACACCAATTTATGCTACCTCAACCTTTGTGTTTGATAATGCACAACAAGGAATGGAACGTTTTGAAAGTGAAGATAAAGAGAAAATTTACTCACGTTGGAGTAACCCAACATTTAAGGTTGCCGAAGAAACAATTGCTGCATTCGAAGCTTTTAACATTAAAACAAATAATGGTAATACTATACAACTTAAAGCCTTGTTACATGCAAGTGGCCAAGCAGCAATGACCACCATGTTTTTAAGCTGCTTACAAGTAGGCGATACTGTTTTGTCTCATTACTCCTTATATGGTGGCACTTACGAGTTAATGTATAAAGTTTTAAGGCAAGCTGGAATAAATATTGAAATTGTAAATTTTAAAAACTTGAATGAAGTAGAAGATAGAATAAAACAAAATAAAACTATTAAGTTTATTCATATTGAAACACCAGCTAATCCTACTATTCAATGTGTAGATATAGAAGCTATTTCTACATTAGCAAAACAGTTTAATATTAAAGTATCTGTTGATAATACTTTTGCAACACCTTATTTACAACAGCCTTTTCAATTTGGTGTTGATTTTGTTTTACATAGTACTACAAAGTTTTTAAATGGGCATGGTACTTCTATTGGTGGTGTTTTGTTAGGAAGTGATATTGATTTTATGAAGCAAAAAGTATGGAAATGGTTTGCTTTATTAGGAGGTAATGCAAATGCTTTTGATGCTTTTATGCTAATTAATGGAATGAAAACTTTAGAATTAAGAATGGAGAGGCATTGTAGCAATGCAAAGCAAGTAGCCTCTTTTATGCAACAGCACCACGCCATTGCACAAGTGAATTATAATGGGTTAGAAAGCCATGTTGATTATGCACTTACATTAAAGCAAATGAAACATGCTGGTGCTTTACTGAGCTTTGAACTAAAGGGTGGTATAGAATCGGGTAAAAAATTTATTGACAATCTTAAAATGTGTACAAGAGCAGTTTCCTTAGGTACTGTAGATACTTTAGTTTCCCATCCTGCAAGTATGACACATTATAGTGTTCCTAAAGAAGAAAGAATAAAATTTGGAATTACTGATGGCTTAATAAGGGTTAGTATTGGTATAGAAAATGTAGAAGATATTTTAAACGATTTTGACCAAGCTTTACATTCTGTTTAAATTTTTTAAAACTTAATACCCATACTCTTTCAATTGTAGTTCATTATCTCTCCATTTAGGTTTTACTTTTACAAATAGTTCTAAAAAAACTTTACTGCCAATAAATTGCTCAATATCTTTTCTTGCGATTGTTCCAATTTGTTTTATCATTTTTCCGCCGCCGCCAATTATTATTGATTTTTGCGTTTCTCTTTGCACAATAATATCTGCTTGAATTTTTACTAAGGTATCTTTTTCTTTATATTCATTAACTAAAACAGCAACATGGTAAGGTATTTCATCTTCAAATAAAGTATAAATTTTTTCTCTTATCAATTCGCCAACAAAAAATCTAGTAGGTAAATCGGTTAAATCATCTTCATTATAAAAAGGGGCACCTTCTGGCAGCAATTCTAAAATTGCATTTAGTAGTTTAGATAAATGGTGTTGTTGTAATGCAGAAATTTTAATTATTTTTTTTGCATAAGGCTTATCCGAAAAAAATTTTTCAGCTTCTGCTATTTTACCATTTTTAGCTTCATCAATTTTATTTAATATTAAAATGCAAGGTACTTTAAGGTTTAGTTGTTTAAATATGGCATCTGCTTCATCTAAGCTATCATTTACATCTACAATTAATAAAGCTACATCTGCATCTTCTAAAGCATTTTTTACTGCAAGCATCATTTTTTCATGAAGCCTGTATTTAGCTTCAATAATGCCAGGTGTATCAGAAAAAATAATTTGATACTTTTCAGGTTCTGTTAAAAAACCTTTTATTCTATGCCTGGTTGTTTGAACCTTGTGAGATACAATTGCTAATTTCTCCCCCATTAATGCATTCAGTAAAGTACTTTTTCCTGCATTGGGTTTACCAAAAATATTTACAAAACCAGATTTCATATTGTATAAAAATAGTATGCTTTAAGGAAATGGTATAAAAAAATAAAGCCCAACATTGGGCTTTATTTTAGTTGCGAGGATAGGGTTCGAACCTATGACCTTCGGGTTATGAGCCCGACGAGCTACCGCTGCTCTACCTCGCGGTATTATGGAGTGCAAAAGTAGCGGTATGCAATATACTACCAAAATTTATTTTAATTGTCCTTATTATACTCTGAAATATTGGATAAACCTGTACTGTTAACTTTTATATTTTCTGTTGTGCTTTTATATTTGATGCTACTTGTGCCGCTTGCAGAGGCAATTAGTTTTTGAGTAACATAAATATTAGCAATGCTTGCCCCACTTACATTTATATCATACTCTTCAACCAATAAGTTAAATGCTTTTAAAATACTTGCTCCACTAACATTTATACGAGCACTAGCAACATTACCTTTAAGTGTAGATATGCTTGCACCACTTACATCACTATTCAAGTGCTTGGCATTAACTTCGCCTTTTATAATACTTGCACCAGAAATATCTATCTCTAAGTCATCAGCTTTTATTGGGTTAACCAAGTTTACAATACAAGCACCAGAAATATCTAATTTTTCTATATTTTTTACGGTTATATAAGCCCTAAATTTTTGGTTTTTGTGTAGTAGTTTAAATGTAGATTTTGGTCTGTAAATTTTCAATACACCATTTTCAACAGTAGTAATAATATCTTCATTATTCTTTTCATTACTGCAACTTACAGCAACAGCTTGTGTTTTACCCTGAGAAATATATACAATAAAACCACTAGATACCTCAATGCTTTTAAATTCATCTACATCTCTTAATTCTGCATTAGGGTCGTTTACAACTGTATTAGTATTTTGTGCATTTAAATTGATTATACCAATAATACAAAGCAGTAAGCATACTATCTTTTTCATTGTGCTATTTTTATATTTAACGAATAAAGAGAATAAAGGTTACATTATATCATTAATTTATCTTGTACATTTGCACCAAACAATTCCTCGGGGTGCTTATTCTTTTTTTAAAAGAATGGCTGAGATTACACCCGTAGAACCTGAACAGGGTAATTCCTGCGAAGGGAAGGCGGCTTCTATATTTATAGTCAACTTTCTAGAGCGTTATTCCTGTTCCCATTTTTAAAATTATAAAATTTTTTACAATGAAAAAATTCATGGGAACATTGCTGTTTTTATTTATTACAGCATTTGCATTTGCACAAAAAACAAAAATTACCGGCAAAGTTATTGATGAACAAACAAATTTGCCATTGTATGGTGCCACAGTTAAACTTAACAGTTTAATTACTATTACAGATGAACAAGGTTACTTTATTTTCAAGAATGTAAAGAAACAGCCATTTACTATTCTAGTAAGCAATATTGGTTATTTAGATTACTCAAGTGAGATAAAAAATTTAGAGAGTAGTAATGATTTAATAATACAATTAAAAAGGCAAGTGTATTTTTTAGATGCTTTAGAAGTAACATCTATTAGAGCTGCAGATAAATCTCCTTTTAGCAAAAACAATTTATATAAGGAGCAATTGGCAAAGTTGAATGTTGGACAAGATTTACCTTTTGTATTAAACACCCTACCATCTGTAGTAATTAATTCAGATGCAGGCAATGGCATAGGTTATACTGGTATTAGAATTAGAGGTACAGATGCCACCAGAATAAACGTAACTGTAAACGGAATTCCTTTTAATGATGCAGAAAGCCAGGGATCATTTTTTGTAAATATGCCAGATTTGGTTTCTTCTACAAACACAATTCAGGTACAAAGAGGAGTTGGTACAACAACCAATGGTACAGGAGCATTTGGTGCTACAATAAACTTAAGTACAAATGAAGTAATAGAAAAACCTTATACCGAAATTAATAATACAGTTGGCTCTTTTAGCACCTGGAAGAGTACAATAAAAGCAGGTACTGGATTATTGAATAAGCATTTTACTTTAGATACCAGGCTTAGTAAAATTTTGAGTAACGGCTATGTACAAAGAGCAAGTAGTAACTTACAAGCCTTTTATGTATCAGCAGCATATATTGCAAAAAATACATCTTTAAGGCTAAATATTTTTTCTGGTAATGAAAAAACTTATCAGGCATGGAATGGTATAGATGAAGCTACTTTAAAAAGCAACAGAACATATAACTCAAGTGGTACCGAGAAATTAGGAGAGCCGTATAAAAACGAAACGGATAATTACAAGCAAACTCATTATCAACTTTTTTTCAATCATAAAGCAAATCAAAAATGGCAGTTTAATATTGCTACTTTTTTAGTGAGAGGGTTGGGTTATTATGAAAACTATAAAGCAAATCAAAAGTTTAGCAAGTATGGTTTACCTGATGTAATAATTGGTGCATCTACAATTACCAAAACAGACTTAGTAAGGCAATTATGGCTTGATAATTATTTTTATGGAACTATTTTTTCATCTGAATATAAAAAAAATAAAACAAATTTAACTATTGGAGGGGGTTGGAGTAAATACGATGGTAAGCATTTTGGCAAACTGCCTTGGGCAGCCATTGGTATAGAGAAGGATTATCAATATTATAATAATCCTGCAACAAAAACAGAATTTAATATATATTCAAAATTACAACAACAAGTATCTCATTCTATAACATTATTTTCTGAATTGCAATGTAGAAATGTTCAACAATTAATGAATGGATTTAGAAATAATCCTTCTTTATTGGTAAATAGAAAATTTGATTTTGTTAATCCTAAAATAGGTTTAACTTTTATTAAAAAAGGCTGGCAAACTTATGCAAGCTATGCTATGGTAGGTAAAGAACCCAATAGAGATGATTTTGAAGCTGGAACAATTACACAGCCAAAGGCAGAAATTTTACATAATATAGAATTGGGAACGGAAAAGAAGACATCTAAATATAATTTGGCTGCAAACATATATGTAATGTTATATAAAAACCAATTAGTGTTAACAGGTAAAATAAATGATGTTGGAGCCTATACCAGAATTAATGTACCCAAAAGTTATAGAGTTGGTATAGAATTACAAGGAAGCTATGTATTTTCAAACTGGTTAAGTATGATGGCAAATATTACCATCAGTAAAAATAAAATACAACAATTTACAGAGTATATAGATGATTATGATAATGGTACTCAGGTTCAAATTAACCAATCTAATAAAACCATTGCTTTGTCACCATCTTTTATAAGTAGTGCCAGTATCAATTTTTTACCTCTAAAAAATATTGAATTTAGTTTAATTGGTAAATTTGTTGGTAAGCAATATTTAGACAATACAGAAAGTAATTTAAAACAATTAAACAGCTTTTATACTCAAGATGTAAGATTAATTTACTCTATTAAAAATTGCAACCTTTCGTTTCAGGTAAATAATATTTTAAACACATTGTACCAACCCAATGGCTATACTTTTAATTATATTTATGGTGGAAAATTAATTATTGAAAACTATTATTTTCCAATGGCTGGAATAAATTTTTTAGCAGGGGTAAATATAAAATTATAGTTAGTTAAAAATAGTTATACTTGCTACATTATAGTAATGCACAATTAGTATGAATGTAAAAAAAATTGTAGTGGTAGGTGCCGAAAGTACTGGAAAAAGTACTTTGTGTACAATGTTGGCACAACACTATAAAACAGAATGGTGTGCCGAATTTGCAAGAGAATATTTATTAAAAAATGGTACAAATTATAATTTTGAAAGCCTCGAAATTATTGCAAAAGGGCAGCTTGCTTTAGAAGATGAATGCAACAACAAAGTCTCTAAAAACTGGCAACCAATAGCAGATGGAAAATTTATAAATAGCCATACCTTAACTACTATAAACCATCAACCATTATTATTTATAGATACCAATATGTATGTAATGAAAGTGTGGTGTGAATTTGTTTTTAATAAATGTCATCAATTTATTTTAGATGAAATTGTAAGCAGAGAATATGATTTGTACTTGCTTTGCAATATTGATTTACCTTGGATTGCCGATGAATTAAGAGAATATCCTAATGAAGAACCTAGGCAAATGCTGAATAATATTTATAAAGATATTCTTATTAACCAATCAACCCCTTGGGCAGAAATAAAAGGTAGTAATTATATTAACAGATTTAAACAAGCAGTTAAAGCAATTAATACAATTCTTTAAAAAAAATTAATTCAAATTTTCATCTCTCTCGTTATTATTTCTTTCTTGTGTTTTATACGGATTAGGCAGGTTTAATTTGTATGCCTGATAACATTGTTGTATATAATAGCCCAGTTCTAAATCATTTAACCTTTGTAAAAAATAATATTCAGGTCTATAGTTTAACATAAAAGTATCTAACTGTGGTTGCTGCAAACCAGTTAGTTTAGTTATAAGTAGTTTCTTAAAACGATGGTCAATATATTTTTCTCTTTCTTGAACTTCTAATCTTTTTTGCAATGCCAGTATTTGCCTGTTTCTTTTAAACCTAAACATATTAATAAACTCTATTAAATCAATACCAACACTTACACCAGGGGTTGAATTATAAGAAGGAGTTTGTAATAAGCTAATACTTGGTTTTTTATAATTGAAAACGTAAGCATAATCTTTTCTGTTTTGAATAGAATCTAACCTGTAATTCTTGTTTCTAACTTTAACTTCTGGCAATTGAGCTACATGAACATGTATCATAACATCAAATGCAAAAGGGTTACTAATAGTATCCACAACATACTTCATGGTTGATTTACCAATTAAAGAAAACCAAATAGAGTCGGTGTTTTTTACTGTAATTTGATACCTTCCTAAAGAGTCTGTAATAGTACCTTTTCCTGAAGTACTAATTACAGCAACTGCTTCAATTGGGCGTTTTGCAGAAATATCATACACTACACCACTAATGGTAGTGTATTGTGCTTGTATAAAATTAATTGCCAATAAACAGACTAATAAAGTAAATAGCTTTTTAATAAACAAAATATTTTTGTAATATTAATAAAGCAACACTGATTATAGCACTATAATTTATTTTATTAACTGTTTTTTGTAGATTATATACCTTTGCCATCAAATTTTTATATGCTTTTTCCTCGTCTAACTCATACAACAGATATTGCAAAACTTATTGATGCTGAAGTTTTAGGAAAAGTGGATGCTTTTGCAAAAGGAATTAATGAAATTCATAAGGTGAATGAAGGAGATATTTGTTTTGTGGATCATCCAAAATATTATTCAAAATGTTTAAATAGTGCTGCTACATTTATAATAATTAATACAAAAGATATAACTATACCTGCGGGCAAAACTATTTTTTTTGTAAAGGAACCTTTTGAGGCATACTTAAAAATTGTACATCATTTCAGGCCATTTACCAGCCAGCAACATGCAATAAATGACAATGTTGTTATAGGAAAAGATACAGTAATAATGCCCAACGTTTATATTGGTAACCATGTAAAAATTGGTAATAATTGCATCATTTATCCAAATGTTTCTATTTTAGATTTTACAGAAATTGGTAACAATGTTGTTATACAATCTGGCACTGTAATAGGTAGTAATGCATTTTATTATAATACCAAAAAAACAAGGGAGGTTTGGTATAAAAGAATGGATAGCTGTGGTAATGTAATTCTTGAAGATTTTGTAGAAATAGGAGCAAGCTGCACTATTGATAGAGGTGTAACTGCAAGTACTATTATTGGTAAAGGAACTAAGTTAGATAATATGGTACATATAGGCCATGATACATGCATAGGGAAAAACTGTTTAATAGCTGCACAAGTGGGCATTGCAGGTGCCACTATTGTAGAAGATGGAGTTACACTTTGGGGGCAAGTTGGAGTAAACAAAACAATTACTATTGGTAAAAATGCTGTTGTACTAGGGCAAAGCGGTGTTACCAATTCTTTAGAAGGAGATAAAGTTTATTTTGGATTACCAGCTGAAGATGCATCTTTAAAAAGAAGAGAATTAGTTTGGATAAAAAGAATACCTGAGCTTTGGAAAAAAGTAATGGGATAAAGTTTTGAAGTTTGTCAATTTAGGTACTATCTTATAAACTGTGTAAGTCTTCATAAAGTTGGGGTACCCCAACTTTATGAAGACTTTTTTATAACTTTAAAAACACAGTTTATTTATGGACAACGAACAACAACACTTAGCAGATGC
>JAIBAV010000074.1 GCA_019695015.1 Chitinophagaceae bacterium
TATAGACTATAATAACAACATTCAAAACTCTATCAACGATTTAAAAAATATATTTGCAATATAAATTTGTACCTTTTTTAAGGTTTTTCTATTTTCAATTGCTCATATAAATTCAAATAATTATCTACTGCATTCTCCCAGCTATTATTTATTTGCATACAAAATCTTCTCATTTCTAGTATTTTCTTTACATCTTCAAAAACTTTAATTGCTCTTAAAATACTATTATGCACATCGCCTACAGTTGCATGATTAAACCTTAACCCATAGCCATTTTCTTCACCTATATCTATTACAGTATCTTGTAATCCTCCTGTGCTTCTTACCATTGGTATGGTACCATAACGCATAGCATACATTTGGTTTAGCCCACAAGGCTCTACTCTGCTAGGCATCAATAAAAAATCTGCTCCTGCATACATTTGATGGCTTAATGCCTCGTTATAACCTATTACTGCATGGTAGTTACCTTCAAAAGATTTATTTAATTCTTTTAATTGCCATTCCACTTCTGGCTCACCACTACCTAAAATTAAAAAACTTGCACTTTTGGGTAAGCTATATAAGATACTCATAATAGCATCGGGTAAAATGTCTGCTGCTTTTTCACCAACTAGCCTTCCAATAAAAACAAATAATGGTTTTTGTGCATCTAATTGATATGTTTTACAAAGTTCTTCTTTGGCTCTTTGTTTACCAACTACTACACTTTTGGCGTTGTAATGATGCGTTAAAAAGCTATCTGTTTTGGGGTTCCAAACTTCCGTATCAATACCATTTAAAATACCAATGCATTTTCCTTTCTCATATTCAAATAATTTTTCTAGTCCATTACTATTCCAGGTTAATTCTTGCATGTAGCTATGGCTAACAGTAGTTACCTGCCATGCACATTTTACACCACAGGCTAGTGGGTTAATTAAATTATTCCATTCTAATAATCCAGCTTTCCAAGTATCATACTGTGGTAAGTAATGGTTTTTATTCCAACTCATCCATCCTTGATATTGTGCATTGTGAATGGTTAAAACAGTAGGTATAGAACTTAATTTATTTTTAATACTATAACAATGCTGCATCATAAAAGGAATTAAAGCTGTATGGTGATCATGGCAATGAACAATATCTGCATTATGTTGCCAGTGATGCATCCAATCTAAAACGGCCAACTGAAAAGCCATGAATCGTTCTGTATCATCGTCATAATTATAAATACCTGTTCTATCCAATAATCCTTTTATATCTACCAAATACAAATCAAATCCAAGTGTATTATTTTTTTCTTTTATAACGGTATAAGGCAGTTGCCAATTACCTAAAAAAATATTTCCTTTAAAATCTTCCACAAACTCATTCTGATGTAAAAATTTAGTTTCGTACATAGGCATTACAACTTTAGAATAATGCCCAGCATTAGCTTGGTATTTTGGCAAAGCACCTACAACATCGCCTAAGCCACCAGCTTTAGCAACTGGGTAACACTCTGCACTAATATGAATTATTTCCATATCAAATTATTTTATTTACCTACTTTGAATATCTATAAATGTAAAGCAAAATGTACAATTAAAATTTTATTTTATAATTTTTCTTCGGAACATAAAATAGTTTATTTTACATGCTTTAAAATAATTTCAACCAAATGAGTACTGCACATTACCAAACCAAATGGTCTCAACTAGGCACTTTAATTACTGTATTTTTCTTTTGGGGCTTTGTTGCAGCCAGTAACGATATTTTAATTCCTGTGTTTAAACATGCTTTTAATTTATCTCAGGCACAAAGCCAATGGGTTTCTTTAGCTTTTTATATTGCTTATACAGTTGGTTCCATTATTTATTTGTTTATTTCTAAAGCAATGGGAATAGATCTTTTAAATAAATTAGGATATAAAAATGGTATTGCTCTAGGGTTAACTATCTCGGCATTGGGCACTCTACTTTTTTATCCTGCAGCTAATACAGGCTCCTTTAATTTAATGCTTACAGGGTTGTTTATTGTTGCTCTAGGCTTCTCTTTACAACAAATTGCAGCAAACCCTTTAACTGTTGTTATGGGCAATCCTAAAACGGGCTCTCAAAGGTTAAGTTTAGCAGGTGGTATTAATAATTTTGGTACTACTATTGGTCCTATTTTAGTAAGCTTAGCCATTTTTGGAAGTGTAACTTCTAACAACACAGAAGCTAGTATTGAAAGTGTAAAAATACCTTATCTTACGTTGGGTGTAGTGTTTTTAATTGTTGCTGCATTTTTCAAATTTTCATCTATTCCAAATAAAATAGATTTAGATCATGTAGCAGAAGAAGAAGCAGATAGTAACGATAAAATAATGCACAAGAAAAGTGCATTTCAATACCCTCAACTCTGGTTAGGTATGATAGGAATTTTTGTTTATGTTGGTGTAGAAGTGGCTACTGCAAGTAATTTACCAGAATATTTAAAAGTTAAAATGGGTATTGGAACCGAAAAAGTAGCCCCTTATATTTCTTTGTATTGGGCAAGTTTAATGATTGGTAGATGGACAGGAAGTTTAGAAGCATTTAACTTTAAAAAAGGTACAAAAGATATTTTAAAATTTTTGATGCCCTATATAGCATTTGGAGTTTTTTTATTGGTAAACAAAATTGCCCAACATGATATAACTCCTTTTTATGTATATGCATTTGTTATTATAGCCATGATAATTGGCGACATTTTAAGTAAAGGCAATCCTGCCAGAATGTTACTTATTTTTTCTGCAATGGGCATTATTGCCTTACTAATTGGCATGTTTACACATGGTATGGTTAGTGTATTTGCATTTATAAGTGTAGGCTTATTTTGTAGTACTTTGTGGCCTTGTATTTTTACATTAGCAGTAGCAGGTTTAGGCAAACACACAAACGAAGGAAGTAGCTATTTAATTATGATGATTATGGGTGGTGGTTTCATAAGCTATTTACAAGGTTATGTAGCTGCCGATCATTTATTAGGTATTCAATACAGCTATATTGTATGCGTTGCTTGCTTTGTTTATCTTGCATTTTTTGCAATTGCTGTAAAAAGAATTTTACAAAAGCAAGGAATAGATTATGATACTAATACTGCAGATATAAAACATTAAGTATTTATATCAGAAATAACGTACACCAGGTACATATTATTTAACTGCTTGTAATGTGCTTGTAATAAATGGTTTTTAAACTGAATTGGTATTGTGCCATTTTCAGAAAAAACAAAGGAATTGGTTTTTATCATTTCACTAAAATCAACTTTGCCATTACCCCACCATTTAAAAATTGCTTCTTTAGCACTCCATAAAAGTGTTAATTTATTTTGTTGTGCAACGGTAATTTCTTGTAGGTTAATTGCATTGTTTTTAAATTCTGTTTCATTTAAAAACTTAGAGGCAATTCTATTAATTTTATCAGTACTTAATTCAATATCTAAACCTACCCTATTTTTTGTACTAACAATTGCTGCAGCATAATCTCCACAATGAGAAATAGAGAAATGAAAATCTTCATTTGGCAAAAATGGTTTTTTTGTATCCGCAATTTCAATTGCATGATAAGGAAAACTAGGGTATAAATACTTTAATAAAAATCTACCTGCTAAATGCTGTAACCTTTTATGGTTATGTGTTATAGAGTTTTGCAAAGGAACAGTATTACTAAAAAAAGATTCTGATTCTTCTATCTTCCAAATTGCAAGCCTTGTGAATTGGTTAATATTTTGTTGATAAAACAAAGGCATATACAAATTTGTTTTTTAATGTTTGTGCTTGAAGATTAATTTTATTTGCAAATAAAGTTTATTATTACAATATGATACTAACAGATAAAAGAATTTTAGAAGAAATGGATAAAGGAACTATAAAAATTGTTCCATATAACAGAGCCGATTTAGGTAGCAACAGTTATGATGTACATTTAGGCAGCACTTTAGCAACCTATATAGATAAAGAATTAGATGCAAAAAAACACAATACAATTGAGTATTTTGAAATACCAGATGAAGGATATGTTTTACAACCTCATGCATTTTATTTAGGGGTAACTTTAGAATATACAGAAACCCATGCCCATGTACCTTTTTTAGAAGGCAAAAGCAGCACTGGTCGTTTAGGAATAGATATACATGCTACTGCAGGCAAAGGCGATGTTGGTTTTTGTGGCAACTGGACTTTAGAAATATCGGTAAAACAACCTGTAAGAATTTATAAGGGAATGCCTATTGGACAGTTAATTTATTTTCCGGTAGAAGGCGAAATTGAAATAAAATATAACGAAAAGAGAAATGCAAAATATAGTGGGCAGCCTAACAAGCCCATTGAAAGTATGATGTGGAAGAATAAATTTTAATTAACTTTTGGGTGCTGGTTTAGAAATTATATACAATCCTATAAAAGTAAATAAGCCATTTATAATTAATAATTCTATTCCAATTCTAAAACCATTAAAAATTTGTTGCGATAAGTTTTGTAAACTATTTGCAATGCTTCCAGTAATATTCAATTTATGAATAAACCATTCTGAATTATTTATAATATCAATACCAATTACCAATACTGGTGCTATTAAACAAACAACAACAGAAAGCTTATCGTTTATTTTTCTTTTAGAAAATATTCCAAATGCAAACAAGCCAAGTAAAGGCCCATACGTATAACCAGCTACTTTTAAAATTACATCTATAATAGATTTATCGTTAATCCATTTAAAGGCCAATACACATAAAAAGAAAATAATAGTAAAAGTAAAATGCACGGTTAACCTAGTTCTTTTTTTCTGTTGTTCAGTAAACTGAGTCTTCTTTTTTAAACCAAGTATATCTATACAAAATGAAGAAGTGAGAGCAGTCAAAGCTCCATCGGCACTAGGAAAAAGAGCAGAAATTAAACCTATAATAAAAATTACTGCAACCGCAACAGAAAAATGACTATTTAAGGCTATAAACGGAAATAAGTCATCGCCTTTAGAAGTTATACCATTTTGCCCTGCATATAAATACAATAAACCTCCCATAAACAAGAACAAAAGATTTACAAAAAATAAAATAACACTAAGCGTTAAAACATTTTTTTGAGAGTCTTTTAATGTTCTTACAGAAATATTTTTTTGCATCATTTCCTGATCAAGCCCTGTCATAGTAATTGTAATAAAGGCTCCTCCAATAATTTGTTTAAGAAAAAATCCAGAGGAATGTATATCTGTATTAAAAATTTGGAGCATGCCTTTATCACTCAAAGCATGTATGCTATTGCTTAGGCTTAAATCCATTTTGCTCATTATGGCAACAATACAAACTAATAAGCCTAATAGCATACAGGTTGTTTGTAAGGTATCGGTATAAACAATTGTTTTTACACCACCTTCAAAAGTGTATAGTACAATGAGTGCTAAAATAATTAAAGTAGTAACCCAAAAAGAAACACCCATAGAGTCTAGAATAAACAACTGTAAAATATTTATTACTAAATATAGCCTTGCAGTTGCACCTAATGTTCTGGATAAAATAAAAAATAAAGCCCCTGTTTTATAGCTGTAATTACCAAACCTATGTTCTAAATAATTGTAAATAGAAGTAAGGTTCATTTTATAATATAAGGGCAATAAAATATAGGCAACTGCCAAGTATCCAATACAATATCCAATAACTACTTGAAAATACTGAAACCCTGCACTACCAACTGTTCCAGGCACACTTACAAAAGTAACGCCACTTAAACTTGTGCCTACCATTCCAAAGGCAACAAGCATCCAATTACTGTTTTTATTTCCTATAAAAAACGAATCGTTATTGGCATTTTTACTAGTGTACCATGCTACTGCTAGTAATAATAAAAAGTAACCTATTACAAAAGAAAATAAAACAATTGGGCTCATGTATAGTGTTATGTTTGATTAATAAACAATACACAAACTTTAGGTATTTTCAACAACTAAAAAAACTTTTCTAGTTTATCTTTAAAAATAGTAGGAATTGCTGTTTTTTGTTTGGTGGCACCATCTATAAAATATAAAACTACTTTACCAATAGTTAATAGTTTATTAGCCTCATTATATACCTCTTGATGAAACTCAACTTTATGCCCTGTTGGTAATTCTTTAATCATAGTTTTTATGGTCAACAAATCATCATAATGTGCCGAACGTAGATATTTTACATGCATTTCCACTACTGGCATTATTACTCCTGTTTCTTCTAATTGTTTATAGGTAACTCCTAAATTTCTTATACTTTCTGCTCTTCCAACTTCAAAGTATTGAGCATAATTACCATAATAAACCACATTCATTTGGTCAGTTTCGGCATATCTTACTCTAAGCTGTGTAGTACTTTCAAACATGAAAAAAAATTAATCTAAAACTTCAACATCTTTAGGATAATTGGCTTTGTTAAAAACAAAAATTTTATCAGCAAGTTTTGCATTAGTATTAAGGTTGGTAAAACTAAATTCAAGAGTATTATTGCTTTTATCTAACACTTTTGCTTTAGTAATCATTGATTTTACTTTATCTACAAAAACATTTACTTTCTGAAAATTCTTTCTTTTATCAATCGGCTTCAATTCAATTTCATTAAAATTGCCTTTACTAGAAACTAGTTTATAAGTAAAATCTTTGCTGTAACTACCAGCAATAATTTTTTGTGGAGTTAAAGTTTTGTCTGCATCATCAGCAGCTGCTACAGTAATGGTTTTGCTGCCATCGTAGCTATAAGTATTATTACCATCGCAAATAATTTGTGTCTTTCCTTGTTTTAAAACATATTTACTGCCTTTCATTGAAATGGTGCCAGACTTTGTGCCATTCAATTTTCCTTTACTAGTTATTGTTTTAATTACAAAATTTCCTGTAATAGCACTAAAAGATTTTACTTTTGTACTCACTGCATCTAACACTTTTTTTGCTTCTACATCATTTTGAGTATATCCAACATTTAAAGAAAAAATAGAAATAACTAAAACTAGTACTAATGCTCTCATCTTAAATTTTAAATTTTATGGTGGCAAATATAGTGCCTACACATTTTTTGATGCCTTAAACTTATAAAGGTTTAACAAAACATAGGTTTTTAGTTAAAAAAATAGGGCAAAATCTAAACTCTATTATCTTCGCCACATGCATTATGTATCAGCCGAGAATTTAAGTAAGAGCTTTGGTGTTCAGCCTTTATTTCAAAATATTTCATTTAATATTAACGAAGGAGATAAGATTGCTTTAATAGCCAGAAATGGAGTTGGGAAAAGCACATTATTAAAAATTTTAGCAGGTAAAGAAACTACCGATACTGGAAAAATTTATATTAATAAAGAAGTAACTACTGTTTTATTTGAACAAAATCCTGCTTTTGAAGAAGACAAAAATATTGTAGATAATATATTTAAAGCTAACCATCCTATAGTAAATGCTATAAGAGCTTATGAACTTGCATTAGAAGAAAATAATAATGAAGAATTATTAAGACTTGCAACCTTAATGGATGAATTGAATGCATGGAATTTTGAAGTAAAAGTGAAGCAAATTTTAACAAAACTAAATATTCATCATTTACAACAAACAGTAAAAAATTTAAGTGGCGGACAAAGAAAAAGAATTGCTTTAGCTAAAACATTGATTGAAATTGGCTTTGAACATACCCACACTTTGCTATTGATGGATGAACCAACTAACCATTTAGATGTTGAAATGATTGAATGGTTAGAGAAATACTTAAATCAAGAAAATGTAACTCTTATACTGGTAACACACGATAGATATTTTTTAGACGCTATTACTGATGAAATTTGGGAACTAGAAAATGATAATTTATATATTTATAAAGGAGATTATGAAAATTATATAGAAAAAAAAGCAGCCCGTATAGAAAGTGATTTAGCAAGTATAGACAAGGCTAAAAACCAATATAGAAAAGAGTTAGAATGGATGCGTAAGCAACCAAAAGCAAGAACAACAAAAAGCAAAAGCAGGCAAGATAATTTTTATGAAATAGAGGCAAAAGCAAAGCAAAAAATAGAAGATGCTCAAGTACAATTGCAAGTAAAAATGAGCCGTTTAGGTGGCAAAATTGCCGAAATGAAGAAAGTATATAAAAGCTACGGTAACAATATTATTTTAAATGGTTTTGATTATACTTTTAATAAAGGAGAACGAATTGGAATAATAGGTAAGAATGGCGTAGGGAAAAGTACCTTTTTAAATATTTTGCAGCAATTAGAAAAAGCAGATAGTGGTAAAGTAAATATTGGCGATACCATTGTTTTTGGTAATTTTTCTCAACAAGGTTTAGAAATAACTGAAAACTTAAGAGTAATAGAATATGTAAAAACATTTGCCGAAAATTTTCCTTTAGCTAATGGTGGCTCATTAAGTGCAGCACAATTTTTAGAACTATTTTTATTTACACCAGATAAACAATACACCTACATTAGCAAATTAAGCGGAGGCGAAAAAAAACGATTACAATTATTAATAGTATTATTTAAAAATCCTAACTTTTTAATTTTAGATGAGCCAACCAACGATTTAGATTTACCTACTTTATCTGTATTAGAACAGTTTTTAGAAACTTATCAAGGTTGTGTAATTATTGTAAGCCATGATAGGTATTTTATGGATAAATTGGTAGATCATTTATTTATTTTTGAAGGCAATGGAATCATCAAAGATTTTCCTGGAACCTATACACAATATAGAATTTGGCAAAAGGAACAAGATAAAACAGAGGAGAAAGTTGTTGTAAAACCTACTCAAACCAGCAACTCAACTAACCAAACTAATATTAATAAAAAGAAAGCAAGCTTTAAAGAAAAAAGAGAATTTGAAATATTAGAAAAAGAGATTTCGGCTTTAGAAAAAGAAAAAGAAGCCCTTACTACAGAACTAAGCAACACAACGAATAACTATGAAA
>JAIBAV010000168.1 GCA_019695015.1 Chitinophagaceae bacterium
AAAAATATTGCACGTATGAGTATTTAGTTAACAAAAGCTATCTTCTTTTAGGAGACATTTACTTTATTCAAAAAGATTATTTTAATGCAGAAGCTATCTTTAAAAGTATTGCAGAAAATGCAACTATTACAGAGTTAAAACAAGAAGCTGAACAAAAATTAGCTAAAGTAATTGAAGAAAAAAATAAAACCAATAAAGTAGAACAACCATAAATATCTATTATGCAAAAAATTAAAAATATTTGTTTTATTGCACTTTCTTTTGTTTTGCTTTTAGGCAATAGTGCCTATGCACAAAAAAGAAATACTAAAAAAATCAATAAAAAAACTACAACCAAAAAAGTAGTTACCAAAAAACAAACAGCAGCCACATCTAAACCAATAAAACCCATTACTACCGAAACACCTAAAAAAGTAAATGAAGATACCACCAAGCCAGATGTAGTAATTATTTATGCAGCTTTTAAACCTTCTTTAAGAAATGCAGCTAAAATAAATTTTACTGCAGCATCACCTGTTTTAGATAGTTCAAAAATATCGTTGAAATATAATGTGCCTGCCCAAAACCTATTTTTCTCTTACCAACCAGTACCTCTAAAACCCCTAGCATTGTTTGTAGATTCTACAAATCAATGGGTAAATAATCAGTATGTTAAGGTAGGTTACGGTGGATACAATACCCCATATATTGAAACAGGCTTAAGCTTTGGTAATGGCAAATCAAAACTTACCAGTATTTATGCTATGCATACTTCTTCAAAAGGCAGTATGCCCTTTCAACAATTTGGTAAAACTAATTTAAATATTGTTGGAAATTATATTGTTAATAATGCCCATGAGTTAGTTGGCAGCCTTTATTATAAAAACAACACCCAATACCAATATGGCTATCAACCCAATACTTTAGTTTTTACCAAAAAAGATTTAAAGCAACAATTTAACAGTATTGGAGTTGTTGCAACCTATAAACGTAAAATGCCAAATCAATATGGTATTACTTATGCACCAACCTTACATATCAACTATTTTTTTGACGCCAAGAAAGCAGGTGAATTTAATTTAATTGCAGAGATGCCAGTTACTAAAACCTTTAAAGAAAACTTTAAGTTAAATGTGGGATTAACTGCAGATATTACAGCATATAAAGACAATATAAAAACTTTAAATAATAATTTAATTTTCTTAAATGCTGGTGTACAATACAAATTAAATAAGGTAAAATTTAATATTGGCTTACAACCTGCCTTTGATAATAAGCAAGTAAATCTTTTACCAAATATTACAGCAGAAGCAAAACTTAAAAACGATAAATTTATTTTAGTTGCAGGCTTTACCGGAAAGTTCATTAAAAATAATTACAACCATTTGTCTAGCTATAACCCTTGGATGGATCAGCCTACATTTCTTGCCAATACAAGAGTCTTAGAAGTTAGTGCAGGCTTTAAAGGATCTGCTGGCCAGCATTTTACTTACAATGCAAGTGTTGGTTACTTGGGCTTTAAAAACATGCCTTTATTCGTAAACAATACCATTGATGAAAAATCTTTTGTAATGATGAATGATGCTAACCTTCAAGCCATTAAAATTGCTGGAGAAGTTGGTTATCAAATTCAAGAAAAATTTTCTTTCTTGGCAGGAACAAGCATCTATCAGTTTACAGAAAGTGCCAATAAATATGCTTATGGCATTTTGCCAATAGAAATAAATGGAAGTTTAAAATGGAAAGTATTAAAAGATTTATTAGTAAAAACGGATGTTTTTATTTGGGAAGGTCCTAAATATTTATCCAAAAATAATAGTACCGAAAAACTAAGTGCTGCTATAGACATCAATATTGGTGCAGAATACAGCATAATACCTAAATTAAATTTATGGTTACAGTTTAATAATTTATTTAATAATAAATACGAACGTTGGAACCGTTATGAAGTTTTAGGTTTGAATGTATTGGCAGGTGTTGTATATTCGTTTAGATAAACCAAGTGAATGTACCCTTATATTTATAAATATTTTATTTTAAATAAAAAATTAAGCTTACCAGGTATTGGGTGTTTAATTATTGAAAATTGCAAAGCAACTTTTAATGACAATAAAAATGCTATTTTACCTCCCAATCCTACAATTAATTTTTCAACAACAACAACATTAGCCGATAAATCTTTTTACCATTTTTTAGCAACTGAATTACATATAGAAGAAGTAGATGCAATAAAAAATTTTCACGATTTTTCTTATCAATTACAAAATGGTATTAATAAAGCTAATGGTATAGTTTTACCTGGTATTGGCACAATAAAAAAACACCCCTCTGGCAGTTTAGAATTTGAAACTGAGGTGGACGCCAATCAGTATTTATCCGAAATAAATCTTTCTGGTAATAAAAAGAAAACAACTGCTGCAATTGTAGCAGAGCAACAACATATTTTCACACCTCCAATTATTGATGAGGTTAATTCTGAAGATGGTAATAACAGTACACAAAAACAAACCAAAGACTATTGGTAGATATTTGCTATTTTACTAGCTTTAATAGGTATTGTAGCTATTTACTATAAATTATTTTAGGTACTAATCTATTTTATTAAATTGTAGAGTAATTAAAAATGCTACAAAAGAATTATTATAAAATTCTTCAAGTATCGCCTCAATGCACCCAGGAAGAAATAAAAAAAGCATATAGAAAACTGGCACTACAGTTTCATCCTGATATTAACCATAAAACAACACAAATTTTTAACGAAATAAAAGAAGCTTATGAAGTTTTAGGTAATGCAACAAGTAGGTCAAAATACAATACTACCTTTTTTTATTATTTGGTAGAAGATAAAAATGTAAACATCCATTCCATAGTACAGCAAACATATCAGCTAACAAGCTTCATACAATCTGGTAATAGATTTACTATGGATTATGAAATGATTGCCACTTATATTCATCATATTTTACAACCATTACAGGTTAATTTAATTCAAACCACAGCAGAAAAAGACAAGTACCAACAAATAGAAAACAATCTGTATCTTACAGCAGCAGCTCTACCATTTCATCAATATCAAAAAGTATATACTTTATTAAGTAATGTATTTCCTAATAAAATAAACCTGTATAATAAACTATTAAAACAAAAAAAACAAAACTGGTTAGGAGAGAAATATGCCATACTCATTGCAATTACAATGACGATTATGTTATGTTTTATTATTGCATATTTATCTTAATTGTTATTTAATAATTAATTTTGGTTAATTCAATATAAGTAAACTATTTATATTTTAAGTTTTAAATCTAGTTCAATCAATGCAAAACAAACAACCAACAATAATAAGTATAGTTATGGGTAGCGATAGCGACTTAACTGTAATGCAAGCTGCAGCAAGTTTTTTACAACAATTAAACATAGCTTTTGAATTAACTATTGTTTCGGCTCATAGAACGCCGCAACGTTTAATGAGTTATGCTGCAACAGCAAATCAAAGAGGCATACAAGTAATTATTGCAGGTGCAGGTGGTGCAGCCCATTTACCTGGTATGATTGCAAGTATTACCACTTTACCTGTAATTGGTGTGCCTATAAAAAGCTCAAACTCTATAGATGGATGGGATTCTATCCTATCCATACTTCAAATGCCTAATGGTGTACCAGTTGCAACTGTAGCTCTAAATGCTGCAAAAAATGCAGCTATTTTAGCAGCCCAAATAATTGCACTACAAAATAAAAATATTGCAGAAGCTTTAGAACATTTTAAACAAACTATGCAAGCAGAAGTAGAAAATAAAATTACTGAAACTGCTAAAATTTGGAATAACGAATTTGATAAAAGAAAATAAATTAGTAACTCATAAATTCTTTTCATTAGTTACAATTCAATAGAAATATTCTTACTTAACTTAGCAAAACTATGTCAGCAGAAATAAAAGTAGCCATTGCAGATGACCACCTAATTTTTAGAAAAGGAGTTATTATGTGTTTAAGACCTTATAGTAATATTAAGTTTGTATTAGAAGCAAGTAACGGTGAGGAATTACTAAAAAATATAGAAGAAGCCAATCCAAATGTAGTTTTAATGGATTTAAGAATGCCAGTTAAGGATGGTATTGAAGCAACAAAATATATAAACAAACATTACCCTAAAATAGCAGTGCTCATTTTAACCATGCACGATGAAGAAAAGTTTGTAACACACTTAATGGAAAATGGAGCTAATGGTTATTTACTAAAAAATGCCGACCCATTAGAAATAAAAAAAGCAATTTTAGAAGTTGCCACTAAAGGCTATTATTTAAATAATTATGTAAACAGAATATTATTAAAAAGAGCTCACAATAAATCAAAAAGTATAACAATTAATGCCAACCCCGATGAAATTTCTGAAAAAGAAAGAGAAGTTTTAAGATATATATGCATGGAGTTTACCAGTCAGCAAATTGGCGATAAAATGAATATAAGTGCCAGAACTGTTGAAACCATAAAAGAAAGATTAATGGAACGTTTTGGGGCAAAAAATACTGCAGGCTTAGTTTTTTATGCAGTAAAAAATGATTTGGTAGAATAAGTATTTTGTACGCTAAAGCATGGCGAACACCTACTAAATTTTATTTACTACGAAACTGCATTATTAAATTTTCTTTTAAAAATTTAATCTTATTATTTAAACACTAATCCTAAGCCTTTTAGTTAGATTAATATCAACTTACAATATTTTATTAAATTATTTCATTTGGTATTCAAAATAAAAAAGTAAGCACTGTATAACAATATTTATAACTATTTATAAATTTTGAAGAGGTAAAGCATCAATTGAAAAAAACTTTGAGAGCAATTGTAATGCATTCTTACAAACGCATCCTTCCTTTATCTAAAATTGCTTTAACAAAACTGCAACACCATTTATACCTTATAAATACCCAAATTACCATTTAATACTTTGTTGTTTAGTATATACGGTTATTTTTGTTACGCTAAATATTAATTCCTATATCTTTAAAAAACATTTCTTTAACTTCTAACAAATAAACAAGATTAATAAAATTGATAAATTAAAAAATATATGGTTTTATTTTATTTTATTGCTGCAATAATAGGTTGGCATATTGGAATATATGGTTTGTTCAAAAAAGCAGGTATAGAAGCATGGAAAGCATTTATTCCATTTTACAACACCTGGCTAATTGTAAACAAATGTAACATAAGTAAGAAATGGTTTTGGCTACAATTAATACCAATAGCAGGACAATTTATTACCATTTGGATTACAATAATTTTTCTGATGCATTTTGGAAAAATAAATTTAATTCATCATACTTTATTTGTTTTAGTACCCTTTGCTTATTTACCTTACATTGGTTTTGATAAAGAAACAAAATGGGGCGGTTCTGAAGTTTTTAAAAGATATAAAAAGCCAATATCAAGAGAGTGGATTGATGCTGCAGTTTTTGCAATTGTAGCTGCAACAATCATTAGAACCTTTATTTTTGAAGCCTATGTTATTCCATCGGGTAGTATGGAAAAAACTTTATTGGTTAACGACTTTTTATTTGTAAACAAAATGGCTTATGGGCCAAAAGTTCCTCAAACTCCATTAAGTTTTCCTTTTGTTCATAATTTAATGCCTGGCTCTCAAAAGCCATCATACTTAAAATGGATACAGCTAGGTTACAAAAGAGTTCCAGGCTATGATAAATTACATAGAAACGATGTTGTTGTTTTTAATTTTCCCGAAGGAGATACAATTATTAATTTGCCAGAGTATGGTTCGTTAGTTACTTATTATTCTTTAGTAAGACAATATGGAAGAGATGCAGTTTGGAATAGATTTGAAAACGATATTATTGTTCACCCTGCCGATAAAACAGATAATTATATTAAACGTTGTGTAGCTGTTGCAGGAGATACTTTAGAAGTGAAAGATGGCATAGTGTATATTAATAAAGTGAAACAACCCATTCCAAAATTTGCACAAAGAACCTTTATAGTAAATGCTACAAAAGCAGGCTTAAATTTTGATGATTTAAAATCAAACTATAACATTGATATAAGAACAGATCAATATTATTTGGCTTATCAAGATTCTATCAATGCCTCTTTTGCCAGAACAGGAATGGCTGAAATAATTATGACTGAAGAAGATGCTGCAAAAATAAAACAATTAAAAGGAGTTATTAAAGTAGAACCTGCAATAGAACAATACGATGCATTTGCAGCACAAGCTTATTATTTTCCTTTCGATTCTTTACATCATCATTTTTCAAGAGATAATTATGGCCCAATTTATATACCTAAAGCTGGTGCAAAAATTGATTTAAACACAAATACACTATCTCTATATTACAGAGCCATTACAAGCTACGAAGGCCATACTCTTCAAGTAAATGGCAATGAAATTTTAGTAGATGGGAAACCTACTACCACCTATACTTTTAAATACAATTATTATTGGATGATGGGTGACAATAGGCATAATAGCCAAGATAGCAGATTTTGGGGTTTTGTACCCGAAACTCAAATTGTAGGTAGAGCATCCTTAATATGGTTTAGTTGGGATAAAGGCCCTAGATGGAAAAGATTATTTAATATCATAAAATAGTCTTATCTTTCCTATCAGATAAGCTTTTATATATTTCTTTAATAGCTTATTAATTAAAAAGAATAATGTATGTCCGTAGCTAAATTCAGTATTGAAATAGATGAATTTAAAAGTATAGAAGAACTAGATGCAGCCGATGTAAAACTTTTACAATTGGCTCAAAAAATAGCCGAAAATGCTTATGCACCTTATTCAAACTTTTATGTGGGTGCAGTAGCAATGTTAAACAATAACCAAATAATAACAGGTACCAATCAAGAAAATGCTTCTTACCCTGTAGGTACTTGTGCCGAAAGAGTTTTATTAGCTATTGCAGCTACAAGCTTTCCCAATATTCCATTAAAAACTATGGCTATTAGTTATTTGAATAAAAATGGATTGAACAACCACCCTATTTCACCATGTGGTATGTGCAGGCAGTATTTATTAGAGTATGAACAAAGAGTAAAACAACCTATAAGATTAATTTTAGGTGGCCAAGTAGGTAAAGTTTATATTATTAAAAGTGTTGCAGATTTATTGCCACTTAATTTTAGTGCAGATGATTTTAAAAAATGATTTTTTAATTTTTTAAATCAAAACAACATGCTTACTTCATTATTTATTGTAGATGATGACCCTATTACAGTAAAAATTTGTGAAATGGTTATCAAAAATACAGAGTTTGCTAGTGCTGTAACTCATTTTGAGAATGGCCAAAAGTGTATCAACTTCTTTTCTAATTATTTTGAAAAGAACCTAGATAAAAGTAAAAATGTTGTAATGCCTGAATTAATTTTATTAGACTTAAACATGCCTGTATTAGATGGGTGGGGTTTTTTAGACCATTATGAAAGAAAATACGCTAATAGGCTTACAGAAACAAAGATTGCTATTTTAACCTCTAGTATTAACCCACAAGATTTTATGAAAGCACAACAATATAGCAATATTATTGATTTTATTTACAAACCCTTATTAACTAATATTGTTGAAGAACTAAAAGAACATGAAGCATTAAAAATGTACTTTAGTTAATACAATCTATATTCAATTTTACTCTCATTTTTTACTATGAATTGGTTGCTTTTGATTTTAGCAGGAATAGCAGAAGTTAGTTTTACTTTTTGTTTAGGTAAAGCAAAACAAGCAACAGGCATGGAACAAATTATTTGGTATGTAGGCTTTTTTATTGCCCTTATTATAAGCATGCTCTTATTAATGAAAGCAATTGAAACCATAGCAATTGGTACAGCCTATGCAGTATGGACAGGTATTGGGGCAGTTGGTACAGTACTAATTGGTATTTTTGTTTTTAAAGAGCCAACAAATTTTTGGAGATTATTTTTTTTAATGCTACTTATATCTTCAATTATTGGACTAAAAGTGGTAGCTACAAAAAATTAAAGCAAAAAGATACTATATCAATTACAAGGCTTTAAATTCAAACCCTTGTTTGCTATACAACTCCAGTATTTTAGGTAAAGTATAACTCAATCTTTCCCATGCTTTATCACTATCATGAAAAACAATTATACTTCCATTTTCGGTATTATTGGTAACATTAATAAAGCACTGTTCGCCTGAAATATTAGTATCAAAATCTCCACTTAAAACATCCCACATTATTATTTGAAAAGGATTACTAGAATTTTTGGTTAATTTATTTGCTTGTGCTCGTTTAATTCTACCGTAGGGTGGTCTAAAAAGATTTGATTGTATTTGTAAGGCAGCAGTTTGAATATTGTGGATATATTTTTCTGTTTTAGTTTGCCAGCCATTCAAATGGTGTTGTGTGTGATTACCTACTGAATGGCCTTCGTTTATTATTTGATGATAAAGTGCTGGAAAATGAACTACATTTTTACCTATACAAAAAAATGTTGCTTTGGCTTTGTATTGCTTTAATAAATCTAATACAAATGGTGTTACTGTTGGGTTTGGGCCATCATCAAAACTTAGGTATATTACTTTTTCTTCTCTGCTTTTATTCCAAATAAAAGTTGGATACAATGCTTTTAACCACCAATATGTTTTAGCTAAATACATGTATCTGTATTAAATAATTATTGTTTATATTTTAAAAGTAAAAATAAATTCAATTTATTGTTCATCTAAAATATTGGCAAGTTGTGTTAATTCGGTTTGTTTATACAAATTAGAAGTTGTATTAAAACATTTGCCTGTTTCATCTAATAATACTTGTATAATTCTTTTGTTTGAAATAGGCTTAAAATAAGCTGGCACAGGCGGTACAGAAATTCTTTTAAAATAATTATCTATATCCTGATGGCCGTATGCTTGCCCATTCACTCCATCTACATAAAATAATATTTTATCTTGTGGGCTAGTTTTGCTTTTATCTAAATCAAGATCTTTATGATAAAAAGCTAATATCATTTGTTTAGGAATATTTATAATTTTTGCATTGATATCTAATTTATCGCAAACAATTTGATATAAAATTCCATTAGAAATTGCATTGCCCTTTTTACTTTCTAAAGCTTTATGTATAAAAAATTCATCTACATTATTATAGTTTACCTCCCCTCCTTTTAAGTTGTAATAATTGTAAATAATACTACTTAATACATTGGCTTGTTCTAAAGGTGTTAAATAATTATTCAGCTCAAGCCAAACGTTTCTTCTAATTTTTTCAATATCCTGTAAAACAGGGGTTGTGTGTAAATCTGGGTATTGATACTTAGCAACCAGTAATGCACCAGTTAATAAATCGGCATAGGCACTATCTCGCCAATCAATAAAACTTTGTTTTAAATCGGTAAAATGAAGACTGTGAATAAGCATTTCAATTCTGCTTTGCACAGCTTCGCTAAGGGTATTTTCCCAAAGATTTTCTAAGTTTGGTATAATGTCTTTTCCAAAGCCTATAATCCTGTTAGAAACGGTACTATATACTTCTTCATCAGGATCATCAATCAATGTAAACAATGCATTAATTTCTTTGGTTTCAAGCATAGGTGCTATTTTTAGTTCATGAAAATCATTTTAAACAATAGCGTTTAAGTGATGAATAATCATAAACACAATTCAAACTACGATAATTCTAACTAATTAATAAAACAGAAGTATTCCACCACTGTGGAAATGTTGGCAAAAAAGCATACAATAATTATTGAGATTATATGTTACAACCTACAAATTTTAGGCAATTACAATGGTTTTATTAATTTTGCAACAAATTATTTAATAATGAAGAGAATAAACTTTGTAATAACACTACTTGCTATTAGTGTATTTAGTATGGCACAACCACCAGAAGGTAAAGCAAATAAGGGTGATAGCTATGGCGAAAATTTTAAATATACAACTATAATAAATGCTGCAAATTTGCCAGAGAAATTAGAAAATAAAGAAAGTTTAGAAGGAGTTTTTAAGGCAAAGGTTTTAGAAGTTTGCCCTAAAAAAGGATGTTGGCTAAAATTAGAAATAAATGATAATACCACTGCTTTTGTAAAAATGAAAGATTATGCTTTCTTTTTACCAGTAGCAGTAGAAGGTAAGTATATTTTGCTAAATGGTGTGGCTTCCATAAAAACTACATCGGTAGAAGAGTTAAAGCATTATGCTGAAGATGCCAAAAAAACACAACAAGAGATAGATGCTATTACAAAACCAAAAAAGGAAATTAATTTGTTAGCAAGTGGTATAATAGTAGCTGATTAATTCATGTAATTAAAAAAAATGAAGAGGTTGAATAATAATCAGCCTCTTTTTTTGTTGGTAACCTGCAGAAAGTTTTTGCTGTTTTCAACATTACTACATAAAAAAAAAATATTATGTAGGTTTGTTACAAATCATTTATACCATGAGTTTTGATACTATTATAGATTTTATTGAGCCTATCAATATGTATGAATTATCTAACGATGAAGGCTTTAAAGAAAATCAATTAGGTAACCATGTTGTTGTATTTGAAAGTTTTATACCTGATTTAACTAACATAGATATTGTAATAATTGGCTGTAATGAAATTAGAGGTGCCGGAACAGATAATTTACCTCTTAATTCAGTTAATTTTATTCGTTCTCAATTTTATAGTTTATATCATTGGCACAAAGATGTTCATCTTGCTGATTTAGGAAATATTAAAATAGGTACAACTATTCAAGATACCTATGCTGCATTAAAAACTGTAGTAAGAGAATTAATTAATAATAATAAAAAAGTAATTATTCTTGGAGGTAGCCACGATGTAACTACAGCACAATATGGAGCTTATTCGGCTTTAAATAAAATAATAGAAGTAACCAATATTGATGCTACTATAGATTTAGACATTGAAAGCAACTTATTAAGTAATTATTTTTTAATGGAAATGCTTTGCGGCAGCCCTAATTTTATCAAACACTATAACCACATTGGGTTTCAAAGTTATTTAGTACATCCTACCATGTTAGAAACAATTGATAAATTAAGGTTTGATTGTTTTAGAGTAGGAAAAGTAAAAGAGAATATTGAAGAAATGGAACCTGTAATAAGAAATAGCAATATGGTAAGTTTTGATATTGCTTCTATTCAAAATGCTTATGCACCTTACAATAAAGTTTCTCCCAATGGATTTACAGGAGAGGAAGCTTGTACCCTTATGCAGTTTGCAGGTTTAAGTAATAATGTTAGTACAGTTGGTATTTATGGATTTAATAATGCTAAAGAAGATGTTCATAATTTAACTGCTAAACAAATAAGCCAAATGTTATGGTATTTTATGGATGGTGTTTATAAGAGCAAACATGAATCGGCCATTGAGCACTCACAAAATTTTAATGAATTTCATTTATTTCTTGCAGGCGAACCTGCCTCCTTTTTACAAAGCAAAAGAACAGGAAGATGGTGGATGCAATTGCCAGATGGAAAATATATTGCTTGCAGCCAGTCAGATTATATTTTAGCTGCATCCGAAGAATTGCCTGAACGATGGTTAAGAGCCATTGAACGTAGCTAAATTATTTTATACATATTTTCCTGTATAACTCTCCTTACACTTTTTTAGTTGAGAAGGTGTGCCTGCAAATACAAGATTTCCACCACCATCACCAGCTTCTGGGCCAAGATCAATTACCCAATCTGCACATTTAATTACATCTGTATTATGCTCAATAATAATTAAGGAATGGCCTTGCTCAATTAATGCATTAAAAGAGGCAAGTAATTTTTTTATATCATGAAAATGAAGGCCAGTAGTAGGTTCATCAAAAATAAAAAGTATATTACCATGCCCCTTTCCTCTTCCTAAAAATGAAGCTAATTTTACACGCTGTGCTTCTCCACCAGATAATGTGCTTGAGCTTTGTCCTAATTTAATATATCCTAATCCTACCTCTTGCAAAGGTTGTAATGCTTTAGCTACTTGTTTTCCATCTTTTACTGTTTCAAAATAAAGTATAGCTTCCTCTACACTCATTTGTAACACATCATCAATGTTTTTATTATTAATCAAAACTTCTAACACTTCCTCCTTAAATCTTTTTCCATTACACACTTCACAAGTTAAATGCACATCTGCTAAAAATTGCATTTCAATAATTTGTTCTCCTTCTCCTTTACAGGTATCACATCTGCCTCCATCTACATTAAATGAAAAATGTTTGGGTTGAAAGCCTCTTATTTTAGATAATGGTTGGTTCGAAAATAATGTTCTAATAGCATCATAAGCTTTTATATAAGTAACAGGGTTGCTTCTTGATGATTTGCCAATTGGATTTTGATCAATCATTTCTATTTGAGAAACTACATCTATACTGCCTTTAATGCATTTATGCAGGCCTGGCATTTCTGCAAACTCTCCTTTAATTTTTTGTAAAGCAGGATATAAAATTTGTTTTACCAAAGTAGTTTTACCACTACCACTTACACCTGTTACCACACATATTACATTTAAAGGAAAATCTACAGTAATATTTTTTAAGTTATTCTGCCTTGCTCCTTCAATTGTTATTTTGTCAAAAAATTTTCTTTCCTTTTGGTTAAAATTAATTTGAAGTTCTTTACTTAAATATTTACCAGTTAATGAGTTTTTATTTTTAATTAACTCATGGTAATTACCTGTTGCTACAACTTCTCCACCAAGATGGGCAGCTAATGGCCCCATATCAATTATATAATCAGCCTCTCTCATCATCATTTCATCATGTTCTACTACAACAACTGTATTTCCTAGTTTTTTTAAGTGTTGTAAAACTTTAATCAGTTTTTCTGTATCTCTATTATGTAAACCAATACTAGGCTCATCTAGTATATATAAAGAGTCGGTAAGATTAGAGCCTAAGCTTCTTGTTAACTGTATTCTTTGGCTTTCTCCCCCACTTAAACTGTTTGCTAATCTGTTTAAAGTTAAGTAACCCAATCCTACATCAATTAAAGTTTGTAAACGCTGGTGTAGTTCCAATAAAACTCTTTGTGCAACTTTGCTTTCATTGGCAGATAATTCTAAATCATTAAACCATACTTTTAAATCTTTTGCTTGCATTTCGCAAAGCTCTCCAATATGCATATGGTTAATTTTAATATACAATGCTTCTGGCCTTAACCTATATCCTTTACAATGCCTGCATTTTGTTCTACCTCTATACCTGCTAAGCATAACTCTATAATGAACTTTATATAAGTTTGCTTCTACTTCTTTAAAAAAATCATCAATACCAAGTGCTTTTCCAAAACCTTTCCATAGTTGTTCATATTGTTCATTAGTTAAATCTACCACAGGTTTATGAATAGGAAATCCAACTGCATTTTTTATAAACTGTTCTTTCCACCAAATCATTTTCTCTCCCTTCCAAGGTGCAACTGCACCATCAAAAACGCTTAGCATTTTATCTGGTATTACTAAGTTTTCATCAATATCTAAAGTTTGCCCAAAGCCTTCGCAAACAGTACAGGCACCATAGGAGTTATTGTAAGAAAATAAATTTTGCGATGGCTCTTCAAACCTCATTCCATCTAACTCAAACCTATTATTAAATTGGTAATTTTTGTTTGTATTAGTAACCACATTAACAATTCCATCTCCCTCATAAAAGGCTGTAGAAATACTATCTGTTAATCGGTGTATATCTTCTTCTTCAAATTCTTCACAAACAATTCTATCAATTAATACTTGAAAATTTGAGGCAGTTTTTTCTTTAAATGTTTTATTATCCAGCTCCAATAATGCTTCAATCTTTAATATTTCTGGCTCTGTTGTGGTAGAATTGTTATTCATAGCAACTCTTGTAAAACCCTTTTGTAGCAATATGTTTAACTCTTCTCTTGTATTTCTTTTTGCATGTTGTTTAAATGGTACAATAATAAAAACTTTAGTGCCTTTATTAAGTTGCTGAATAACATTTAATACATCTGCCACATCCTGTTTCTTTACTATGTCATTACTAATTGGGCTAACAGTTTTACCAATATTTGCATACAATAGTTTCAAATAATCATACATTTCTGTCATGCTGCCAACAGTACTTCTTGGAGTACGTGTTATAACTTTTTGTTCAATTGCTATAGCAGGACATAAGCCATTAATATAATCCACATCTGGTTTTGCCATACGTTCCATAAACTGCCTTGCATAAGAGCTTAAACTCTCTGCATAACGCCTCTGCCCTTCTGCAAACAAAGTATCAATTGTAAGCGATGATTTGCCACTGCCACTAACGCCAGTTACCACAATTAATTTATTTCTTGGAATAGTTACAGAAACATTTTTTAAATTATGCATCCTTGCACCATGAATATATATATCCTGCAAAGATTTATGTGTACTGGCATTCTCTTTGCTTATGGTTGTGGCTTTATTCATACAATCAAAATAACAATTTTATTTTCAAAACAATGTAATGGGTTACACCGAAATATTTTTTAATGTATAGTTATCAGGTGTAGCCAACAATGTAGCACTGTATGTGTCACACCCTTCCTCTGTTTTTTCTCTATTTAACTTTTAATAGTAAGAAAATTTTGGTAATAATTACAAATAAAAAAGCAGAGATACTTTTTACATATCTCTGCCTTCATTACTTAAAATATTTTTTAACTGCAACCCATACTGTTGCCACAGTTTAAGCATTTATAGCAAGTGCCACTTCTTACAGTAATGTGCATACATACATTACAAGCAGGTGCATCGCTTTGCATATTTTTTGCAGCTGCATTAACTGCATCTATGCCGGCTTCTGCTTTTACAGTTGCTGTTGAGGTTACTTGGTGTTTGTGATTTTTTGGAGAAGCTGTTATTCTAACACTACTCAACTCCTGTTGTTCGTTAAATTCATCATCATTACCTAAGTTTCCAATTTCTGGTTTATCTAAAACATGCACTAAATCTGTTCTGCCTAAATATTCATAAGCCAATGCTCTAAATACAAAGTCAACTAAAGAGGTAGTAGTTTTAATGTTTGGATGATCTACCATTCCTGCTGGTTCAAACCTTGTAAACACAAATTTTTCTACAAATTCTTCTAAAGGCACACCAAACTGTAAACCAACCGATACAGCAATGGCAAAGCAGTTCATTAAGCTTCTAACTGTTGATCCTTCTTTAGCCAAGTCAATAAATATTTCCCCTAAAGTGCCATCCCCATATTCTCCTGTTCTTAAGAAAATAACTTGTCCATTAATTTTTGCTTTTTGTGTAAAGCCTCTTCTTTTTGCTGGTAAAGATTTCCTTTCAACTATTCTAGAAAGTTGGCGTTTTAAAGTTGTATCGGTAGAGGCATTCATTCTTTTAGTAACCTCTTCTAATAAATCTTCTACAGATAGTTTAGAAAGATCTACAATATTAGAAGCTTCGTTAACCATTAATTCTTCTTTATTGTCTTCTTGTGTTGTTTCTGTAGTAGTATCTACTTTTTTCTTTTTGTCTGATTTAGTACTTAACGGTTGCGATAACTTACTTCCATCTCTATATAAAGCGTTTGCTTTTAAACCAAGTTCCCAGCTTAGTTTATAGCATTCTGCAATTTCTTCTACAGTTGCTTCGTGTGGTAAATTAATTGTTTTTGAAATTGCTCCACTTAAAAATGGTTGGCAGGCTGCCATCATTTTAATATGTCCATGTGCATGTATATAACGAACTCCTTTTTTACCACATTTATTAGCACAATCAAAAACAGGTAAATGCTCTTCTTTTAAATATGGTGCTCCTTCTACAGTCATTGTGCCACATACATAATCATTAGCAGCATCTATTTCTTCATCGCTAAAACCTAAAGCTTCTAATAAGCTAAAGCTCCAGTCGTTATATTGTTCTTCTGTAAATCCTAATCGTTGTAAACAAGCTTCTCCTAAAATAAATTTATTGAATACAAAACCAATTTCGAAAGCCGATTTTGCAGCAGTATTTAGTTTATTAACTTCATCGGTTGTAAATCCTTTTGCAATTAATATTTGAGGATTAATAAAAGGTGCTCCTTCAAAACTTGCAGCACCGACTGCATATTTTTCAATTGCATCTATTTGGTTTTGTGTATATCCTAAATTTTTTAAAGCATTAGGAACAGCACCATTAATTATTTTAAAATATCCACCGCCGCTAAGTTTTTTAAATTTAACCAAAGCAAAATCTGGCTCTACACCAGTGGTATCACAATCCATTACTAAACCGATAGTTCCTGTAGGTGCTATTACTGTGGTTTGAGCATTTCTATAACCATATTTTTCGCCCATTTGTACTGCATCATCCCAGGCTTTTGTTGCAGCTTTCAATAAATCATCGGGACAATATTTTGCATTAATGCCAATTGGTTTTACACTAAGCCCTTCATAAGCTTCATTAGCATCGTAAGCTGCTGCACGGTGGTTACGCATTACTCGTAACATATCTACCCTATTTTCTTCGTAACGAGGAAAGGTGCCTAAAAACGAAGCCATCTCTGCCGATGTTTTATAAGTAACACCAGTCATAACTGCACTTAAAGAACCTGCAATAGCTCTTGCTGGTTCACTATCATAAGCAATACCACTAAGCATTAAAATAGTTCCAAGGTTTGCAAAGCCAAGGCCTAATGTTCTATAATCGTAACTTAATTGGGCTACTTCTTTACTTGGAAACTGAGCCATTAATACAGAGATTTCCAAAACAACTGTCCATAACCTGCTTATATATTCTACCCCTTCAATATCTATTTTATTGGTTTGTTCATCAAAGAATTTTCTTAAATTTATAGAGGCTAAATTACATGCAGTATTATCTAAAAACATGTATTCGCTACAAGGGTTGCTTGCATTAATTCTTCCACCTTGTGGGCAAGTATGCCATTCGTTAATTGTAGTATCGTATTGTGTTCCTGGGTCTGCACAACGCCATGCAGCATAAGCAATTTGGTTCCATACTTCTTTAGCAGGAATTTTTTTCATCACCCTGCCATCTGTTCTTGCTTTTAATTCCCAATCTCCGCCTTCTTCTAATACTTTAAAAAATTCGTTAGGTATTCTTAATGAGTTATTAGAGTTTTGGCCTGCTACTGTAGAGTAAGCTTCTCCTTCATAGCTATTGTCATATCCAGCAGCAACCAAAGCAGCTACTTTCTTTTCTTCTTCTACCTTCCAGTTAATAAATTCCATCACTTCCGGATGATCTAAATCTAAACAAACCATTTTAGCTGCTCTACGGGTTGTACCTCCACTTTTTATGGCTCCAGCAGATCTATCTCCAATTTTTAAAAAACTCATTAAACCACTAGAAGTA
Source organism: Chitinophagaceae bacterium (assembly GCA_019695015.1). GTDB lineage: Bacteria > Bacteroidota > Bacteroidia > Chitinophagales > Chitinophagaceae > UBA1930. The sequence goes on from JAIBAV010000168.1 coordinate 17,256, forward strand.
CCACCACCACTTAATTTTTCTCCACTACCACGTATTTGAGAAAAATTAGTTCCAACGCCAGAACCATATTTAAAAATTCTTGCTTCTCTAATCCATAAATCCATAATACCACCATCATTCACTAAATCATCATTAACACTTAAAATAAAACAAGCATGTGGTTGTGGGCGTTCGTATGCATTGGTAGATTTTTTTAATTGTCCGTCCACTGAATCAACATAGTAGTGACCTTGTGGCTTACCTGTAATTCCATAACTTTCATGTAAACCAGTATTAAACCATTGCGGACTATTAGGAACACAACTTTGATTTAATATACTATAAACTAATTCTTCGTAAAAAATTTGTGCATCTTCTGAGGTTTCAAAATAATCGTATCGTTCTCCCCAAACTTTCCAACAGTTTGCCATACGATGGGCAACCTGTTTTACACTTGTTTCTCTACCCAAAGTGCCATCTTGTTGTGGAACACCTGCCTTTCTAAAATACTTTTGTGCAAGAATATCTGTAGCTATTTGGCTCCATTGCTTAGGAACTTCTACATTATTCATCTCAAAAACTACTTCTCCATTAGGATTTTTAATTACACTGGTACGATAGTCGTATTCAAACAGATCGTATGGGCTTATACCATCTTGTGTGAATTTACGGCTGAACTGAAGACGTTTGGTTTTTTTGTTGTTAGCCATTTGTGATAGAATTTATGGGTGGTTAATGATGTTTTATAAATTTTGCCTTTCTAAACAAAAAAGTTTAGTGGTTAACGAAAATATTTGTTGCACTTCAATTTTCCGTACCTATAAAATCCACAGGTTGTGGAAAAGGAATGTTAATTTTTTGGTAACTCAAAGCCACTTTGAGTTTGCTAAGTTTTTAACATTTGAGGTAGAATAACTTAAAAAATATTTATGGAAAATTCATCTATTTCTCATAATAAAGCATATTGGAACAAATTACTTTGTTTATATAATTGTTATTAAACCAGTTAATTAAATTTATTCTTCTTAAAAGTTAATTTTATAGCATTTATTGTATATTTTTAACCAAACTTGGAATAAGCAATACTTTTTTGCATTTTTGCAATACCATTTATTTAACTAATTGCATGAAGCAGGATTTATACAATACATTCAGAAAAAATAAATTACAAAGAAAAAAATCTTTTACTGTACTTATCGACCCTGATAAAGTAAATGAACAATCTTTAGATAAGCTTGTAATGCTTGCAGTGGATGCCAAAGTGGACTATTTTTTTGTGGGTGGATCGTTGGTTATATCCAATCATTTAGATGATTGTATAAAGCAATTAAAAGCAAAATGTTCTATTCCTGTTGTACTTTTTCCTGGTTCACCTTCTCAAGTTAGTAAGTATGCCGATGCTCTTTTATATCTTTCTTTAATTTCTGGACGTAATCCGGAATTGTTAATTGGCCAGCATGTTGTTAGTGCTCCTTTTGTTAAAAAAAGTGGGTTAGAGATTATGCCAACTGGTTATATGGTTATTGATGGTGGAGCTCCTACAACAGTTTCGTATATTTCAAATGCCACACCCATACCTTCTGATAAAAATGATATTGCAGTTTGTACAGCTATGGCTGGTGAAATGCTTGGCATGAAATTAATTTATATGGATGCTGGTAGTGGTGCTAAACGCCCAATTACTGAATCTATGATTGAAAAAGTGGCAAGCAACATTGAATCTCCTTTAATTATTGGTGGCGGAATTATTGATGCAGAAAAAGCGTATAGAAATTGTAGTGCAGGTGCCGATGTTATTGTTGTAGGAAATGCAATAGAAAAAGACACTTCACTTATAAAAGAAATTGCTGCTGCTGTGCATAGTAATTCTGTTACTATATAATCAATTCTTTAAAGCAAATTTTGTAACAAAACCTTAACGCTAAAAAGTATGTTGTAGCACTAATTGTGTTGTCTATATAGGTATTATAAACCTATTAAATTAAATTCTATGACACAGTTTATCTTAAACATACCTACTGAAAAAGTGCAACAGTTTTTAATTACAATGACTGCAACAGGTTTTGCTAATACCATAAAAAATGTATTAAAAGAAAAAAATTACAACAGTTTTAATCTACTACCATTAAATAACGATTTGCGTAAACAACATCCTTATTTTGATTCAGATTTTTTTGCAAACGATGTTTTTTATTAATCCATATTTTTTATATTAATTGAATTAAAAATTGTAAAAACAAATTCTTACAATTTGAATATTATCTTTGCCCTGTATGGATATACAGTGCACAGAACAAGAGTTATGTATTTTAAAAAAAATTACAAATGCCACTAGTCAATTAAATACAAAAAGTTATTTAATTGGTGGATTTGTACGAGATAAAATTATTGGAAGACCTACCAAAGACGCAGATATTGTTTGTTTAAATAATGGTATTGAATTAGCACACTTAACAGCTACATTTTTTAAACCTACCCCCAATGTAGCTTACTTTAAAACATTTGGTACAGCACAGTTAAAAATTAACCTTCATACAAATTCATCTAAAAACAATTCTACAAGTTTTGAAATAGAATTTGCTAGTGCTAGAAAAGAAAGCTACACTATTGAAAGTAGAAAACCAAAAGTAGCAACAGGCACTTTAGAAGATGACCAAAACAGAAGAGATTTTACTATTAATGCTTTAGCAATTAGCTTAAATACAGAAGATTTTGGGAAATTAATTGACCCATTTAATGGATTATTACATATAGAGCAAGGTATTATTAAAACACCATTAGAACCATCCAAAACATTTAGCGATGACCCATTAAGAATGATGAGGGCTATACGATTTGCTACACAATTAAACTTTACAATTGTACCCGAAGCTTTTGAGGCAATTATTGCCAATGCCAATCGTATTAAAATAGTTTCGCAAGAAAGAATTACAGATGAATTAAATAAAATAATGTTGAGCAAAAAGCCATCTATTGGCTGGCACTTATTAAGCAAATCTGGTTTGTTAGAAATAATTTTTCCGCAAATGATGGCTTTACATGGAACAGAATATGTAGATAATAAAGGGCATAAAGATAATTTTTATCACACCTTACAAGTACTTGATAATATTTGTGAACACACACAAGATTTATGGCTTAGATGGGCTGCATTGCTACATGATATTGGAAAGCCTGCAACTAAAAAATTTGAAGATGGTTTAGGCTGGACATTTCACTCTCATGAGATTGTTGGTGCAAAAATGGTTCCTAAAATTTTCAACCAATTAAAACTTCCATTAAATGAAAAAATGAGGTTTGTAAAAAAATTAGTAGCACTGCATTTGAGGCCAATTTCTTTAACAAAAGAAAATATTACCGATAGTGCCATTAGAAGATTATTGTACGATGCAGGAGAAGATATTGATGCTTTAATGCTTTTGTGTAATGCAGATATAACGAGTAAAAACAAGCAAAAAGTAGAAAAATATTTAAACAATTTTAAGCTTGTTGAAGAACGCATGAAAGAAGTAGAAGCTAAAGATAATATACGTAATTGGCAACCTCCTATAAGTGGAGAGCATATTATGCAAACCTTTGCTTTAACTCCATCTAAAGAAGTTGGCATTATTAAAGACGCTATAAAAGAAGCTATTTTAGATGGTAAAATTGAAAATAATTATGCTGCTGCATACCAATTTATGTTGCTAAAAGCAAGCGAATTAAACCTGCATCCAAAGCAATAACTAGTTTTTTATTATTAGCAAATTTGTTTAAAAATTTTCAACTTATATTTACAAACAAACCAAACACATGGCAGTTTTAAAATTTAGAATTTATTTAGAAGAAGACGATGCTGTTTATAGAGATATTGCAATAAAACATACCCAAACTTTTGAACTTCTTCATTTTACTATTCTAAAAGCTTTTGAATTTGATAGTAAACACGCTGCAACTTTTTACAGAAGTAATGACAATTGGCAAAGGGGTAGAGAAATAACTTTTGAAAAATATGATAAAGAATATGCTGCACCTCCCTTATTTATGCAAGAAGTTCCAATAGGCAATGAAATAAAAAATACCAATCAAAAATTTATTTATGAATACGATTTTACCAAAGGTTGGATATTTTTAGTTGAACTAATAAGCGTAAATAAAGAAGAAAAAACTAAAGAGGAGTATCCTTTAATAACTCGTAAAGAAGGATTAGGCCCTCAACAATATGGCACCAAAAGCCTTTTAGGCGATAAGTTTTCTGATATTGAAGAGAGATATGATTTAACCGAAACAGCAGAAGGTTTTGGCAACGAAGGAGATAGTGAAGATTCGGAAAACGAAATGAATGAAGATGCAATGGATAATGATAATGAAGAATTATAACCCGTTATAAAACATCAATAATATTGATTGTAATTTTAACTTATTAATATAACGTGCAGCTTAAAAATACTGTAATTATAATTTGTGGCCCTACAGCAATTGGTAAAACAAAATTAGCCATTGAAATTGCTTTACACTTACAAACAAAAATAATTTCTGCCGATAGCAGACAATGCTTTAAAGAGTTAAATATTGGTGTTGCAAAACCAAGTTTATACGAATTAAATTTAGTAGAGCATTTTTTTATTAACTCTAATTCAATAAAGGAAGATACCAATGCAGTCAGTTTTGAAACTTATGCTTTAAAAAAAGTTAATGCAATATTTCAATCTACAAATTATGCTGTAATGGTTGGTGGAACTGGTTTATATATAAAAGCCTTTTGCGAAGGATTAGATGAAATTCCTGCAATACCAACAGAATTGAGAAATGATATTTATACAAATTATAAAGCCAATGGCTTAACATGGCTTCAAAAACAACTACAAGCAAAAGATAAAAACTTTTGGGAAATTGCAGAACAACAAAATCCCCAACGTTTAATGAGAGCATTAGAAGTAGTTGAATTTACTGGAAAATCTATTAATGAATTTAGAAAACGTAAACAACAAACCAGAGATTTTAATATAATTAAAATTGGATTAGAAACAGAAAGAGAAAAATTGTATAGCAATATTAATAATCGTGTAGATGAAATGATACAAATGGGCTTAGTAGAGGAAGTAAAAAATTTATTACCTTTTGCTAATTATAATGCTTTGCAAACAGTAGGCTATAAAGAAATATTTGATTATTTAAATGGAAATTGTTCATTAGATTTTGCAATAGAAAGTATTAAACAACACACCAGAAACTACGCTAAAAGGCAAATTACCTGGTTTAAAAAAGATAAAGATATTAAATGGTTTAACCAAAATGAATATAATGAAATTATAGCTTATATAAATGCAGTTAAACCTTAGAAGGTTTTGATTTAACTCTATGTATAATACTCATTATTAACCCAACAACCATTATAATAACTCCTAACCATAACAATTTTATCATCGGAAATTCTAAAACTTTTAAAGTAAGTAAAGATGTTAATGAATCATTTTCTTTAACACCAATTTCAATTTTACCTGTTTTTGCATCTATAACTTTATTAAAACTCAATATTAAATTTTGAGCTAATACTGTATCATATATTAATCTTACTTCGTTGGTTGATTTAATGGCTAAACCAGGTGCTGCAATATATTTACCTCCTTCTTTACTTATAACCTCCATATCTAAAAATATACCTGTTTCGTTAGCTTGTAACAAATGCTTTTTAGAATCAGGATTTATGTTAGCCTTTTTCATTACAATAAAGCCATTGTTAAAATAGGCGGTATCTCCTGCATTTATTTCTGTATTTCTAAATGTTGTTGTATCATTCTCTCTTTCATCATCTTTAAATGAAGTGATATAAACAAAGATATCTTTGGTTAAAAAATGTTTTGCATCAGGATTAGGAGAAAAACCATCCCCTTTATTATTTTTTATGATATTAGGGTAAACTTTAAATCCTTTACTACCATTTTTGGGAGAAAAGTCAATTTCATAATATCGTTTTCTATCGCTACTATCAAACTTATCTCCTGTATAAGTAACCATGTACTTATGCATATCTGTTTTAATACCTTTAAAAAGTGTAGTATTTTCAGCTGGGTCTTCTTGTGCTGTTTTCTTAAATACTGCAATTCCTGTTTTGTTCCAACTAATTATTTTTTTCTTTCCACTCGAAATTAATATACCTAAAATTATTAACCCAAATCCAAGATGTGCAACACTACCTCCAGCCGATTTTAATTTTCCTTTTAAAACAAAAGATATATAACTAATATTACCAACTATTGCATATACTGAAGAGAATACAGCCAAATGTATTGCAATCATAAAACCAATTCCTTTGGCTGAATAATGCACTTTACCAACAAAAATAATTAGCAATGCAACGATTAAGGAAATGAAAACAGGTAGCCAGAATTTTTTGCCAATAAATGATTTGGGTGTGTTTTTATATTTTAAAAACTGAACAGCACCAGTTAACAACCCTATAATAATAGCAACAAATACCTGAATTTGATTGTGTGTAAACTCTGCATCATCTGGCTGTGCAAAAGCGTTTTTAAATATTTTTTGCAAAAACCTAAAATGTTCTACAGTTCTATTAAATGCAGGTAATGAGGTAATGGATATGATTACAAAACCAGATAAACACAAAACCAACGAGCCAACAAACATCCAAAATTCACGGCTCCAAGTGTGCTCTTCTTTTTTAATAGAAGGTATTGTTTTGTATTGTTTTAAGAATAACCAAGCTGCCGGTAATAAAAAAACTAGAATAAATAAAAGCAATTGCCAATTCATTCCTAAATCAGTAAAAGCATGTACAGACGCATCTCCTAAAATACCACTTCTTGTTAAAAAAGTAGAGTATAAAATAAAAACAAAAGAGATAATGTAAAAGAAATAAGTTGCTCTTAAACTATAACCACTATGTTTATAAATTAAATTGGTGTGTAAACCAGCAACTAAAGTAAGCCAAGGAACCAATGATGCATTTTCAACAGGATCCCAAGCCCAATAACCTCCAAAATTTAAACTTTCATAAGCCCACATGGCACCTAACATAATACCTAAACCAAGTGCTGCTGCTGAAAAAGATGCCCAAGGCAATGCAGGTTTTATCCAATCGTGTTTTTTGCTCATTAATCCTGCAAAAGCAAATGCAAAAGGTATTAGTACAGATGCAAATCCTAAAAACAATATAGGTGGATGAATAACCATCCAATAATTTTGTAACAATGCATTTAAGCCATTGCCATCTTTTACAAATTCTAAATAATTAGCATTGGCAAAAATGGGTGCATCCATTTCATTTCTTAATAATGCAAACGGATTGCTACCTACTTTATGGCCAAAGAAATATATACCTAAAGTCATTGTAGCTAAACAAAATTGGGCAAAACTTACCACAGTCATTACACCAGCTTCCCAATCTTTCGCTTTCCAAATTAAAATCCATCCTAATACACAATGCCAAAAACTCCAAAGTAAAAAACTTCCTTCTTGTCCTTCCCAAAAACAACTTAATAAATACTCTAACTGTAATTGTTTATCGCTGTGTTGCCAAGCGTATTTATATTCAAATAAATGATGAGAGATGATATAATATAATAAAACAAAAACAGCCAATACCGAAATTGACTCTAATAAAAAAGCAATACGTGCAAACTTTAACCAGCTCTTTTTTACCTCTAAAATATTTTGCTTACTGGCAAAGTAAAATGCAAAAGTTGCTACTAAGGATGCTACTAAAGAAAGTACAATAAAAAAATGCCCTATTTGTCCTGGTAAAAGATGCTCTCCAATATATTTCATTCAAAGTGGTTGTTAGTTTTAATTAAATAGCTTACAAAAAACTCAAATTATTTAGTTGTAACGTCTAAATTTTTTTGAGCAGCTTCCATATCATCTTTGTATTTACTAGGACATTTTACAAGTATTCCGTCTTTTTTTCTTATTTCAAAAACATTATTTTCCATTTTACCTTTTAAAACTACTCTTTCACTTTTTTCCATATCATAAGGTTTTTCATAATAGTAGGCTACTTTCATTCTATCGCCTAAAGAGTCTATAGCTTCAAAAGTTAAATAATTAGGATTTTTTACAGGGTCGTAATATAAAGTTGCAGTATCTAGTTTTGCAATAACGGTAACAATTTTACCTTGTTTTTCTTTGGCAGATTGAATAGTTTCGTAGGTAGTAACATTGCCCATAAAACCAAGTAAAACAGCAATGGCTGCAGCAATGCAAACCAACATAACAACATGTATTTTCTTCATGTTCTAATTTTTTGCAAATTTAAGTTAACTGATTTACTAATTAAGGATTAAAAAACCAAAAAGAATGTGAAATACACATTGGAAGTTCTTAAATTAAACTCACCTTCTCTAACTTATTACTTATTTATTTTTACCACAATATCATTAAAACCACCTTTGTGTAGGCAATAATATAAAACCTCGTGTTGATTATTTTGTAATAACTCATCTACAGCTTTTACAACCCCATAAGGCAATTTACTTACCCAATCATAAATAATATAGTCGTTAAACTGAATGACACCTCCATTTTTTACCTTTTTTAAAAGCACTTCTATATCTTTTTTTACACTTTCATAATCATGCCCTGCATCTAAATAAACATAATCAAAAAAATTATCCGAAAAGGTATTTAACACATCCCACGATAATCCTTTTTTAGTATAGAAAATACCTTGTTCAATCTCTTTATTGAATTGTTGTTTTATATAATCTTCATGCGATAGTTTATTTTTTTCAAATGTATTTCTTCCCCAAAATTCTTCGCCTTGGTAATAATCTATTGCGTAAAATTTACTTGGATTTGCAACATCTATTATTTCCCTGCTAAATTCGCCATACGCCACTCCCACTTCTGCTATAACCATTTGTTTAGGAAGAAATGGTAATACTGCATTTCTATTAGGCAATAGTTTACAATTAGTAAAAACATGCATTGGTAATGTTAAACCCTGTGTTATAAATTTTCTTTTATCTTTAATTAATTCATATCCTAATTTATTTACAAAAGATTTTAATAATTTTTCTAAAAACATAGAAATTAAATATGGTTGAAGTAAAATGTAAATATCTATTTATTTAAACAAATTGTAGCATAAAAAAAGCCTACGGAGAATCTGTAAGCTATTTTTTGTGATCCCGCTGGGACTCGAACCCAGGGCCCATACATTAAAAGTGTATTGCTCTACCAACTGAGCTACGGAATCTACCTTTCTTAATTGGGAGTGCAAAAATAGTGTTCTGAATGTTGTAACCAAATTTTTCTTTAAAAATTCAACAACTAATTTATAAATAATTGTTGATAACTCCGTAGTTATTAGTATTAATATCATTAAAGAAAATTTCTACACTTCTACTTCTTTTTTATTATTGTACTTAATTTGCTGTATAGAATAGCAGCCTTAACATAATAATTCCTGATTTTGATAATAACAAAAAAATGCTGCTATTACATTCGCCATCTTATAAATATACTCATTGCAACAAAATTTTAATATAGTTATTGTTGGTAATCCTAACAGCGGAAAAAGTACCTTATTTAATACATTAACAGGGTTAAATCAAAAAACAGGCAACTTTCCTGGTGTTACTGTTGATAAAAAATCGGGTAAAATAGAATTAAGAAATGATATACATGCCAACCTTATAGATTTGCCAGGCACCTACTCATTATATCCAAGAAGAGCAGACGAGTGGGTGGCTTATAAAGTTTTAATGAATGCCGATGAAAACATTAAACCAGATGTTGTTTTATTGGTAGTAGATGCTAGTAACCTTAAGCGAAATTTATTGTTTTGTAGCCAAATACTAGATACAAAAATACCTGTTGTAATAGCATTAACCATGAACGATTTGGCTGCTAAAAAAGGAATTAAAATTGATATTGAAGGCTTACAAACCGATTTGGGTGTACCTGTGGTAGAAGTTAATCCAAGAAAGAGCAAGGGTACTAATGAACTGAAAAAAATTTTGCTACTATTAACTAAACAAGCACCTGTAAACAACAGAGATTTTATAGATAATAAAACCTTAGCACCACAAA
>JAIBAV010000088.1 GCA_019695015.1 Chitinophagaceae bacterium
TAGTTCTAAAAAATAAATTATTTAAATTTTTTTTAAAAAATCTTAAGAAAAATTTGGAAAATAAAAAAAGGCTCTTACCTTTGCAACCCCAAACAAAAGGGGTGGTAAAAAAGCCACAAAGTTCTTTGAAAGTTTGAAAGTAACAGCACTCTGAATTTTAATAATTCAGGGTAAGGTTTTACAAGCATAAATTTAATTATATCCGACGTTAATTTTAATTTGAAGTTAATAGTCAGATCAACTCATTTACAATGGAGAGTTTGATCCTGGCTCAGGATGAACGCTAGCGGCAGGCTTAATACATGCAAGTCGTGGGGCAGCATGAGTAGCAATACTTGATGGCGACCGGCAAACGGGTGCGGAACACGTACACAACCTTCCTTCAAGCGGGGAATAGCCCAGAGAAATTTGGATTAATACCCCATAATATATATAAGTGGCATCATTTGTATATTAAAGCTTCGGCACTTGTTGATGGGTGTGCGGCTGATTAGGTAGTTGGCGGAGTAATAGCCCACCAAGCCTACGATCAGTAGCTGATGTGAGAGCATGATCAGCCACACGGGCACTGAGACACGGGCCCGACTCCTACGGGAGGCAGCAGTAAGGAATATTGGACAATGGACGAAAGTCTGATCCAGCCATGCCGCGTGAAGGATTAAGGTCCTCTGGATTGTAAACTTCTTTTATATGGGACGAAAAAAGGGAATTCTTTCTCACTTGACGGTACCATATGAATAAGCACCGGCTAACTCCGTGCCAGCAGCCGCGGTAATACGGAGGGTGCAAGCGTTATCCGGATTTACTGGGTTTAAAGGGTGCGTAGGCGGATAGGTAAGTCAGAGGTGAAAGCCTGGAGCTTAACTCCAGAACTGCCTTTGATACTATCTATCTTGAATATTGTGGAGGTTTGCGGAATATGTCATGTAGCGGTGAAATGCTTAGATATGACATAGAACACCTATTGCGAAGGCAGCAGGCTACACATATATTGACGCTGAGGCACGAAAGCGTGGGGATCAAACAGGATTAGATACCCTGGTAGTCCACGCCCTAAACGATGATTACTCGACATACGTGATACACTATGTGTGTCTGAGCGAAAGCATTAAGTAATCCACCTGGGAAGTACGACCGCAAGGTTGAAACTCAAAGGAATTGGCGGGGGTCCGCACAAGCGGTGGAGCATGTGGTTTAATTCGATGATACGCGAGGAACCTTACCTGGGCTAGAATGCCGGGGGAATATGGGTGAAAGCTCATAGCGTAGCAATACGTCGCCGGTAAGGTGCTGCATGGCTGTCGTCAGCTCGTGCCGTGAGGTGTTGGGTTAAGTCCCGCAACGAGCGCAACCCCTATCTTTAGTTGCCAACAGGTAATGCTGGGAACTCTAAAGAAACTGCCGCCGTAAGGCGTGAGGAAGGAGGGGATGATGTCAAGTCATCATGGCCTTTATGCCCAGGGCTACACACGTGCTACAATGGGGCGTACAAAGGGCTGCAACATGGCAACATGAAGCTAATCCCAAAAAACGTCTCTCAGTTCAGATCGTAGTCTGCAACTCGACTACGTGAAGCTGGAATCGCTAGTAATCGTATATCAGCAATGATACGGTGAATACGTTCCCGGACCTTGCACACACCGCCCGTCAAGCCATGGAAGCCGGGTGTACCTAAAGTCGGTAACCGAAAGGAGCTGCCTAGGGTAAAATCGGTAACTGGGGCTAAGTCGTAACAAGGTAGCCGTACCGGAAGGTGCGGCTGGAATACCTCCTTTTAGAGAATGCTTAAACTCATGCTGTTACTTTCAATTCTTTCTTATTTAGTTCTTAATAATATTATTTGTTGACCCGTTCAGACCCGTAGCTCAGTTGGTTAGAGCGCTACACTGATAATGTAGAGGTCACCAGTTCAACTCTGGTCGGGTCTACTTAATAAATTTGGAGGGGGGTTAGCTCAGTTGGCTAGAGCACCTGCCTTGCACGCAGGGGGTCATCGGTTCGACTCCGATATCCTCCACTTTTATAGATGTGTTTTGATAGGCAAAACAAATGGTTCAAGTCCATCACATCAACAATTCACTTTGGTGAAAAGTTCTTTGACATATTGGGAAAGTTAAAATCAATCAAATATTATAATTTTATGCAAGTTATAATATATTAAATTTTTTAAAGCAACTAAGAGCACATGGTGGATGCCTAGGGTCTGAGAGGCGATGAAGGACGTGGTAAGCTGCGATAAGTTTCGGGGAGCTGCACACAAGCGTTATATCCGAAAATTTCCGAATGGGACAACCTGACATGTTGAAGACATGCCACTCGAAAGAGAGCCAACCTCCTGAACTGAAACATCTAAGTAGGGAGAGGAAAAGAAAACAATAGTGATTCCCTGAGTAGTGGCGAGCGAAAAGGGAATAGCCCAAACTATAATAGCGTGCTGTTATAGGGTTATAGGACTACATTTAGAATAATTCATCAAACTGAACCTTCTGGAAAGTTGGGCCAAAGCAGGTGATAGCCCTGTAAGTGTAAATTGAATTGGACGAGTAGTATCCTGAGTAAGGCGGAACCGGAGGAATTCTGCCTGAATTTGCCAGCACCATCTGGTAAGGCTAAATACTCCTCAGACACCGATAGTGAACCAGTACCGTAAGGGAAAGGTGAAAAGTACCCCGAACAGGGGAGTGAAATAGTATCTGAAACCGTGTGCTTACAAGCGGTCGGAGCAGATTTATCTGTGACGGCGTGCCTTTTGCATAATGAACCTACGAGTTGCTCCTCACTGGCGAGGTTAAGTTCTTAATTAACGGAGCCGAAGCGAAAGCGAGTCCAAATAGGGCGAATAGTCAGTGGGGGCAGACGCGAAACTTTGTGATCTATCCATGGGCAGGTTGAAGGTTAGGTAAAACTAACTGGAGGACCGAACCCGTTGACGTTGAAAAGTCTTGGGATGACCTGTGGATAGGGGTGAAAGGCCAATCAAACTGAGAGATAGCTCGTTCTCCCCGAAATGTTTTTAGGAACAGCGTCGCATATAGAAGTTTATTAGAGGTAGAGCTACTGATTGGGCTAGGGGGCTTCATCGCCTACCAAACCCTGACAAACTCCGAATGCTAATAAATATCTGCGGCAGTGAGGCTGTGGGCGCTAAGGTCAATGGCCGAGAGGGAAATAACCCAGATTAGCAACTAAGGTCCCTAATACATAGTTAAGTTGGTTAAACGAGGTGAGACTTCACTGACAGCCAGGATGTTTGCTTGGAAGCAGCAATTCATTTAAAGAGTGCGTAACAGCTCACTGGTCGAGAGGTCTTGCACGGAAAATAATCGGGCATCAAACTATGAACCGAAGTTCTAAACATCCACTTTAGGTGGATTGTGGTAGGGGAGCATTGAAATCTGCATAGAAGGTGTATGGCGACATATGCTGGAGCGATTTCAAAAGAAAATGTAGGTATAAGTAACGATAAAAGGAGTGAAAAACTCCTTCGCCGAAAATCTAAGGTTTCCTGATCAACGTTAATCGGATCAGGGTTAGTCCGGTCCTTAGGAGAACCCGAAAGGGGTATCTGATGGAAAGCAGGTTAATATTCCTGCACCTACTATACAATAAAAGTGACGAAGAATGTAAGCTATATAGACAGACGGATGTTGAGTGGATCCTTCGGGTGAAGCGTAATAGTGTAAATTCTTCCAAGAAAAGCGAGTATAGCAGCCGGTACCGTAAACCGACACAGGTAGATGGGATGAGTATTCTAAGGCGCTCGGGTGAGCCGTGGAGAAGGAACTAGGCAAATTAACGCTGTAACTTCGGGATAAAGCGTTCCGCAGTAATGCGGACACAGTAAAATGGTTCAACCAACTGTTTAACAAAAACACAGGGCCCTGCAAAATCGTAAGATGACGTATAGAGCCTGAAACCTGCCCGGTGCTGGAAGGTTAAGGAAGGGTGTTCGACGTAAGTCAAAGCTCCTGACTGAAGCCCCAGTAAACGGCGGCCGTAACTATAACGGTCCTAAGGTAGCGAAATTCCTTGTCGGGTAAGTTCCGACCTGCACGAATGGTCTAATGAGTTGAACACTGTCTCCTCCACGAGCCCGGTGAAATTGTAGTATCGGTGAAGATGCCGGTTACCCGCCACGGGACGGAAAGACCCCGTGAACCTTCACTACAACTTTGCATTGATTTTGAGCAACCGATGTGTAGGATAGTTGGGAGACTATGAAGCGGTGTCGCCAGGCATTGTGGAGTCAACGTTGAAATACCAACCTTCGTTTGCTTAGAACCTAATCCCTAACGGGAGACAGTGCATGGTGGGTAGTTTGACTGGGGTGGTCGCCTCCTAAAAAGTAACGGAGGCTCGCAAAGGTACCCTCAGTACGGTTGGTAATCGTACATAGAGCGTATTAGTATAAGGGTGCTTGACTGTGAGGCATACAAGCCGAGCAGGAGCGAAAGCTGGCTAAAGTGATCCGGTGGTTCTGCATGGAAGGGCCATCGCTCAAAGGATAAAAGGTACTCCGGGGATAACAGGCTGATCTTACCCAAGAGCTCATATCGACGGTAAGGTTTGGCACCTCGATGTCGGTTCGTCACATCCTGGGGCTGGAGAAGGTCCCAAGGGTTCGGCTGTTCGCCGATTAAAGTGGCACGTGAACTGGGTTCAGAACGTCGCAAGACAGTTCGGTCCCTATCTGTGGTGGGCGTTAGTAAATTGAGTGGACATGACCTTAGTACGAGAGGACCGGGTCGTACGTACCGCTGGTGTATCTGTTGTGCCGCCAGGTGCAATGCAGAGTAGCTATGTACGGACAGGATAAACGCTGAAAGCATCTAAGCGTGAAACCTTCCACAAGATGAGTTTACTTTTAAGGGCTGTCAGAGACTATGACGTTGATAGGCTATAGGTGTAAAGCTGGTAACAGCAAAGCCAAGTAGTACTAATTGCCCGTAAGCTTTATTTTTTTTGTTTGATTCACTTTCTCAATATGTAAATTTATTATGAGCATTTTGCTCGAATTTTTTATAGTGGTTATACCGAGGGTGTTCACCTCTTCCCATTCCGAACAGAGAAGTTAAGCCCCTCATGGCCGATGGTACTTGGTATTTTACTGGGAGAGTAGGTAGCTGCTGTATTTTTTAAGCCTTTCAATTTATTGAGAGGCTTTTTTATTGTATTTACCCTACTTAAATTAATTTTCAATTTTTAGCAATATTTTTATTTTTTATTAGTATTATTCTATTTTATAAATGCATTCGGTTTGTGTAATGATTGCAACAAGGTTTTATATTTTGTAATACAATTATCTAAATTTTATTAATTCATTTTGTAACTACAACTAAATATTTAGTATTTTATATTTTTTATTTTGGATTGTTACTGTAAATATTTTTGTTTATATGTCACTTAGGGCAAATAAACATAAATATTATATAGGGATATTTAATGCTATTAATTTTTGCTCTTTAATACTTTGTTAGTACATAATACTACATATAAATTTTCAGATGATGTAATGTGCATCATACGTGAAATGAGATAGTTAGTAAATATGAAAATTCATAAATACATTCTGTAGATTGTTTTTTTTTGCTATGTTATTTCATTTTAATACTTTGAAACTTTAGTTTTTAGAACTCAAATCCTTCGTCTGTTCTAATAGTGTTTTTATATAGGATGTAGGTAGAGTTTTGTTCTATTATATTCAAATTTTTAAGTTTTACTCTTGTAGAAAACAAAAAGAAAGAAATATTCATTAAACTAAAGAAATTGTTCAAAATATTTTTAGAATTGCTTTTATAGTTTTTTAATTCTTTGTTATTGATTACGGCTTCTCTATCTTAATATTTAACATACTGTCTTAAATTTTTAAAGCTACCCATAATGAGTAGCTTTAAAATATAATAAAGAAATATACATTTGTAATTATCAACTGAAAACTACATTCCAATTCCACCTCCCATATCTCCACCACCTTCTCCCTGATCGGCTTTAGAATTTTTTCTTTTAAATAGAGATACATCAAATTTTCCAAAACGGTAAGAAAAATTTAATCTAAGAACTTGTCTATCTCTTAACCTGTCTGTATCTTGAGTAAAATAAATTGCCTCGGTATAAGTTTTAACAGGTACATTAAAAATATTACCCATACTTAAAGTTAAAGAACCACTTTGACCATTTTTCCAATTCCAATCTTTTCTTATAGCAAGGTCCACATCAAAATATCTTGGTAAAGTGTAACCTTGAGCCAGAGTAGGAGATCCTCCCCACATACCACCACCACCTCCTCCTCTTCCTCCTCTACCACCACCTTGGGGTATAATAGTTTTAGAACGAAAATCGCTAGAAAGTTGTACTGAAAGGCCCTTCATTATTTTAAAATTATTATTTATTTTTCCAAACCAACTTACAATAGAGTTGTCAATTGTTTGCCCTGGAATATTTGCATTGATAACAGAATTGTAAAGATTTAGATTTAGTGTTAAATCCCACCATTTTGTGATATTCATTTTATTAGTAAGCTCTAATCCATAAGAATAGCTTGTACTAGCATTTATATAACTGGTATAAAATAAGCTATCGTTAGTTGTTTGTCCACTTTGTATATTTCTATTGATGTCTTTATAAATATATCTTGTAACTAAATTGTTGCTGTGTTTAAAATAAGCTGTTGCTAAAAAGTTGGCACCTCTTTTATAATTATTATTATAAGAGAATTCGTATGAATTTGTAAATTCTGGATTTAAGGCTGGGTTACCTACACTTGGATTTTGAGGGTCGGAGAAATCGTAGGTTGGTAATAATTGAAAAAAGCCTGGTCTATTTACTCTTCTAGAATAATTCAATTGTAGGTCTTCTTTATCGCTTAATTTATAGGTAATAAAAGCACTTGGAAATAGACTAAGATTGTAGTTTACTTTAAAAGAGGAGGAATCTTTTCCTGCTAATGTTAAAAGGTTTCCGGTATAGTTTGAACTTTCGGCCCTTAAGCCTAATTGGAAACTAAATTTATTATATTTAAAGCTATATGTTGAATAGGCTGCAAAAACTTGATCGTTAAATTTATAACGGTTACTTGCTGCTGTACTTAATACAAACCCTACATTGTTAGTATTGTAATTAATATATTGTAAATTGTTGGTAGTATAATTTCTTATAGCTGCTCTAACACCTAATTCTAGTTTAGAGTTTTCGGTTAACTTATTTTCATAATCTGTTTGAAGAGTAAAAAACTTGTTGGTTCCATCACCAATGCCTTGTTGTTGATTTAATGGATATTTTGGCGTTCCGTTAGAATTGTAAATTAAAGAATTGATGTTTGAGTTGTTGCTATTTTTACTTGAGTTGTAATTGATATCTGCCGATAGGTTATGCCCACTTTTAGTAAAGTTGTGTTTGTAACTTAATTGAGTTCCAAAATTTTCAAATGTAAATTTTGAATCAGTAATTCTATTTGAAGTTGCTTGTAAGCTTGTAGTAGTTGTATCTACATTTTGAATTGCATCTGAATTAAACTGCCCTTTATTATAGTTTGCTGAAACAGAAATTGTATTTCTATTGTTCACAAAATAATCTAAGCCACCTCTTAAGAATGCAAAATAACCATTGTTGTCATTTTCGCTGTTTGATTTCACATTAAAAGGATTATTGCCTGTAAAGTTTGTATTTGCATAAGAAGTTGAAATAGATTTTCTCTGATTAAATCTACCGCTTCCAAAAAAGTTAATTTTATTTTCACGATAGTTAAAATCTCCGCCTAAATTTATTTTACCTCTAGAGTCAATACCTGTACTAATTCCTCCATTATAGCCCGTTCTTTTATTTTTCTTAAGAATAATATTTATGATACCTGCATTACCTCCACTTGCATCATATTTTGCAGAAGGGTTAGTTATAATTTCTATTCTATCAATAATATCTGCAGGAATTTGATCTAATGTTAATGTAGTTGGTCTTCCATCTATAAATATTTCTGGAGTTGCATTTCTTAATTGTACATTTCCATCAATATCAACCGAAACAGAAGGGATTGATTTCATTACCTCTGTTGCTGTTTGACCTGTACTAACAATATTTTTATCTACATTAAAAACTTTTCTATCAATACCCATTTCAAACATTTGTTTAGTTGCAACAACTGTTACATTACCTAGGTCGGATGGGTCTTGATCTAATTTTATATTTCCTAAATCAATATCCACCATACTAGCTATATCGCCATCTGCATTTGCTTTTGTATTAAATTTTAAGCTTTTTTCAAAAGGCTTATAACCAATTACACTTGCTTTAATTTTATAGGTTTGCATTGTATTTAAACCTTCAAAACTAAAATCGCCATTATTGGCTGCTATAATTGTTCTTAAATTAGTTTCTACTTTCTTTTTTGATACAGTATCAAAAACGTTAGCAAATAATTGAACAGCTACACCTTCTATTGGTTTATTTGTTTTAGAGTCAACAAATTTACCATAAAAATGCCCGTTGTTTGCTTGTGCACCTTGCCTTTGCCTACCACCACCTGGCATTTGAGCAAAACTGTTAATTTGTAAGGTAATAATGATTAAAGTTGAAAGGAATAATTTCATAATACTTATTATATAATAGTTGAAACCACAAATATTCTACGAAACTTTTAGTTTTTAGTTATATAAAGTATAAGTGGTAATTTATTAGGCTAAGAGGAGTAAAATTAGTTTATAGACTATTTAATAACCTGAAAA
>JAIBAV010000001.1 GCA_019695015.1 Chitinophagaceae bacterium
TTTCTTCTTTGCATTTGAAAGTTAGATAAATAAGGTTCAGATAAATGTTTCCATTCTCTATCGCTTACAAATACTTTTTCAAAATTTATAACCATGCATTGAATATGAAAACGTAATAATTTTTCAATTTTTTCTAAATTGCTTACTTCCTCTGTTTCAATTAAAGCAATTTGCTGATTGTATAAATCGGCTACATTTAAACATATTTCATACAATAGTTCATTCTTATTCTTTATATGGTTATATAAGCTGGCTGCTTCTACACCAACAATTTCAGCCAAATCTCTCATGCTTGCAGCCTTAAAGCCTTTTTCTTTTATTAACTGTGCTGCTTTTTCAAGTATAATTTCTTTTTTGCTTAGGTTGTATGTAGTTTTAATTCTACCCATATTATTACAAAAATATATAAAAGCTTATTATAAATTAAGCTTGTTTCCACACATCTTTATATTCCTCTTTTTTATTAAACATTGCCAATGCAAAACTACATAAGGGTACAATTTTCCTGTGTTCACTTCTGGCCAAATCTGCTACTTTTTGAAGTAGCTTATTACCAATATTCATACCTTTTAATTTTTCACTCACTTCGGTATGAAGAATAAAAATAGTATTATCCTCTTCAACCTTATAATCAATCTTAGCTAAAACAACATCTCCTTCTTTTATATAAAAACAGCTTATTGGCTTACTTGTGTTGTGTAAAATTTCCATTATAAATTGTTTACAGTAAAGTTACTTTAAAATTGTTTAGTTTTTAAACTTTGATTTTGTATTATTGAAGATAAATTATTGGGCATACAAGCTTTAAGCCATGAAAGAAATTTTGCTAATAGATAATTACGACTCTTTTACATACAACCTAGTGCATTTAATTGAAAAAATTACTTCACTTAAGCCCATAGTATATTTAAATGATAAAATTGATTTAGAAGCAGTAAATCAATACGAAACCATTATTTTATCTCCAGGACCTGGAATTCCTAAAGAAGCTGGTATAATGCTACCATTAATAAAAGATTATGCTAAAACAAAAAAAATTTTAGGAGTTTGTTTAGGGCATCAGGCAATTGCAGAAGCATTTGGAGCAAGTTTAATAAATTTGCCAAAAGTATTTCATGGCGTTGCAACAGAATGTTTTGTAGATAAAACAAACAACAGTTTATTCCAAAATATTACACAACCTTTCATGGTTGCTCGTTATCATTCATGGGCAGTAAGTAAAAACAATTTTCCTGAAAATTTAGAAATTATTGCAGAAGATAAAGATGGAATTGTAATGGCATTACAGCACAAAATTTATAATGTTAAAGGCATTCAGTTTCATCCAGAAAGTATTTTAACTCCTTTAGGTGAAAATATTTTAAGAAATTGGATTGAAGACATTAAATAAAGCAAGTAGATTTTTATATTAAAAAAGTATATTCCATTGTTTAGCTATTAAATGCCGAATTAAAAGCATATTTGCATTTTATAATTTTAAAATTTTTGAAGAATGAATTTTGAACCACCTATTCATTGGAACGATTATGAAGATATTGCTCTTAAACTATATGAACGTTTTGGCGACGATTTTAGCGAAAGTAAAATTTACAGAATAAGATTTACAGATTTATTAGAATGGGTTTTACAAATTCCTGGCTTTGTAGGCACACGTGAGCAAAGTAATGAAGGACATTTAGAAATGATACAAAGTAGTTGGGTATATGAATGGAGAGATAACCAACCTAAATAAATAATTTTATTTTCAAATCTATTTTTTACAATGAATGTGCTTGAACAATTTAGTAAAATTAAAACATTTGTTTTTGATATGGATGGCGTACTAACAGATGGCAGTTTAACATTATTGCCTGATGGTGCCATGTGCAGAAGAATGAATATTAAAGATGGTTATGCTTTACAATTAGCTGTAAAAAAACAATACAATATTGTGGTAATAAGTGGTGGTACCTCACCAGAGTCGGAAATGAGATTAAGAAAATTAGGCATAACAAATATTTTTATGCAAGTGCCAGATAAGGCTACATTGCTTAAAGAATTTTTAGAAGAAAAAAAGATATTATCCGAACAGGTTTTATTTATGGGTGATGATGTGCCAGATTTTAATGCAATGCAAATTGTTGGCTTACCATGTTGTCCTACTGATGCAGCAATTGAAATTAAAGAAATAGCACATTATATTTCTCCACTAAAAGGAGGAGAAGGTTGTGTGAGAGATGTAATAGAAAAAGTATTAAAGTTGCAGCACAACTGGAAGGATGATTTCTTTATTCAATCTAAATAAATTTAAATTGTTTTAATTGAAAAACTTTAAAGCATTCATACAACTAATACGATTGCCTAATTTAATATTTATTGCAATTACACAAATTATTTTTTTGTATTGTATAGAAATGCCTTTGTTTAATGAAGCCAGTGTAATCAATAATGTTAGAGGTATTTATTTTGTTGCATTGGTTACAGCATCAGTTTTTATAGCTGCTGCAGGTAACATCATTAACGATTATTTTGATTTGAATATTGACCAAATTAATAAACCACACAAAGTTGTTGTAGAAAAAATAATAAAAAGAAGGTGGGTTATTCTATGGCATATTTTACTAAGTTTAACAGGCATTGTATTAGGCTTTTATGTAGATGCTTCAACACCTGTTAGATTTTTAGGAATTGCAAATTCTGCTTGTGTTGTACTACTGTTTTTTTACTCTGCCTCTCTTAAAAAAAAATTTTTAATTGGCAACATACTAATTTCTTTACTAACATCATGGGTTATTTTAGTTATAACCTATTGCGAAACCAATCATTTATTTGATGTGTTTAGAAAAGATAGCAGTTTACAAGTTGATAAACTTTCTAGACTAACTTTTTTATATGCAGGTTTTGCTTTTATAATTTCATTAATTAGAGAAGTTATAAAAGATATGGAAGATATGGAAGGCGACAGAAAATTTGGTTGTAAAACACTACCAATTGTACTTGGTTTAAATGCAACAAAAGTGTTTGTTGCTGTTTGGTTAATAGTATTAATTGCAGCATTGGTAATAATACAATTTTACGTGTTGCAATTTGGTTGGGTATTTTGGCTAAGTGCTTTATATTGTGTATTATTTATAATAACTCCTTTAATTTGGATTTTATTAAAACTCTTTAAAGCCCATACTGCACAAGAGTTTCATAAACTAAGCAGTGTAGTTAAAATAGTAATGTTTACCGGAATTTTAAGTATGCTTTTTTTTAGATTGTATGCGTAGATAGATAAATTAAATTTTATAGATTATTCTATTTGTATAGAACCTACACAACAAGTAATGTTAAAATCAACAATCTCCATAATTAAAATTTCAACTTTTGATTGTCAATAGTTAAGTAAATGGGAAGCAAGGATTATACTATCGAGTAAGTTGTTTACGAATGTTATAATAAAACCTTTCTAACAATCGCATATCTTCTGTTACTATATCTGCTTGTGCTTTTAAGCCTGTATGGTATTGCAGTGGCTTTTTGTAATTACTTATTAATCCATCGGGTAAAACTATTTTAGCTAAATAACCACTATCTGTTGGGATTGTGCTTATAAAATCTATTTTGCCTGTTACAGAGCCGTACTGTTCGTAAGGATAAGCCGGAAATTTTAACAACACTTGCTGCCCTGTTTTTACTTTACCAAAATTATATTGCAGTATTTGTGCTTCTACAAAATATTGTGTATTGGCAGGCTGAACAACAAATAAAGATTGTCCGTTTTTTATTTCCTGATTTTCTTGGTAAAACCCTGTAAATGCAACGCTGCCTGCAACAGGGGCTTTTATTACATACTTATACTCCCATGCTTGTATTTCGGATTTAAATGTCTGCAATGCCTGCATAAAAATACTTTTCTGCACAGCAATTTGATTGTCTAATTCTGCTATTTCTTTTCGTTTATCATTTTGCTGACTTTCATTGTTAATGATAGAAGCATTGATTTGCGGCAACGATAATTTTTTGGCAATCAGTTTGCTTTCTTCATTCCTGTAATCCATTGAAGAAATTATTTTTTCTTTTGCCATTGTTTCGTTGGCTTTAAATGTTTCATGGGTTAGTGCAAGGTCTGCCTGTAACAACTCTCTTTGATGAACAAGTACAGCACTTAGTTTTTGCAAATTTTGCAAATCTGTTTGCAGCATGATTTTTTTGCGTAGGTAAAAACCATTGTTTAAAAAATCTTTAAACGTAATGAAAGATTGTATAAAAGTTTGATAATTAGTTTGCAGTTCTCCTAAATTGTTTAAAAATTTTTGATTGGTATAATCGGGAAAAAAGTAAATAATTTCATTGGTTTTATTGACATTCATTAAGTATTGAATAGTATCTGCCTGTTGGCTGATTGCAGTAACAGCATTAGGATTGGCAAGGCTTTCCATGTATGCCAATATTTGTCCTGCCTGTACAGCTTCATTTTCTTTAACTGTGATTTTTGTTAGTTTTCCGTCTGTATGAGCAATGGTTTCTTTGGGTGCATTGGTGCTGTTTAGTTTTGCTTTTGCTGTAATAGTTTCTGGATAATAAATAAACCAAGATGCTGCAACAATTAAGAATAAAATAATTGCAAATAAAACCAGTGCCCAACGTGCAAGAAACGTAGGCTTGAGTGAAATAATTTCATGATAGTCTTCGCCTCTTAGTTGTTCGTAAGAGGCTAAAGCTACTCTTTCGTCTTGTGTAGGCATATAGAACGGAGATTTTATGATTATTTAGTTTTTTTACCGCAAAGCCGCAGAGAACACAAAGAATATCATTTTGGATTATTAATTAACCAATTAACTTTTATCCTCCCAACTCCAATTGATTTTTTACCAATTCAAAATATTTTCCTTTCAGTAAAGAAAGTTCTTGGTGCGTACCTTGTTCTGCTATTTGTCCATTATGAAGCACTACTATTTTATCGGCGTTTTTTACTGTGCTTAATCTATGTGCTACAACCACTACTGTTTTACCCATAAAAAATTCCTGCAAATTTTCTACAATAGCTTTTTCATTGTTGGCATCTAAAGCATTGGTAGCTTCATCAAAAAGCAAATACTGCGGATTTTTATAAACGGCTCTTGCTATCAGTAAACGTTGCTTTTGCCCCTGACTTATGCCTGTTCCATCCGTTCCCAACTTGGTATTAAAGCCATTGGGCAGGCTTTCTATAAACTGCAATATGTTGGCTGTTTTGCAGGCGTGCAGCAGCTTTTCATAATCTGTTTGTTGTTCACCAACGGCTATGTTTTTTGCAATAGTGTCGTTAAAAATATAACCATCCTGCAATACTGCACCACATTGTTTTCTCCAAAAAGAGGGACTTATATATTTCAAATTCGTTTCACCAATTTTTATTTCACCATCATAGCTGTTGTAAAACTTTAACAGCAGTTTCAGCAAAGTTGTTTTACCACTGCCGCTTGTGCCTACAATGGCTGTTGTTTTTCCTTGTGGAAGTATTAAATCAATATTCTTTAAAACAGGTTCATTGCCTGCACCGGGATAAGCAAACGAAAAATTGTTTAATTGCAATGTTTTATCTTGTGGTAAAATTATTACAGGTTGCAAGTCTTCTGTTGTTATTGGTTCTTCATCCTGCAAATCGTGTATTTCATTTATTCTTTCCAAACTTATTTTGGCATCTTGTGCCATTTGCATAAAACCAATAAACTGTTCTATGGGGCTGTTCAGTTGTCCTATAATATACTGCACAGCCAACATAGCACCCAATGTAAGCTGCCCCTGCACTACAAGATTGGCAACCAAAAAAGTAATGACAATATTTTTTCCCTGATTAATCAGTAATGCACCCGATTGCTGCACTTGGCTATATGTAAGATTTTTAAAACTTAGTTTAAAAATTCCTGCCTGTAAATTTTCCCATTCCCAACGTTTCAGTTGTTCTGCTCCGTGCAGTTTTATTTCCTGCATTCCTTGTACCAATTGCAGTGTGGCATTATTTTCTTTTGCAGATAAATAAAATGCTTGATAATTAAGTTTTCTTCTGTAAGCAAGAAATAAACGTATCCATAAAAAATACAAAATGCTGCCAACAGCAAATACAAAAAACAACTGCACATTGTACAAAATGAGCACCACAGAAAAAACAAGAAAGCTGAATAAAGAAAAGAACGTGTTTAATGCACTGCCTGTTAAAAAACTTTCTATACGTTTGATATCACCGATGCGTTGCAATGTATCGCCTGTATGGTAAGTATCAAAATAGCTGATGGGCAGCCTTGTAAGTTTTATCCAAAAATCTGAAAGCAAAGAAAAGTTTAGAACAACGGAAATATTTAGTAATAACCTGCTGCGAATAAAGTCCACAAAAGTTTGGCTGAACACCAACATTAATTGGGCTAATAATACAATGGTAATGAATTGCAGGTTGTGTGTTTGAATACCTGTATCCACCATGCTTTGTGTAAGAAAGGGAAATATTAACTGTAATAAAGAAGCAATGAGCAATGCAATGAATACCTGTGTTATTTGCCATTTGCTGTTGCGTAAATATTGAAATACGATACCCCAATGCAGTTTGGTTTCTTTTTGGTGGGGTTGTTTGTAAAATTGAGTTGTTGGTTCTAATAATAAAGCTGTACCTATACTTTCGTTTGCATTATCTTTATGGCTTACCCAATACTTGGTAAATTCTTCTTTAGTGTATGTTACTATTCCTTTGGCGGGGTCTGCAATATTTAGTTTGGCTTGTTGGTTAAAAAAGTTGTTGCCTTTATATACAGTAAGCACCACAAAATGGTTTTGATTCCAATGCAAAATACAAGGCAAGGGTGCTTCCTCTGTTAGTTGCTTATAAGTTAGCTGTACAGCCCTTGTTCTAAAACCAATGTTTTCTGCTGTTTGGCTGATGCCCAATAAACTTACACCCTCTTTGGTATAGCCTGCCATATTTCTTATGCCGCCTGTATTAAAATGCCTGCCATAATATTTTGCCACCATGCGTAAGCAGGTAGGTCCGCAATCCATAGCATTGAGTTGTTTATAAAAGGGAAAGGACATTAAATATTTGTTGAAAAGGAATACAAGAAATAGCAAGAGAATATACTAAAAACCAAATAGTTCAACTAATTGTTTGCTAAGCAATTCATCATTATCTCCCTCATGCTTGTAAATTATTTTGCCATTTTTATCAATTAGAATTTTGGTTGGCAATACAGATACTCCATAAATATCATTGATACATACACTTTTATCTACATTTCCATTAGATAAAAATTTAAGTCCACGTAATACATGATACCAAGCTTCGGTTTTGTCTTTAATAATAGCATTTTTCCATGCAACAGTTGTTTTATCATCATCTGCAATGGCAATTATTTCAAACCCCTTTATATGGTATTTATTATAAATTTCCTTTAAGAATGGAGTGCCTTTTCTGCAAGGAATACACCAGCTTGCCCAGAAATCAAGTAGCACTACTTTCCCTTTAAAGTTTTCTAACGCTCTCTTTTTTCCATGCAAATCAATAAATTCAATATTGGGAGCTTTTTTACCAATAACAAGTTGCTTTCTTTTAAGAATAGATTGATTAATTGCCATACCCCACGGATGAGATTGAATACTTTTGTCCAACAGATTATAGTAATGCTCTAATGTATCAATATCTAACTTTATGAACCCTAAAAAATAAGCCGATACTAAAGATGCCGAATAGTTTCTGATAAAAGTTTTTTGAATATCAAGCCGCAATGAATCTTCATGCTGAATTTCTTTTCTTAAATTTTGTATTTTTTCTTCTGCTATGTTATACTCTTTAATATAAGTTTTTATACTATTGAGTGAGTCTCTTTTTAAACTGTATTTTAGCTTTAACAGGTTCATTGAATGTAAAATACTATTAAATTCCTGCTGCGTTTTGCAACCATCAATCAAAGCATTTTCATAATCTCTTTCTTTAAGATATATAAATTGATTACCACTGTCAATGAAAAAATTAGTATAATTTACATCATTGCCATTTATATAATGTTTATACCCTCTTAAAGAAACAAAAGTTACACCATTTATTCTACCTGAAAAATAAAAGTGTCCGTTATTTAATATTGCTGTATCACTTATTGATACATCTTTTTCATTATTATATCTTAGTATAATTAACCCTGTATCTCTTCCATAAACTTTTCCCAGCAAGGCAAAATCTTGGGCAAATAAATTATTATTTGTCAGTAGTAAAATGAAAGCAATGAACTGTATAAGAAGAATATATATTCTCATGATATAAATTTAACTGTCAATAAAATAATAAACAGGCTGACCTTGTTGTATGCCAGTCTGTTCGGTAGATTATGGAGTTTGACACATCTTATCTTGCCCTTGTCCACCTCCCGTTCCATTTCCAGCATTAGCACAAACTAATCCAGAACAACAAGTTACATTAGTACCTGTACCACAGTAGGTATTTACTGTTCCACAAGCATCACCATCACCAAAGCCTCCGCACAATTCCCCTGGTGCACACCCACCTGTAACTTTTTTCATTTGTTCTCTGCTTAAAGCAGTACCAAAATTTTCAAATCTTTTATTCATAACTTTTTGTTTTATGCTTCTTTTACTCTTTTTGTTTTTTAAAGAAAAAAGAAGCGGTTAAAAATTATT
>JAIBAV010000072.1 GCA_019695015.1 Chitinophagaceae bacterium
AAAATGTTGGATTCCCTAAATCAGCCTCTACTGCTTCTTTTCTGCTATTTACATTATTTATATCCATTTCCAGCTTACTAATTTTTTTTTGAAGTTGCTTTAGTTCGTTTTTTAATGCTGTTTGTTCTATTGTATTACTAGTTTTTTTTTCTTCCTTTTTCTTTTCAATAACAACATCATTTTCTATAGCTGTTTTTTGTTTTTCACTTTGTGCTTTTTGTTTAGCCATTCTTTCATTCCATTCTACCCATTCGGTGTAAGTGCCTTTAAACTCTTTAATTTCATGATCAATTATTTCCCATATTTTATTTGCAGTTTTAGAAATAAAATACCTATCATGGCTCACTAAAATTAAACTACCTTCGTATTTATTTAAAGCTTCTGCCAAAAGCTCTACACTATGCATATCTAAGTGGTTGGTAGGTTCATCTAACATTAAAAAATTGCTTTTACTCACAATAACTTTAGCCAAAGCAACTCTTGCTTTTTCGCCACCACTTAATACTTTTATTTTTTTATCCGTTTCATCTCCACTAAATAAAAAACACCCTAATAAGGCTCTTAATTCTAATTCTGTTTTTTGGCTTCCACACTCCTTCATCTCATCTAAAATAGTGTTGTTTAAATTTAATGCCTCTAACTGGTGCTGAGCATAAAAACTTTCTTCAACATTATGTCCCCATTCTCTTTGTCCATCAAACTTTTCTGTTCCTGCAATTATTCTAAGTAAAGTAGATTTTCCTTTACCGTTTGCACCAATTAAAGCAATTTTATCTCCTCTGTCAATTTCTGCATTTCCATTTTTTATTATCACATTTTCACCAAAGTTTTTACATACATTATTTAATGAGGCAATTATTTTTCCTGGTTGTTTATCTACCTGAAAATTAATTTTTATGTTAGGACGTTCTATTTCAGCAGTTTCTATTCTTTCTAACTTATCTAATTTTTTCATTAAGCTTTGAGCCATAGAAGCCTTGCTGGCTTTAGCTCTAAACCGTTCAATTAATCTTTCATTTTGTCTTATATAATCTTGTTGATTTTCATAAGCTTTATTTTGCATTTCTACACGTATAGCTTTTTCTGTTTCGTAATAATCGTAGTTGCCAGTATAAATATGTAACTGTTGCTGATACAATTCAACAATTTTGTTTACCATTCGGTTTAAGAAATATTTGTCGTGGCTAACAATTACTACACTTCCTTTATAATGCAATAAATATTTTTCAAGCCATTCAATACTTGGTAAATCTAAGTGGTTGGTAGGTTCATCTAACAATAAAACATCGGGTTGTTGTAAAATCATTTTAGCTAATAAAACCCTCATACGCCAACCTCCACTAAACTCTTTATAAGGGCGTTGTAAATCTTTATTATCAAATCCTAACCCTTGTAAAACTTCTTCAGTTTTATGGTGTACTGTATAACCGCCTGCAACTTCTAAATCATGTAGTTTTTCGCTGTATAGCATTAGTAAGCTTTCATCTTCACTATTTTCGGCTAATTGGTTACCTAAATTTTCAATTTCTTTTTCTAACAATTTAACTTGTTCAAAAGCACTCATTGCCACTTCTACAATAGATTCATTGGTATCAAAACTTAACAAATCTTGATGCAAATAACCAATGGTGGTGTCTTTACTTTTTTCAACAGTGCCTTTACTTGGTGTGTATTGTTGAGTTAATACTTTTAATAAAGTAGATTTTCCTGTGCCATTATACCCAATTAAGCCAATTCTTTCGCCTGGGTGTATGTGCCATGTAGCATCTTCTACAATTACTCTTGCACCAAATTCAAATGTTACATTTTGTAAACCTATCAGCATAATTTATTTTTTAGAAAGCAGCAAAGGTAATGGGCTGCTGTTATTTATAGGTTTAATAAAACATAAAATATAATTCAAAAATTGTTTAATTGGTAAATGAGTAAGCAATTAACTTGTTATTATTGTAGTCTAAAAAGTTAATAATTATGATTAAAAACTGGATGGTTACTGTTTTAATAGTAATAGTGGGTAATTTATTTGCTCAAGATGGAAGCATTAAAAGTTTAAAAGAGGAAACAGCCAAAAAAGATATTAAAAAAAATGCTACCGATACAGCAAAAAGCAATTGGAAAAAAGGTGGATTATTTAGCTTGAATTTAGCTCAAGGATCTTTAAGTAATTGGGCTGCTGGTGGCGATAAGTTTTCCATGTCGGTAAACTTATATTTAAATGCTCATGCATATTATAAAAAAGGAAAAAACAGTTGGGATAATAATGTAGATTTTTATTTGGGTTATGTAAATACTACTACTTTGGGTAGTAGAAAAAATGATGACAGATTTGATTTAACCTCAAAATATGGTTATGCACTTAACCCTAAATTAAATTTAAGTTCATTATTTAATTTTAGAACTCAATTTTATAAAGGCTACGAGTATAGTAATAATAATAAAGTGCTTACTTCAAATTTTATGGCTCCTGGATATATTTTAATTAGTTTAGGTTTAGATTATAAGCCAACTAATGATTTATCCATCTTCTTTTCTCCTATAACTTCAAGATGGGTTGTTGTAAACGATAAAAACTTATCTGCATTAGGATTGTATGGAGTAAAGCCAGGAAAAAAATCTGTTAACGAAATTGGTGCTTTTGCAAGTGTTAATTATACCAAAAATTTGAATAAAATAATTTCTTACAAGGGTAAGTTAGATATGTTTAGTAATTATAGAAATAAACCACAGAATATTGATATATTTATGACCAATTTATTTTCTGCCAAAATTTCTAAAATATTATCCGCAACTTGGAGCTTAGATTTAATTTATGATGATGATGTTAAGCTTTTTGGAAACAATAAAAACTCTCCTGGATTGCAATTAAAATCTTTATTTGGTGTGGGCTTAATGGTTAAATTATAATTAGATAAAAATAAAAATATTATGAGAAATGTAATTTTATTAATTGGCTTTCTTTTTTATGTTGGTAATGCAAGTGCACAAACAGTTCCTTCTCCCGAAGAATTTTTGGGCTACAAAATAGGAACTAAATACACCAGGCATCATCAAGTTATAGATTACGTTAGAGCAGTAGCCATAGCAAAAAAAGATATGGTAATTGCCGAACAATATGGAACAACCAACGAAGGAAGGCCCTTGATGCTGTTATATATTTCTACTCCAGAAAATATTCAAAACCTAGAAAATATTCGTAAGAATAATTTAAGAATAACAGGAATTTTAAAAGATAATGTAAAACCCCAAATAAAAAATTCGCCCAGTATTATTTGGCTTAGTTATAATGTGCATGGCAACGAACCAAGTAGCAGCGAAGCAGCAATGCTAACTTTGTATGCTTTGGTAAACCCTGCAAATACAATAACTAAAGAGTGGTTAAAAAATACTGTAGTAATTATAGACCCTTGTTTAAACCCAGATGGAAGAGATAGATATGTAAATTGGTTTAATCAAATGGTAGGTAGTAATGAAGATGCAGACCCACAAAGTAGAGAACATAGTGAACCTTGGCCTAATGGCAGAAGCAATCATTACAATTTTGATTTAAACAGAGATTGGGCTTGGCAAACACAAGTAGAAAGCCAACAAAGAATAAAAAAATATAACCAATGGATGCCACAAATACATGTAGATTTTCATGAACAATATTACAATAATCCTTATTATTTTGCTCCAGCAGCAGAGCCATTACACGAAGCTATAACACCTTGGCAAAAAGAGTTTCAGGAAATAATAGGAAGAAATCATGCAAAGTATTTTGATACTAATGGTTGGTTATATTTTACCAAAGAAAGTTTCGATTTATTTTATCCCTCTTATGGCGATACTTATCCTATTTACAATGGTAGCATAGGAATGACCTATGAACAAGCAGGACATAGTAGCGGAGGTTTAGCAGTTGTTAAAAGTGATGGCGACACATTAACATTAACAGATAGAGTTTTTCATCATTTTACATCTGGCTTATCAACAGTTGAGGCTGCATCTATTAATGCTACTAAAACAATTACTGAATTTGAAAAATATTTTGCCGATGCAAGTGCAGGTAAAAATGTTGTTTACAAAACTTATATTTTAACCTCGGATAATAAATATAATATAGAGGCTATTAAAGACTTACTCAATAAAAATGGAATTTTATATGGCACTATTGACTATAAAGGGTTAAAAGGATATTGTTACCAATTAAATAAAGATGCAGAAGTTAAGCCTTTAACAAATACCATTGCAGTAAGTACATGCCAACCAAAAGGTATTTTGGCCAACATTCTTTTAGAACCAAAAAGTAAATTAAACGACAGTGCAACTTATGATATTACTGCTTGGAGCCTAGGGTATGCTTATGGTGTAAATACCTATGCAATAAAAGAAAAAAAAGAAATTAATTATGCTGTTACGCTGCCTGCAACAATCAGAAATTATTCTTCTAATTATGGTTATCTTATACAATACAACAGTATTAATTCGGTAAAGGTTTTAGCACATTTATTAAAAAAAGGTATTAAAGTAAGATTTGCAGAAAAACCATTTGTTTATAATGGAAAAAATTATGAAAGAGGTACTTTAATTATTATTAAAACAGGCAACGATATAAATTTAATCAACAAAGAAATAAATTTTGCTGCCAATAAATTTGACATAAATGCCGATATTGTAACAACAGGTTTTATGGATAAAGGTATAGATTTTGGTAGCCCACATGTAAAATTAATTAATACCAAAAAAATATTATTAGTTACAGGAGAGAGCGTATCCTCATTAGCTGCAGGCGAAGTATGGAACTTTTTTGACAAGCAATTAAACTACCCAATTACATTAGTAAACGCTACTGAATTAAACAGAATTAATTTTAAAAACTATCAGGTTATTATTTTACCAGATGGCTATTATAAATTTAGCTCAGATAAAAATACTGTTGATAAGATTAAAGAATTTGTATCCACTGGTGGTAAATTAATTGCATTAGAAAGTGCAGTAAATCAGTTAGCACAATTAGATGTAGGGTTTAAGTTAAAAACCAATCCAGATAAAGAGCCAGAAAAAACAGATTACACTTTACTTAAAAAATATGCCGATAGAGAAAAAGACTATTTACCATCTTCTATTCCTGGTGCTATTTATAAAATAGATTTAGACAACACACATCCTTTAGCATTTGGATATGATAGTATTTATTACACATTAAAATTAGATGCTACTATTTATGAGTTTATGAAAGAGGGTTGGAATGTTGGATATTTAAAAAAAGAAAATTATGTTACCGGCTTTGCAGGCTATAAAGTAAAAGAAAATTTAAAAGATGGTACCGTTATTGGTGCAACTGAATATGGTAGAGGAAATATTATATTTTTTGCCGACAATCCTATTTTCAGAATGTTTTGGGAAAACGGCAAACTAATGTTATGCAATGCTGTATTTATGGTTGGACAAGAATAAATTTTTATACCCAATTACTCATTTTGTAAACCAGATAATGTTTTGAAAAAAATTTTAGTAAGTTCATTATTATTAATTACTACTTTCTTAAAAGCACAAACCAATAGTGCCGAAATATTTATTGAACTAAAAAAATTAAATGTTTTAGGAAGTGTTTTATACATAGCTGCACATCCAGATGATGAGAATAATACACTACTACCCTATTTAGCTAAAGAAAAATTATACAGAACAGCTTATTTAAGCTTAACCAGAGGAGATGGAGGCCAAAATTTGATTGGCGATGAGCAAGGTATAGAATTAGGAATGATAAGAACTCAAGAATTATTAGCTGCAAGAAGAATTGATGGTGGTGAACAATATTTTACTAATGCCTATGAATTTGGTTATAGCAAAACAGCAGAGGAAACATTAAACAAATGGAACAGATTACAACTGTTATATGAAATAGTTTGGAACATAAGAAAATTTCAACCAGATATAATCATCAATAGGTTTCCACAAGATGGCAGAGCAGGTCATGGACATCATGCTGCTAGTGCAATTTTAGCACAAGAAGCATTTATTGCAGCAGCAGATATAACAAAATTTCCAGAACAGTTTACACTTGGTGTACAGCCATGGCAAGCAAAAAGGTTGTTATGGAATACTTTTAATTTTGGCAACAATAATACAACCAACAATAATCAATTAAAGTTAGAAGTTGGCAACTACAACCCTCTGTTAGGCTTAAGTTATGGCGAAGTAGGAGGCATTGCCAGAACTATGCACAAAAGCCAAGGTGAAGGCAGACCAAAAAGAAAAGGAAATATTACCGAATACTTTGCTTATGTAAATGGAGATAGTGCTACCACAGATATTATGAATAGGGTAAATACTACTTGGAGCAGATTGGAAGGAACAAGCATAATTCAACAAAAAATAAATGAAGTAATAGCAGAATATAATTTTGCTAACCCACAATCATCCGTTTCAAAATTAGTAACCATTTATAATTTATTAAGCAACTATCCAACAAAAAATAATTGGGTTACTTTAAAAATCAAAGAAATTGAAAATTTAATTATTAAGTGTAGTGGTTTATTTATTGAAGCAACAAGTAGCGAAGAAGCTGTAGTACAAGGCCAAAAAGCTACCTTTAATTTTTTCAGTAATAACAGATCCGATTCTAATATTAAATTAAGTAAAATTTCTTTTTCAATAAGCAATAACAACACTTTTGATTCAGTAATTAATTTACAGCTCTTAAAAAATAGCAACTACTCTTTTTCTAAAGAATGTATTATTCCATTAACCCAACCTGTAACTCAACCCTATTGGCTTACTAAGCCTATTCTAAAAAATATGTTTCATCCAAGCAATCAAGCAATGTTGGGAGAAGCAGAAAACAGCCCACTTTATATTGCAAAATTTTTTTTAAATATTGATGGTACTGATTTTACTTTAAATGTACCTATTCAATTCAAAATGGTTCATCCGGTAAGAGGCGAAATTTATGAACCATTAATTATTGTTCCACCAATAACAGTTAATCTTACACCTAATAATATTTTACTACATATTCAACAAAATAAAAAAATAGTAAATAGTAAAAATATTCAATTACAAGTTACCTCAAACATTAATGCTTTAAAAACTTCTGTTACTATTTCATTACATCAAGCAAATAATATTGTGTATGCAAAAGATACCATTTTAGATTTAAAAAATGCAGAATCTTACGCATTCAATATTGCCATATCCAATTTAAAAAATTATACTTTCAATGAAGTTATTACTCCATCTGTTCAAATAAACTATCAGACAAAAGAGCAACAATATACACAGGATTTAAAAAATATTAGTTACGAACATATTCCCAATTTGCACTATTTTTTTACAAACGAAACAAAGTTTATTAACGAAAAAATTATTACAAAGCCTTTAAAAGTTGGGTATATAAATGGTGCAGGAGATAAAGTAGCAGAAGCAATAGAACAAATGGGATATATAGTTACACAGTTAACAGAAAAAGATTTAAATATTGAAACGCTTAAGCAATATAATGCAATAGTAATAGGTATTAGAGCATATAATATTCATGAGTATTTAACAGATAAAAATAATGTACTTAATGCATTTGTAAAAAATGGTGGCAACTTAATTGTTCAATATATCAAGTCTAATTCAATTGGTACTAAAGCTATTCAATCTGGTCCTTACAGTTTTACAGTAAATAGTCGTTCAAGAATTACAGAAGAAGATGCTAAGGTGAAATTTTTGTTACCCAACCATACAGTTTTAAATTATCCTAATAAAATTTCTTCTGCAGATTTTGAGAACTGGGTACAAGAAAGAAGTACTTATCAGGCAGAAAAGTTTGATTCAAATTTTGAATGTATTTTAGGAATGAATGATACAGGAGAAAAAGAAACAAACAGTAGCTTATTAATTGCAAAATATGGCAAAGGAAATTATGTTTATTGTAGCTTAGCATTGTTTAGGCAGTTGCCTGCTGGCATTGCAGGAAGTTATAAATTATTGGCTAATATGCTAGAATTAGAAAAGCATTAATATTATTAAAAATGAGTACACCTAAAATTCCTTTATTTAAAAAGTGGAGCCACTGGTATGCTTTTATTACTTTAGTTTTATTAGTTATAATAATTATTTTTTATTGTATCACCAACCATTTTAATGCTTACAAATAAATGAAGAGCAGTATAGACTGGATAGTACTAATTGTTACCCTAGCAACTATTATTGCCTATGGAGTGTATAAAAGCAGAACATCAAAAAACTTAGAAGGATATTTTTTAAGCAATAGAAATATGCCTTGGTACTTAATTCTTTTAAGTATAATGGGTACACAGGCTAGTGCAATTACTTTTTTATCTGCACCAGGACAGGCTTTTACAGATGGTATGCGGTTTGTACAATATTATTTTGGTTTACCATTAGCAATGGTGGCGTTGTGTATTACGTTTGTTCCTTTATTTGGTAAGTTAAAAATTTTTACTGCTTACGAATTTTTAGAACAAAGATTTGATGTAAAAACAAGAGCCTTTACATCCTTTCTTTTTTTATTATCCAGAGGGTTAAGTACAGGCATTAGCATTTATGCACCTTCCATTATTTTATCTTCCTTAATGGGTTGGGATATTTTTATTACCAATATTATTATGGGTGGTTTATTAATAATTTATACAGTTAGTGGTGGAGCTAAAGCTGTTGCCTACACACAACAAATTCAACTTATCATCATTTTTGCAGCCATGTTTTTTGCAGGTTATACAATTATAAATTTGTTGCCAAAAAATATTGGTTTTATTGATGCTCTTAATATTAGTGGTGGTAGTAATAAAATGAATATCATAACATCTGGTTTTGAAAATGGAAATTATAACTGGAAGGATAAGTACAATATTATTAGTGGAGTTATTGGTGGCTTCTTTTTAGCATTAAGTTATTTTGGAACCGATCAAAGCCAAGTTGGAAGATATTTAACAGCAAAAAACACAACCGAAAGCAGATTAGGTTTATTAATGAATGGTTTAGTTAAAGTACCAATGCAATTTTTTATTTTACTTATTGGTGTTTTGTTATTTGCATTCTACCAATTTAAGCCTCAACCAATTTTTTTCAATCCTGTTCAAGAACAAAAATTATTACAAAGCAATAAAAAAGATAGTGCCATTTTGCTGCAAAATGAATTTGATAAATTAAATACACTTAAAACCGAAACATTAAAAAATTATAGCTCCAATAAAGAGCAAACAATAAAAACAATTCATCACATTAATGATTCAGCATCACGTATAAAAAATACTTACATAAACCTTTTTAATACTGCAAATATTGAAGGAGATAAAAATGATACTAACTACATCTTCTTAAGATTTGTTGTTGACTATTTACCTGTTGGTTTAGTTGGATTAATTATTGCCATCATTTTTTTAGCTGCATGGGGCAGTATTGCAGCAGCCTTAAACTCTCTTGCAGCTTGTACTATAATAGATTTTCATAAAAGGTTTAGTAAGAAAAAAATGATAGATGAAACGGAACAGGCAATTAAAGATTATCGTTACTCTAAAATTTATACTTTACTCTGGGGTATATTTTGTATAGTTATTGCAGAAACAGTTGTTGGTATGGGTAGTTTAATTGAAGCAGTAAATGTATTAGGCTCTTTATTTTATGGAGTAATTTTAGGTATTTTTTTAGTAGGCTTTTATATTAAAAAAGTGAAAGGTAATGCAGTTTTTGTTGCAGCTATTATTAGCGAAATTGCTATAATTGGCTTATTTGTTTTAGATAAAAATGGTATAATTGGCTTAGGATTTTTATGGCTAAATGTGGTTGGTGCTTTATTGGTTATGCTACTAAGTTTTATATTACAATATGTAATACATGGCTTGCCTAAATCTTCCAAATAAATTCAACCTTTATTTCTACTCATAAACTAATAAATTAAATTATATTTAAAGCAATATTTTATTGATATGGCTTTACATTTTCCTATTGTAAGTTGGGCAATTGGTGCAAGTATTTATGAAGTAAATATTAGACAATATACTACGGAAGGAACTATTAAAAGTTTTCAAAATAATTTACTACGATTAAAAGAAATGGGTATAACCATTTTATGGTTTATGCCCTTAACCCCTATTAGTAAAGAAAAAAGGCAAGGTAGCTTAGGCAGCTATTATGCTTGTAGTGCCTATACAAAAGTTAATGATGAATTTGGTACAGCAGAAGATTTTAAAGAACTGGTAAATCAAGCTCATGCTCTTGGCTTAAAGGTAATTATTGATTGGGTTGCCAATCATACAGGGTTTAACCATGAATGGGCAATTACAAACTCTGATTGGTTTATTAAAGATGAACATGGAAATTTTACAGAAAAAAATGGTTGGATAGATGTAATTGATTTAGATTATACCAATATCAATATGCGTTCTGCAATGATAAATGCAATGCAGTATTGGATTAACGAATTTGATATTGATGGTTTTAGATGTGATATGGCACATTTAGTTCCTTTAAGTTTTTGGTATGAAGCAAGAAAACATTGCGATGTAATTAAAGAATTATTTTGGTTAGCCGAATGTGATGAAGATGAATATTTAAACGTGTTTGATGCTAATTACGCATGGCAATTAATGCATATCTCTG
The DNA here is from genome assembly GCA_019695015.1 of Chitinophagaceae bacterium. Taxonomy (GTDB): domain Bacteria; phylum Bacteroidota; class Bacteroidia; order Chitinophagales; family Chitinophagaceae; genus UBA1930. The sequence continues at coordinate 10,591 of JAIBAV010000072.1, forward strand.
AAAATTATTGTAAACAAAAAAGCACATTAAACCAAATAAAAGATTTGCTTTCTACATATAATGGTTTACCAACCAATACTTATAAATTACTCTTCACCAGCAATCATGATGAGAATAGTTGGAATGGAACTGAATACGAAAAGTATGGAGATGCTGCTAAAGCTTTTGCAGTTCTATCCTGTACCTTTAAAGGTATTTCCTTACTGTATAGTGGGCAAGAAAATCCTAACCTAAAACGATTGGCATTTTTTGAAAAAGATACAATACAATGGAATAAAACTTTTTTATTAGAACAATTTTATACAAAGCTTTTAAACTTGAGAAAAAATAAAGCAATATCTCAGGGACAAACAAATTTTATTTCAATAAGCAACAACAACATTTTAGTTTATATAAGAAAATATGAGGAAAATATAGTAATAGTTTTGCTTAACTTATCTCAAGAAAATAAAGTAAAATTTATGCTAGAGCATGAATGGCTTTCTGGCAATTTTAAAAACTTATTTTCTGATTTTGAATTCTCATTTAACTATACATCTAATTTTGAATTACAAGCTTACGAAGCAAGAGTTTATGTAAAAATAAACTAAACTACACTTTAGTTAATTTAATTTATACCCAAAATATAATGCCAATTAATGCAGCTAAATTACTGAATAAAAAAGGCTGCTTTTAATAAAAGCAGCTTTAGAATAAACATAGGGATTAATTATTTTGTAACAACCAATTTTTCAGTAAACACTTGGTTGCTCATAATTATTTGTACAGTATAGGTGCCTGTAGATAATTTGCTTATATTATTGAAAGATAAATTATTGATACCTACAACAATAGTAGATTGTTGGCTTAATAACACTTTTCCTAACATATCAAATACACGTACCTGCACTGTTTCATCTTTTGGCGATGTTATTTTAACAGTAAAGTTATTAACTGCTGGGTTTGGATATAATGAAACCACAGTTCTGGTAGATTGGCTTAATTTGAAATTGATTACATTACTATACTTAATAGTACCATCATTTTCTACAATTTTTAATCTATAATAAATAATTCCATTTAATCCTGCAACATTATCATTTGCATTGTAATTACTGATTGCAGATGAAGAAGAAGCATTGATTGCATTTACCTGTGCTACTTTACTAAATTCAGAACCATTTGTACTTCTTTCTAAATCATAATGGTTAATATTTATTTCGTTTGTAACACTCCAGTTTAATTTAGCAATAGCATCACTTGTTATATTTCCTTTAAATTCAACAATAGTTACAGGAAGAATATAGAAATCTCTCCAATCTCTATCACCTACATTACAAGCTCCTGGTCTGCTTTTTGGTAATTGAGAAATACTACCAGTAGATCCAACACCTGTATCCCAAGAACCAAAGTTGCCCATATTATTATTGATTACATTTCTCCAATATAAACCATCTGTTGCTGTAATAATGTTATACCCATCAAAATAATCCATTAAACCATCTTTGTCTGCATCGCCTGTTGCACCAATCCAATAGTTAACAGTTTTGATGGTGTGGCCTTCATAAATATCTGGTGCACTATCATTATCAGTATCTAAATCTAAATAGTCAGGTGTAGAATCTCCATCTTTATCGAAAGGAGTTAATCCACCACTAGTTCTTGTACAAGATGCACAGCCACCTATATCATAAGCATCATCTACACCATCATTATCGCAATCTGAGTATAAAGGCATTTTGAAGGAACAAGTTGCTTGTGCTTCCGTATTATCAGTAATACCATCATTATCACTATCAATATCATAAGCATTTGGTCTTCCATCATTATCACTATCTAAAAGGGTAACTCCTTTAGCTCCAAAGCCATTAATATTATCTGCTACATTTGCTCCATTGTTACCAAAGTTTTCACCTCTTACACCATCACCATCTTCATCGGTGCCAGTTACTACACCTGTAGATGAATATACACCTAATGCTTCAGTTAAATCAGTTATACCATCTCCATCGCTATCTAAATCTAAAAAGTTAGGTTTACCGTCTCTGTCTAAATCGTGTGGTATTAAGCCATTCAAATGAGGGTTATTAAACCCAGAGCCATTATCTGCAGAACTCAATAAACCATTTGCATCGGTATCAGTACCTGTTATCATACCATTACTATGGTTATTAAATGCATTGGCTGATGGTCTTGCTTCCATTACATCTAAAATACCATCATTATCACTGTCTAAGTCTAATGAGTTAATGATACCATCTCTATCCCAGTCATAAAAGTCATTTATACCATCACCATTACAATCACTCCATTCAGGGCAACCATTACCAGGGGTATTATCTAAATAGTTAGGAATACAATCATTATCACAATCGCCTAATGGATTAAATCCACCACTTTCATTTACATCAGTTATTCCATCATTGTCATCATCTATATCAATAATATCAGCAATTCTATCTCCATCAGTATCTTTAGCAATACCAAAATCTAAAGTTAAGTTTCCGTTAGTACCATCACCATCAATGCCTGTATTAGGTTCTCCTCCAAATGTTAATGTAATAAAGTTGCTGTATAAAATTCCGCTAGATGTTCTTATACCATTATTGTCATTATCAGTATCGCTATTAGGGTTTGAACTATTTATAGTAGTAACTGTTGAAGCATAGCCAGTAGGTAGTAATATACCTACAATATATTTACCAGGAGCTAAAGTTCCAAAGTTGTAAATGCCATTTACATTTGTTGTTGTTGTTTTTATAGCAGAACCATCAGGTAAATTATCTGCATTAGCATCTCTATATAAATAAACAGTCACACCATTTACGCCAGTTTCAGAATTATCTTTAGTACCATAATTACACTGATCCATCCATACTAAATTACCTAAGTTTAATTTTCCTTTCAATCCAAAATCAACTCTAGGATTGTTAAGGCTGAAGTTAACATTATTAGTTCTTATTTCTGTACCATTATAAATAGCTACACCATTATTATCGTACTCACTACCATTATTAGGATCTGAGCTTGTACCAGTTGTAGTGCCTTGTTCATATCCATCTGGCGTTACAATACTTACAATGTATTTTCCAGTACAAAGATTATTGAATAAATATTGGCCTGAAGCATTAGTTGTTGTAGTAAATAATGGAACATTACTATCAGGTATATTGTCAGAATTAGCATCTGCATATAACTTAACAGTTACTCCATCAATACCAGGTTCACCAGCATCTTGAATTCCATTATCGTTAATATCCCACCATACAAAATCACCTAATAGGCTTGAGCCATTGGTTACAGTTAAAGTTACTTCATCGTAAGTAGAACAACCATTTTTGCTAATTGTCCAACGTAAAACTGCTGGAGAAGTTGTAACATTTACTAAAGTTGTTGGAGAATTTACATTAGAAATTGTTGCAGCACCACTTATTACAGTCCATGTACCTGTTTCGCCTCCACCAACTGCATTTGCACTCATAGTAAATGAATTACTACCACAAATTGATTGGTCAGAACCGGCATTTGCAGTTGTAGTAACTGTATTAGTTAAAGTAACTGTATCAAAAGCAGGTGTTATGCAACCTGGTGTAGTTATTGTCCATTTTAAAGTTACAGGTGAGCCAGTTACAGTAACAGCTGTTGTAGGTGAATTAATGTTGGCAATTGTTGCAGTACCACTTACAATGCTCCATGTACCTGTTGAGCCTTGTGGTGGTGCAGAAGCAGACATTGTAAAGTTGGCATTGTTACACTGATCTTGATTGGCACCTGCAGCTACATCGTTATTTGTTGGGCAAGGCAAACAAGGTGTATTAGTTTGAACCTTAATATCATCTAAATATAAATAAGCATTAAAATTACAACTACTTTGCTGAACACCACTTACTCTATATTTAAAATTAGCATTATAGTAATTGTTTGGAACAGGTATTGTAATAGTATTCCAAGTATTTAATCCAAACGTATTGTATAAATATTGAGATGTTTTAGAATACACATTTGTCCAAGTACTTCCATTATCATTTGAAAATTCAACATTAAAAGTATAACAAGTATTATTGGCATGCACTGTATGTGTGTAAAGTTTAAAACTTAACTCTACATTGCTTGTACCACTTAAGTTAATAGTTGGAGATGTAGCTTTAGAAGTGCTTGCAGGATATCCACCACTATTGTTGTGGTTTACTAATCTTAACCCATAAGGGGCAGATTGGTAATTACCATTGTTTACAACAACAGTAGAGAAAGTATTTGTTGAATTTGCAGACCAAGTACCTGTAGAACCAGTAAAGGTAGAGTTGATTGGTGCATCAAAGTTTACATTAAATGTATTTGGAAATGATTCGTTAGAAATGATACTTACATTATTATTTAAAGTCAAAACAACATCGTCATATACATTAGAACAGTTAGGAGTGGTTAATGTCCATCTTAATGTTACAGGAGAAACTGATACTGTTACGGTTGTTGTTGGAGAATTTGGATTTGCAATAGTTGCAGTGCCACTATTAATGCTCCAAGTTCCTGTTGAACCTTGTGGAGGTGCAGAAGCAGACATTGTAAAGATATTATTATTACATTGCCCTTGATCTACACCTGCATCTACATCATCGTTGGTAGGACAAGGTAAACATGGAGGGTATGATTTAAATGTAATATCATCTACATAAATATAAGTATTATAATTACAACCAGCAGCCTGTGAAGTAACAAAACGATATTTAAAATTAGCATTATAGTACATAGATGGAACTACATAGCTAACTGTTGACCAAGTTCCTTGACCTAAGGTATTATAAATATCTTGTGCTGTACCTGTTTCCATTACATTCCATGTACTACCATTATCATTAGAAAATTCTAATTTTAATGTATAACAAGTGTTAGAGCCAGAAACTGTGTGAGGTAAAATTCTAAAACTCATTACAACACTATCACCACCTGTTAAATCTAATTTAGGAGAGGTTGCTCTAGCTGTAGTTGCTGCATATCCACTTGTGCTAATATTATACAACTTTAAAGCATAAGGAGCAGACTGATAATTTGAATTATGAACAACTATTGTAGATCTTGATGTACTTGAGTAGGCACCCCATGTACCTGTAGAACCTGTAAATGTAGAATTAATTGGTGCCGTAAAGCCAGTATTAAAACTGTTAGGGAAAGATTCCGTTGATAATGTAACAACATTATCATTATTAGTTAACACAACATCATCATAAATAGTAGGGCAGCCTGGTGTTGTAATTGTCCATCTTAAAGTTGCAGGAGACCCTGAAACAGTTACTGAACTTGTAGGAGAATTTACATTTGAAATCGATGCACTTCCACTTATCACACTCCATGTACCAGTTGATCCTTGTGGTGCAGGTGTTGCATCCATTGTAAATGTTGCGTTATTACAATTACTAATATCAGCTCCTGCATCAGCTTCTGTTGGGCAAGGCAAACAAGGTGGGTATGATTTAAAAGTAATATCATCTATGTATAAATGTGTGTCATAATTTGTATTAGCTTTTATTACACCACTTAAACGATATTTAAAGTTTGCATTATAGTAGCTATTAGGAACAGAAATGTTGATAGTATTCCAAGTACTTTGACCATACACATTGTATAACTCTTGAGAAGTTCTTGTAAATACATTAGTCCATGTACTACCATTATCACTCGAAAATTCTACGTTAAAAGAGTAGCCTGTATTATTAGCATTTACAGCATAAGTGTATAATCTAAAACTCATTTCCACATTAGAGCCACTAGTTAAGTTAACTGTAGGTGATGTTGCCCTTGCTGTGCTTGCACTATAACCATTTGTATTTACACTATAAATCTTTAATGCATAAGGTGCAGATTGTATATGTGCATTATTAACAACTATGGTGGATCTACTTGTTGAAGAGTAAGCACCCCATGTACCAATTGCACCTGTAAATGTTGAGTTAATTGGAGCTGAAAATCCTGTATTAAAACTATTTGTAAAAGATTCGTTAGATAAAGTAACGACCTGAGCATTGTTGGTTAAAACTACATCATCAGTAACATTAGGACAACCAGGAGTAACTAAAGTCCATCTTAAAGTTACAGGAGAAGAGGTTGTTGTTACAGTTGTTGTTGGTGAATTTGCATTTAAAATAGTTGCTGTACCACTTACAACACTCCAAGTACCAGTAGAACCTTGTGGTGCAGGTGTTGCAGTCATGGTAAAATTAGCATCATTACATTGTGTAATATCCGAACCAGCATCTGTACTTGAAGGGCAAGGTACACAAGGTGTATTTGAATTTAGTCTAATGTCATCAATATATAAATAAGTATCATAACAACAATTTGCTTGTTGAACACCACTATATCTATATCTGAAGTTTGCATTATAATAACTTACAGGAATTGGAATAGTAATTGTATTCCATGTTCCTTGACCATAGGTATTCTCTAATTGTTTAGAAGTTTGAGCTAAAACTGTAGTCCAAGTTGTGCCATTATCATTAGAAATCTCTACATTAAAAGTAAAACAAGTATTACTGTTAGAAACTGAGTAAGTATAAAGCTTAAAACTCATTTCTACATTATTACCGCCTGTTAAATTTATTTTTGGAGATTTTGCTCTTGAAGTTGTTGCAGCATAACCGTTTGTATTGTAGTTTACAATTTTTAAGGCATAAGGTGCAGACTGCACATGTGCATTATTAACAACAATTGTAGATCTGCTTGTGCTAGAATATGCACTCCAAGTACCAGTTGATCCAGTAAATGTGGTATTTATAGGAGCAGTAAAGCCTGTATTAAAACTGTTTGTAAAAGATTCGTAAGATAATGTAGTAACATTATTAGTATTAGTTAAAACAACATCATCATAAACATCTGGGCAACCAGGTGTGGAAACTGTCCATCTTAATGTTGCTGGTGAACCTGTAACAGTAATTACAGATGTAGGAGAATTAACATTAGAAATATTTGCACTGCCATTAATCACACTCCAAGTACCTGTAGATCCTTGTGGTGCAGGCGTTGCAGCCATTGTAAAATCTGGGTTATTACATTGTGTAGAATCTATACCTGCATTAGTACTAGATGGGCATGGCAAACAAGTTGGATAAGATTTGAATGTAATATCATCTATATACAAGTAAGTATTGTAATTACAACCAGCAGCTTGTTCTGTTGCAAAACGATATCTAAAATTAGAGTTGTAATAATTACCAGGTACAGTTAAAGAAACAGTATTCCATGTACCTTGACCATAAGCATTTGCAATTTCTTGAGCAGTGCTACTTTCTATTAAATTCCAAGTTGCTCCATTATCGTTTGAAAATTCTAGTTTAATACTATAACAAGTATTAGCACTAGAAACTGAATAAGTATATAATTTAAAACTTAACTCAACATTATTTCCTGCAGATAAGTCAATTTTTGGAGAAGTAGCTTTAGATGATGTAGCAGCGTAACCATTTGTGCTGTAATTAACCATCTTTAAAGCATAAGGCGAAGATTGGTAATAAGCACTATGCACAACAACTGTTGATCTAGCTGTTGTTGAATATGCACCCCAAGAACCTGTAGAACCATTAAAATTAGTATTAATTGGTGCAGTAAAGCCTGTATTAAAACTATTAGGAAAACTTTCTGTAGAAAGTGTAATAGGTGAAATATTTACAGTTTTAGTTACTACATTGCTATAAGTAGTATAACCACTAACAGTAGTGGCTCTTCTAAATTTTGCAGTTTGTGTGATAGATCCTGGTGAGTAGTTTTGGGCATTGGCTCCAGAAATATCTGTCCATGTATTTCCACCATCTATACTTTTTTGCCACTGATAACTTTGGTTTTGTGGTGTACCATCGCTTAAACAATAATTGTTATCAGCACTATGATTGGTACCTGTAATAGTAGAGGAATTAAAATTACAATTGCCAGACTCATCACCTGAAATAGTTCCTGGATAAACAATTAATACAGTAACTTCATTAGAATAAACAGCTACATTACCAGTACCACCTGAACAGTTTCTCCAAGCTTTTCTTTTAAAAATTGTTGTTTTTGTAACCGAACCAGATGCATAAGTTGCTGCAGTAGCACCAGAGATATTAGAAAAACTACCACAACTAACCAACTTTTGCCATTGGTAAACAATGCTACCACCAGAACCACCACTTGCAGAAACAGAATTGGTAAATGCATTAGGTGTAAATGCTACACAATTTTGTTGGTTAGCAGCAACTGTTCCACCACTTGTAAGACCAACACATGTAGTATAATGGATACTATTAAAAGAATTAATTTCAGTTTTAATATTTACATCGTTTAGTGTATTAACTTCATTAAACCCAGTTGGAGCAACCTCAAAGTTAGAAACGTTTGAAGCAGCAAAGCCCAACTGAGCTGATACTGTTGAAGCATTAAATAATAAAGAGCCAAACAATAAAACAAAAAAAGTAAGTCTGTTTAATAATTTCATAATTTATAATTTTTAAGCACAATTGCTTAATGAAACATTTCTGTTTCTTAGAGTACTTGAATAGTTAAATTTTTAATAGGAACTGAGTTTAACTTAGCTTGTAGGATTTATGTAAACAGCTCTTAAATAGGAATGGATAGTGAATTGAATTGAATACAAAATTATACAAACCTTTTGAATGATGTTGTTCAAAATGAAATGGTTGCAATCTATTTTGAAAATATGTCCAATTTGAGGATTTGTCCCATTATTGGAAACTTTATTCACATTTCAAACATTAAAATTTAAGTTAGAAGAAAATAGCAAGTTTTGGAACATTCAGGTTTTGAAAAAAATATTTTGAGCCAATTTTGAAGTTAAAAGAATTAAGTTTTATCCTTAAAATTTATATAGTTTCTACCTAATATTAATTAAAATAAATAAAAAATAGTTATAAAGCACATTCAATCAATAAGTTAATGATGCCAATTTAAATATGTTCTAAATAACCACAATAATTAAATTAAAATAAGCTTAAGCCCTAAATAAAACTGAATGATTATAAGGATATTAATGACTTTAATGCTTTTTTCTATTAAAGCTCTACAAAAATAAAATTATACTGCTTTTGTACTAGTTTGTAAAAGAAATAAAAATTTAAAACTTTACCCTTTTGGGGTGATATTTTTTATTGGTTATATTGAATTTATTTCGCCAATTAAAAAAACACTACCCATTATAAGTACTAAATCACTTTTAGATGCTTTCTGTATTGCATATTCTATGGCTAAATTTACATTGCTAAAAGAGTAGCCTTCTAAATTAAATTTAGCAGCCAACTTTTGTAAATCCTCTGCAGGCATTGCTCTAGGAATTTGAGCTTGTGTAAAGTAATATTTTGCATTTGAAGGTAATAAAGATAAAACTGCACTTACATCTTTATCTTTAACCATACCTACAATTAAATGAAGTTGATTAAATGACAGTAATTGTAGATGTTGTATTACTTGCTTTACACCATCTGAATTATGAGCAACATCGGCAAAAACCGGTGGATTATTTTTTCTGATTACTTGCCATCTGCCTTTTAAACCTGTTAGCTGTTTTGTTTTGTTTAATGCAGTTTTAATATGGCTATTATTGATATTCCAATCTAAATCTTGTAATTTTTTTAAAGCTGCAATTACTGTGATAATATTTTTAAGTTGATACAACCCAGTTAGATCTAAAGTAAAAACTTCTTTAGTGTGTTGTTTAATATTTTCAATCTCTATGGTTAAGTTATCAATGCTGTACTTATAATTATTTACTTTAAACAGTTCATCTGCAAACTGGATTGAAGCATTTTTTTCCTGTGCAGATTTAATAAAAACTGTTTTTGTTGCTGCATTTGTTTCGCCAATTATTACTGATACGTTTTGCTTAATAATTCCTGCTTTTTCTACTGCAATTTCTGGTAATGAATTGCCCAACATTTGAACATGGTCTAATCCAATATTAGTAATGATGGATAAAATTGGTGTGATGATATTTGTGCTATCTAATCTACCACCTAAACCTGTTTCAATAATGGCAATATCCACTTTTTCTTTTGCAAAATATTCAAAAGCCATGCCTACGGTAATTTCAAAAAAAGAAGGTTTAAATTCTTCTATAAAAGGCTTCATTTGCTCAGTAAATTGCACAACAAATTCTTGCGAGCATTTTTTACCATTAACTTTAATTCTCTCCCTAAAATCTGTTAAATGTGGCGATGTATATAAGCCTGTTTTGAATCCAGCAGTTTGCAAAATTGCAGCTAACATGTGGCTTACAGAGCCTTTGCCATTGGTGCCTGCAATATGTACTGACTTAAATTTATTTTGTGGATTGTTTAATTTGTTACAGATTAAAATAGTATTGGTTAAGCCCTCTTTTATAGCCATGCCTCCTACCCTGCTAAACATAGGTAGTTGTTCAAATAAATAGTCAACAGACTCTTTATAGTTCATAAGTTAATTAAAGCAAGTTACCCAGAAACTCTCATGTCTAAAATAATAGTACCTCGTTGCTCTTGCTCACTTGTTTCAAATTTAATTTCTTTTGCTCTTTTCAATGCAACAGCTCTAGTTTGTTTATTTGCAGTGCTTGTACCATTAGGATTTACAGCGGCATACGTTACATTTCCGTTTTTATCTACCACAATATTAATAGCAACTTTTGCATTTTCTGAAAAGTCATCTGTAAATGTAGGAAAGCGTGTTATTCTTCTTTTACCTAAACCATAAACTCTTGTTCCACCTGGTCCATCATAAACAGTTCCATCAATACTTCCCCAAGGCTTGCCTTTATCTCCCACACCCGATTTATCGTTACCCTCACTTCTACTGTCGTTATAATTATCTTTACTATTACCACCATTGCTATTACCACCACTATATTTTGGCATTACAGTTTTAGGCTTATTAACAGGTGCTACTGCAACAGGTTTGGTAACTTTAGTTGTTTTATTGGTATGGGTTGCAACTGCATCAGGGTCGTCTTTCTCTGTACTCTGCTCTGTGGCAGGTGCTGTATTTGTTGGTGTGGTTGGTTGCTCTGGAGTTTGATTAGATTCTGGCCCAGGCTCTCCTTGTACCAATGGTTGTACTTCTCCACTTCCTACATCACTATTACCAATATTTACTTCTATACCTTCTGTTAATAAAGGTTTTTCAATAATTGGTAAACTCCATCTTATATAAAAGAAAATGAAGAAAATAAGCAAACAAATAAATACGGTAAAAACCGATGCCTGAATGTTTTTATTTCTTTCAAAATGATGTTCCATTGTTATTGAATTACGCATACAAACTTAAATTTAATAATGAAACTTTTGGTAAATGTTGAAAATTACAATTTACTTGATGACTCTATTCACTTTTATACATAAAAAAAAGTTAAGTAAAATAAAACCCCATTCAAATTAAATGGGGCTTTATTAATTATTGTATTAAAGAATTAGTTTTTATTAAACAACCCTTTTTTCTTTGCCGGGTTACTTGCTTTTCTTAACTGAGGATGTGGTGGCTGAACGGTATTTGGTCCAGTTTCCATTGTTGGTAATAAATCAACAGATAAAATATCTCCATCTGCAGCATTTCCATAAGTAAAAATAAATCTATTTTCTGCAATGCCTTGTTGTTCTACTAAGTATCTGATAATAGCATTAACTCTATCCCAACTTAATTGTTGTTGTGCTTTTGTTTTATTACCATAACCAACCACTTTTAAATTACAATTTGGATTATTTTTCATTTTATCTGCTACTACTGAAAGAATTGCTTCAGCATCTTTACTTAACTTGTAACTGTTAGCATAAAACTGAATGGATGGTAATTCTTCTAAAGTACATTCTGTAGATTTATTTCCTACTACTGTTCCAGTACAACATTTTTGTATCTTGTTAGCTAAAGAATCACAACAAGCAGGCTCAGGACAGTTACCAACACCATCTGCATCCACAGGGAAACATTTTTGTAAGGTAAGTTTTTCTTTATCCTTACAATCAGGTACTCCATCACCATCTGTATCTGCAGTTACACCATGTGTATCTACAGGGCAACCTTCTGGTGTGTTTGGCTCAAGGTCAAGTTCATTCATTACACCATCATTGTCATCATCTTTCACCTTAAACATTTTTGCAATTGCCGCTTTATTATTTGCTAAATCGGCATAAGCAAATTCAAGTGGGTTTAACCACCATAGTGGCGGAACACGTTTTTTGGAGTTTCCTATGTTAAAATTAGCTCCTAAACCAGCAAAAGCCACATTATCCCATTCTGATGTAAAAACTGCATATCTTAAATCGCCACTTTGTCTATACCAACCATCCACATAATCATCTCTTGTTTGCATTCTTTTATATTCAAAAGTCATGGACCATCTCTTACCCATTCTATATTCAATTCCAACACCAGAGGTAAAGCAATGTCTTAAATGCCAATTTTTGTTTAAACCAGGTCTTCTATCGTTCACATCTGCCATTGTCTCGTAAGATCCATCTAACTTTTCTCTTAGCATGGCTCTTAATTTCACTCTTTTTACACCGCTAGTATATGCATTTGCTACTTCTTGAAACTCAGTGGCATAAGAACTACCATCTGGTTTCATCATATTCATTTTAGTATTGTAAATTAAGGCACCATATCCAAATAAGCCATAAATGTTCCAACGTTTTTGTTTGGTATGAAACATAATATTACTTAACGAAACTAATCCTTCTAAGGAAGGAGTAAATGCCATTGTTCTATGGTTATGAATATAACCTCTTGGGGCATTTTCATATAAATTTCTAATTACCTGGCTATTGTTAAAATTTGAGTTAGGTTGGTAATCTAAGCCAAGCATATTATAATAGGCAAATGAACCTCTAACGGAAAAAACATATCCCATTGCTTTTCGTAAACTAATACCAAAGCCATAAGAATAAGCTTGCAGTCCTTTACCTAATCCTTTAAAAGTAGTAGCACAATCACCATCTACATAAGGATAGCCAGCAAAAATGCCAAACTGCCATTGGTCTCTTGGTTTAGATGGAAAACTTCCTTTATTACCCATAAAATCAGATTGTTGTTTCATATCTCTTGGTGAGATATAAGAAGAATCTGAATAATTGTGCACTCCGCCTAATTGGGCATTTATTGTATTTGAAAATACTATAAACACAACCAGTGAAAGAATGAGTTTAATTTTAGTCATAATTAAAAAATAAAACTTTTTTTACGGCTTTCACAGGTTGGATAAAATTACAATTAAGTAATTAAACGCAAGATACAGACAATTAATTGTAACAATAGGTTGCAAATCAAGGTAATTTTCAATAAATTATTCCACATGGGTGTATAAAAAAGGCTTCCTTTTTTCAGGAAGCCAATTTTATGCACATTATTACTAGTTTCTACTAATTATTTTCTCAAATTTGGATGAGGAGCTGGAACGCTATTTGGTCCATCTTCTGTTGTACCTTGTAAGTCAACAGTATTTGCATCTCCATCTTGGCCATAAGTAAAAATTAATCTGCTTTCTGCAATACCTTGTTTTTCTACTAAGTATTTAATTACAGCATTTACTTTTTCCCAACTTGCTTGTTGAGCCGATTTGCTAGTAGAGCCATAACCGGTAACTTTTATTTTACAATTTGGGTTTGCAATAATTTTTTGAGCTACAGTTGCTAATACAGCTTGAGCATCTTTATTCAATTTTGAATTACCTTTAAATTGAATGCTTGGTAATTCACCAATTTCGCAAGTATTTGCTTTATTTGTTGCAGCACCAGACTCTTTAATTTTAGTTATCTCATCTCTTAATTCTTTGCAACAAGGAGGTTCTGGACAAGTTCCAACACCATCATTATTTACAGGGAAACATTTTTGAGAAGTAAGAATTTCTTTGTCTTTATAATCAGGAATACCATCACCATCTGTATCAACTGCACGTCCACGAGCATCTACTTTTGCACCTGCAGGAGTATTTGGTTCTAAATCAAATTGGTCTGTAATACCATCGCTATCAGCATCATCTAACACCACTTTAGGCATTTTCATGTGTTTTGGTTTGTTCAACTCGTTATATGCAAAGTTGTTTGGATTTAACCACCATAAAGGCTGTACTCTTTTAGCTGTTTTACCCATATTTAAGTTAACACCAAAACTAGTAAAGCTATACATATCATCACTTTTACCACCTTTTACAGGATCTAACAAATCATACCCAGTAACTATTTTGGTAAATCTTTGCTCTAATTTAATATTTGTTTTGTTGTTTATTTTGTAAGCAACACCTGCACCAACACTTGCACCATGTAATAAAGTCCAAGCACGTCTTCCATTGTGTTTGTCTCCACCAACTGTACCAATTATGCCAGATTGTGAATTAGGGTACTGGTAAGCATAAAATGTTCTCCAAGCACCAAGAGCATCTTTGTATTGAACTCTTGTTGCTACAAATTCATAGCCAGCTGTTAAATACCAGTTCATTTTTGGGTTACCTCTGTAGTAACTAATAGGATTTAAAGAGACAACTAAATCAAATCCTAAGCCGTGTTTTTGATTTTTATACTCTGTTTGTCCTACTGAAGTACCAAAAGTGCTAGGTTTACCAGAAGTCATAGAACCAAAATAACCAGCTCTTAATGAAAAAGTATGGTTAATAGCTTTACGTGCAGTTAAAGAACCACCAAAACCAATTTTAGGGTTTACATCACCAATAAGAAATGATGGACCACCAGCAAAACCAAACTCCCATTGAGAACGAGGTTTAGCAGGATAAGGGTAGTTATTGTTTAAAAACTCATTGTGCTGAGGCATTCTTTTAGCAGGAATTTTGGAACTATCTTTCCAATCCCACCCCCAGTCTGTGTCTTGAGCAAAACTTGCTACAGAAAATAATAAAAAAATCATAGCAAGTAATGTGTACTTTTTGCTTGTCATAGTGAAAATTTATAAGTTAAATATTGAAAATTTTTAGACTTTAATACGAAGCAAAAGTAATTAAAGCAACTAAAAAACCAAAAAATAATATTTAAAGTTAATTTAAACCTGATATTAAGGAAAGTAATGCTTCCCAATAATAAAAAATTCTTCAATTCTATATATAATTATATTGCAAACTTATTAGCCAAGTTAAATGAAATTAGCCTTAAAAGTTTTAGAAAAGGAATTAAACCTTTTTGAATTGCATTTTAAAGATGCAGTAAAAAGCAGGGTTGCTTTATTAGATAGGATAATGGAGTATATAGTAAAAAGAAAAGGCAAGCAGCTAAGGCCTATGTTTGTTTTACTTTCTGCAAAATTAGGAGGCGAGGTAAACAACACATCCTATAGGGCTGCAAGTTTAGTAGAGTTGCTGCATACTGCTACTTTGGTGCATGATGATGTGGTTGATGAGGCTAATCAAAGAAGAGGATTCTTTTCTATTAATGCCCTATGGAAAAATAAGATTGCAGTTTTAGTTGGCGATTATCTTTTATCAAAAGGGTTACTACTCTCTTTAAATAATAAAGATTTTAAAGTTTTACAAATTCTTTCTACAGCAGTGAAAGAAATGAGTGAAGGAGAGCTTTTACAAATTGAAAAATCTAGAAACTTAAATTTAAAAGAAGATGTTTATTACGAAATAATTAAAGGCAAAACTGCATCCTTATTAGCTTCATCTTGTGCAGCTGGTGCTTCCTCTACTTTTAATGACTATGACATGATTGAAAAAATGAGATTATTTGGAGAAAAAACTGGTATGGCTTTTCAAATAAAAGATGATTTGTTTGATTATGGCAATAGCAATATTGGTAAGCCTACAGGTAATGATATCAAAGAAAAAAAATTAACTCTACCAATTATATATACACTCAACAACTGTAATAAAGAAACAAGA
>JAIBAV010000127.1 GCA_019695015.1 Chitinophagaceae bacterium
AGTTGTATTCACAGCAATTTTATTTATTGCAAATTAAACGTACAATTAAGATATGAAGAGCAATTACACAGCTTAATTATCCACTATAAAAAATAATTTATACCCTTTATTTTAAGGGAAGAAATACTTCAGCCATCATACATCTTGCACTTCCTCCACCATTTGTTTCAATAGTTGTAAGGTTGGAATGTAATATATGGTTGTAGCTTTGTAGTTGATTTATTTGTTGTGGCGTTAAGGCTTGGTATGCTTGCGATGACATAATCAAAAACTTTTCTCCTTTTTGATTATTAACTTGTAGCATATTGCCAGCAAATTTGTTCATTTGCTGTAAGGTTATTGGTACAATTTGTTTACCAGAGCTTTCTATAGAGTGAATAACCGTACTTCTCTCTTGATGGTCAGTAATTGCATCTAAACAAATTACCACATATTTATCAGCTACACACATCATTACATTGGTATGATAAATGGGTGAGTTGTTTGAGTCATTAGCTTTAAACAACATTGGTGTAAAGTGCATTTTATTGCAAAATTCTTCTAAAATTGTGGCATCTGTTCTTGGAGAAATACAGGCATAAGCTATGTTTTTTTCTCTATCTAAAACCATGCTCCCAGTGCCTTCTAAAAACAAGTTACTTTTTTCGTAGTTGGTTAAGTCTATGGTTGTAGAAATACTGAATTTTTTAGAAATATTTTCAAGAACGTGTGGTTTTCTTTCTTGCCTTCTATTTTCGGCATACATGGGGTATAACAGGATGGTGCCATTGGCATGAAAAGAAATCCAGTTATTAGGAAAAATAGAATCGGGTGTATGTGGTTGTAAAGTATCTTCTATTACAGTTACATCAATACCGTTCTGCATTAATAACTCTACAAAATTATTAAACTCATTCAGTGCATTTTGCTGTGTGTTGCTATCTGCTGCTGCATTTTGAAATGCATTATTTACTGCTGTTTGTGCATTATAAGTAAAATGCACAGGCTTTATCATCAACAAATGCTGTGTAGTTTGCATAAAATTTTTTATTAAATAGTTTACCATTTATCTCTTAATAAAGGCATACTCATGCAATGAGATCCTCCTCTGGCTCTAGATAACTCTGCAGATGGTATTAGTATTACTGTATCTTCTAAACTATGTGGGTCAATACCTTTTTCAAACATTTCGAACACTTGGGTTGTAGTTACAATATTAAACCCTGCATTTTTAAACGTTTCTGTTGTTTTATCATTTCTATCATAACTAATTACAACCCCTTCTTTTAAGGCTACTACATTGCTAGAGTCTGTCCATTGTTCTCTTTCATCATGAGGAAATTCGTTGTTGCCGCTATAAATTATTTTAACATCTTCGGGCTTTACACCAAAATCTACCTCACTTATATGCCTTAATAATGACTCTAACCCTGCAGGGGCATTACTTATGCTATAATCTTTATTTTTAGCATAAGGTTCTTTTTTGTTTTTATAGAATTGAAAAATTTCTACTTCTTCTAGCTCTGTTTTTTTAGGCACATGCGATAATTTTTTAAGATAAGATTTCTTGGTATCTTCTTCTGCTTTTAAGATAGTATCAGAATATCTGCCATATAAAACCCAAACATTTCTTTTTACTTGTGTAAAAATGGTGTCTATATGCATTTGAGCTCTTTTTTTAGGAATTTTCACTACCGAAATTTTTTCAATTTCTAGATGAGAGTTATTGAAAATGGTATGAATAATTTCATTAATTGCACTAGCCGATGTTCTTTCGCTACAACCTACCAATAAATGTGTTGGGTGAATCATCATAATATCGCCACCCTCAATAGTAATTATTCTTTGCTTACGTTCTTCTTCTTCATACAAAAAATAATCACTTTCTTCAATTACTTCAATTACCTTTTCTGGATTATCTCTAAATAAAAAATAAAGTGCTAAAAATTTAGAAATTAATGACTCTCTTTTACGAGCTGTTGTTGCCATTCTGCTCAGTAAAATATGGTCTTTCATCATTATAGCATTATCTCTTGTAAATATAAAATTAGGAATGGGTGGAAAAATATATTGATCCTCTTTGGTTCCATTTTCTTCTGCAGGAAAAATGCCTGTAATAAATATTTTAGCTAATAATGCTGGGTTATTAATGTTTTCTAGTTTATGCTGAATATGAAAGCTAGATTCTTCGTAAGAGCATACTGCTGCTATTAATCGTAGTTTTACCTTTTCATCTTTCACTATTTCTTCTAAAAGTGTTTGTGCTTCTAAAACCTTGTTAGAGTTAAAATATTCTTTTCTACCTGGTACAAAGCAAAAGCCAGCATTGCTACTAGTTTGATTTTTTTCATACTCACTAATATATTTTGCCTTTTCAGGATCTAAATAATACAGTAAAAGTTTAACGTAATGGTTATACTCTTTTTGCATTTTTTTTAGATGCACAATATCATCGTATAAATTATCGGCAAAAGTGCCTGGAATAATTTTTCCAATACCCCCATCTGGGCTGTGAATTAAAATTTTTCTAAGGGTACCCAATTCTGAGTCCACATATAAATTACGCTCTGACATATAATAAATTTTTACAGAAAATATTCAGTTACCGATTGTATTGAATAGCTAATAAAACAATCGCACCTATTTTTGATTACTGTATTAGATACAAAATAAATATAAGCTAACTATCCAGAATATAGCTTTCTGTTTGCTTGCAAAGTACGGCATTTACCCCAATGAAAAAAATGTAAGGGTAGATAGCTGATGCTATTACATAAATATTATTCTATTTATTTTCTTTTTGCTTTTCTTTAAATTTTGCAATAAAATTTTTGCTAAAATCGCTTAAAATCAATTTTCCGCTAATTGCTGCCCTTTCCTTAAGCAATTCGTCCCAATGTTCTGTTCCTTGCCAAAATATTTTTTTCAATTCATGCATTGCGGCAGGGCTGGCTTTTGATAAATTTAAAGATAATCTAGCAATACTATCATCCATTCCTGTAACCTCATTATGCAATTCTGCAAATAGTCCTTTTCTTCTTGCCCAATCTGCTGGCCTCCACAAATTAGCATCTATTGCTAATTGTGAAAAGGCACTTAAGCCTAATTTTCTTTCAACTGCAGGGCCAACAACAAAAGGTCCAATGCCTACTGCAAGCTCACTTAGTTTTACTTCTGCACCATCGCAAGCAATGGCATAATCTGCTGCTGCTGCAAGCCCAACACCACCACCCACACACTTACCATGCACTCTTGCAATAATTAGCTGTGGTGTTTTACGCATGGCATTTATAACTTTTGCAAAGCCAGAAAAGAATTTAAGTCCCTCTTCTTCTGTTTTAATGGAGGCTAGTTCATCAAAACTTGCACCACTGCAAAAAACCTTAGTTCCGGTACTTTGTAAAATAATAACTCTAGTGTTAGGGTTTATACCTGCTGCATGTATTTCTTTAGCCAAAGCATCTAAAATTTTACCTGGTAATGAGTTGCTTTGTGGGTGATGAAACTCTATTGTTACAATACCATGCTCACTTTCAACTTTTACATATCCTTCATTAATTTGCTCAATCATACTTTATTTTTTTATAAGAAACGATATTTTTTAAAATTTATTTGGTAAATGAGGTTACTAAGATAGTTTTTTATTAATTTAAGTTTTGTTAATTAGTACCCAGTAGGTGTAAGATAGTTTTCATTTAAAATAAAACTCTTATTTTTGAAAGGTAGAGAAATTTTAAGAAATAAATTCTTAATGTAGAAACAGATTTTGAAGTATAAATTTTTAAGTAGAACTACAAATTACCTTATTTATTATATAAACTAATTAAACTAAAAGCTTACTATTTTATTTTTATAAATTCATATATAATAATAGCCTTACAGAAGGGTAATGTAACCAATCTGCTTGATTTTCTTAAAATTTCTCCAAAACATTTATTCATTTTTTAACTGTATATATAATGGGATGCAGTTCTTGTAGCAAAAGCAATGGGAAACCCAATGGATGTCAAAGCAATGGAGGTTGCAGCTCTGGTAGCTGTAATAGATTGAATGTACACGACTGGCTAGTAAATTTACCAATTGACGATTATGAAAGTAGTTGTAAAATAGTAGAAGTTAGTTTTAAGCAAGGTAGTAGAAAAGAATTTTACAGAAACCCAACTTTACAATTTTTTGAAAAAGGAGAATATGTAACCGTAGAGGGAGTTAATGGCTTTGATGTTGGAGAAGTTTCGTTAAGTGGTGAATTGGTAAGAGTACAAATGAAAAAAAAGGGTGTAGAAGAGTTTAACCCAGAAATTAAAAAAATATTACGAAGAAGTAGCGATAGAGATATTGAAACTTTTAAAATAAATAAAGATAGAGAGCCTAGCGTTCAGGCAAAAAGCAGAGAATTGGCCATTATACATAAGTTGCAAATGAAAATTAGTGAGGTTGAAATTCAGGCTGATGGTAAAAAAGCAACTTTTTTTTATACTGCCGATGACCGTGTTGATTTTAGAGAATTAATTAAACAATACGCCTCAGAGTTTAAGTTAAAAGTTGAAATGAGGCAAATTGGTATTAGACAAGAAGCAGCTAAAGTTGGCGGTATTGGAAGTTGTGGAAGAGAGTTGTGCTGTAGCACTTGGCTTCATGATTTTAAAAGTGTAAATACTACAGCGGCACGTTATCAAAACTTAAGTATTAATCAAACAAAACTTAGTGGGCAATGTGGCAGGCTAAAATGTTGTTTAAATTACGAGCTAGATACTTATTTAGATGCTTTACAACATTTTCCGGATAATGCAGATACTTTTGAAACTACAAAAGGCAGGGCATTTTTAATTAAAAAAGATATTTTTAAAAACCTTATGTGGTATGTGTTAGAAGGTGGTAACAAACATTATCCCTTAACCATACAAAGGGTTAAAGAAATTAAGAAATTAAACGCTCAAGGCAATAAACCAGATGATTTAGAGGCAGTTGAAGTAACAAGTTCAAAACCTAAAGAAGTGGAACCACAATTTGTAGATGTAGTTGGGCAAATTAGTTTGCGTAGTTTAGAAAAATCGGATAGCAGAAGAAGAAATCAACAAAGAGATCAAAGGGTAGATAAGAGAGGTAATGAAAGAAATTTAAAAATAAATACTGACAGAAATAGAAACCATCTAAATACAAATCAGCCAAAACAAAATCAGCAGCCAAATAGTGGTAACAATCAACCACCGCCACGAAAGAGAAATTAATTTTATAGATTGTTATGGTTACTTCTTTTTTTCAAATATTTTTTGAATAAAGATGGAAAAACTTATAGCGATTATGGCTGTAACAATACCAGCAGCTACATCAAATGGAAAGTGTTGGGCCAAATAAACTCTTGAATACCCAACCAAAATAGCATACAAAAAACCTACAGGAATTATCCATTTTTTATGGATAAACAATGAAGCTATAAAAAAGAAGCAAAAAGCAGCAGCAGTATGCCCAGATGGAAATGTTGAAATAGTATGAGGCTCTACTCCTTGAACAGTATGTATTAGGCTTGTTGGCTGAATAGCAGCTATGGGCCTTGGTTCGTTAGGTAAAATTACATATTTACAAACCTGAACTAATAAGGTACACAGTATAAATGCAGCAATTAAAAAAGGAATGTATTTTTTATTGAATTTTATAAAAAGGAATAAAAGAATAGCCCAAATAGTACCATCACCAAAGTGGGTATAAAATTTAAAAAAATAATCGGCAACTATACCTAAATTATTATTTAGTAATAGAAAAAAGGGATGTTTACCCAACGTAAACGAAAAATAAAAAAGTATAATAGCAGCTACTAAACTAATTATACTTGCTTTAATAAAATTGTGGAAGTATAATTTTTGTATCATAAAATTATTATTGCAAAAAGAATAAATAATTACAACACTTGTGTTGTATCATTTACTTCGGTTGAGGTTTCAACTGTGTTGGTATTTGCAACTTGCTTTTGATTAAAAAATTTATTCTGAAAAATAAGAATGGTAATAATACCAACAGATATAGAAGCATCTGCAATATTAAAAACTGGTCTAAAAAACTCAAATTCCTCTCCTCCCCAAAATGGCATCCATTCCGGAAAATTACCTTTTAATAATGGAAAGTAAAACATATCTACCACCTTACCATGTAAAAAACTTCCATAGTGTACACCAGTAAATGCCTTTGCAACCTGGCCATAAAAATGAGTATGGTACTCATCGTAGCTTATATCAAATATTAACCCATAAAACATGCTATCTATTAAGTTACCCAATGCACCAATATAAATTAATGCAGCACAAACAATAAACCATTTGTGGTATTTTTTTTTGATAAAATCTCTTAATAAAAAAGTACCCCAAATTACCGCAGCCAGCCTAAATAAGGTTAAAGCAATTTTACCAAAACCGCCACCAAATTTCCAACCCCAAGCCATTCCTTCATTTTCAACAAAATGCAGCCTAAACCAATTACCAATTACTTTATGTTCCTCTCCTGTATAATAATTAAGTTTTATATAAAACTTTAATGCTTGGTCGGCAAACAAAACAACCAAAATTAAAATAATTAAATTTCTTGCTTTCACTATAGTATGCTTAAAAATTAAGTGGGGCAAAGATAAGAGAAATGGCTACTGATAAAAGTGAATATTGTATTAACATTAAAAATTAAAAATTGTTTTTATACAAAAGTTTCTGCCCATATTAAAAACACCGTTTTTGCCAGTTAGCTTATTTTGAGGTGCATATTTTAATCTGTTTAAATGACTCTGATAAGAAACATCTAAAAAATTATCGGCACTAAAAAATAAACTTAGCATATCTTTTTTATTAAACAATTTCAAATTCCCTCCAAAGCCAAAGTTTAATAACCAATAAGCTGGTGTTAGGGTTTCAGAAAAATTAGCTTTATAATATTTATTCTGTTCTAAAAAATAATCAAACCCAATTTTAAAATAGGCATTGGTGAACAATTTACCTACTTGTTTACACTGAAGTTTTACATTGCAATTAAGTTTTGGTGCAGGTATAAGAGGCAGGAATTTTGTGCTGTCTGGCTGTTTATTTTGGGTTGCTCTAACATAAGAAAAAGCACTTTCAATATTCAACCACTTTATAGCAGTTGGGTGGAGATTAAAATATAATTCGCCACCAAACAATACAGCATTGCCTTGTGTATATTTAATTGATGGAAAAGGTTTTATTGGATTATAAATGGAATCTCCTCCAAAAACACTCACTAATTTGTAAGTATAAATATAGTTGGATACAAAATTTATAAATGGCGTACACTCTAAAGTAAATTCTGATGTGTTGTTAAAATAGGCAATATCTATTTGATGGCTAACTTCTGATTGAAGTTGTGCATTACCAAACTCATACCTAAATGTTCCTTCATGTTGCCCATTTGATGTAAGCTCTGCCATACTTGGTGCTCTAAATCCCCTAGAAATATTAAGCTTTAGAGTTTCATTTTTATTTATTTGATAGCTTATGCCAACACTTCCTGAAAAATTATTGAATACTTTATTTAAATTATTAAACTTTATGATTGTTGTATTATCCTCATAGTTTACAGGTCTTTTTAAACTATCTAATACCAATTTCTTTGTTGCTAACTTTCTTAAATCAAACCTTAAACCACCTGCTAATGTTAGTTTATTAAATAGTTTTTGAGTAATGATATAGCCACCTATATCAAATAAATTGTATTGAGGTATTAAAAACTCTAATCCTTTATTAAAGTTGTTTTGTTGCATTCCATTAATACCAATTGATGTAGCCCAATTATTGTTTTCTAAAAAATTAAATCTTGCCGAATAATTGATTGTATGCAAATCAAAGAATTGATCTTTCCTATTTTCATATAATGCATTTCCAAATTCTTTTCTTCTATTATTTTGATATCCAATATCCATATTTATGGAACCTTTACTAAGCTGAAAAAAACTATTACTCATTACTCTAAAGTGATTTACAATTTGGTATGGGATTCCTCTTTTATAGCCTTTTAAAATATTACTAGTAACCGTTTTTTTTGTTATTGTTCTATTGTTGTTTACAAAATCATAAACAAAATTTCCTAAGCTATCTCTATCTCCATCCACTATATTTAATTCAATATTATAAGTACTGATATTAAAATGAGTATAGCCCCAATTTTTATGAATGCCCAAAAAAATATTTGCATTTAGTTCTTTAAAACCGGAGTTATATACTTTACCATCTGTTTTATTTTGATAATTTCCAGCAAGCTTATTGCTTACTCTCCCTAACCAATGAAAACTTTTTGTTGAACCTGCATGCGAAAAAGAATTTCCTATTAAATTATTATTGGATTGATAGTTAGATATTAACTGAGTTGTTGTATGTTTAAGTGATTTTATTTTAGGAGTAATAAAATTTAAAACCCCAGCTATTGCATCTGAGCCATACATTAAACTACCAGGGCCTTTTACAATCTCAACCCTACTTACAGAATATTCGTCAATCTCAATTCCATGTTCATCTCCCCATTGTTGCCCCTCTTGCTTAATACCATTGTACAAAGTTATTACCCTATTATAACCCAAGCCACGTATAGTTGGTTTTGAAATTCCAGAACCTGTTGTAATTTGATTAACACCTGGAATATTTTTTAATGCATCAATTAAATTAGTGTAACTATTTTGATTTAGTTGAGCAATATCTACAGGCTTAATAATTACTGGACTTAACTTAACCTGAGTACTTCTAGACACTGCTGTAACAACCACTTCATTTAATGCTGTAAAATTTTGTTCTAAGAAAAAATTAAATAAAGTATCGCTGCTTAATTCAATTTTTTTATTTATTGTTTGATACCCTGTAGCATTTACTTTTAAACTATAACTACCTTTAGGTATATTTCTTAGCACAAACCTTCCAGATTTATTTGTTGTTGTTTTCATTTTTATTTCAGCAATGTACACAATTGCTCCTTCAATGTTTGTTTTGTTGTTTGCATCTTGTACAACACCAATAATAGAATTTTGGCTTTTAACGGTTGTATGTAGTAGAAAGAAAATAATTAAATAAGTAAAAATTTTTAATTTCATATTTATATAAAAAGTTTAATGTTTTTTATTAAAAGTGCTTGTATAGTATTGAAATAATTAAATACATTCATTACACCGTAATGAACAGTTTAACCTTTAAAAATGTATTCTTGAAAACATATAACGAGTAGCCAAATAGAACTTAGCTAGTGTTATAATGAATAGTTTAAATTGAAAATTTTTAAATAGAAAAATATTTAAAAATAAGAATACTAAAACAGTAAGTAGTGCGTAAAATTGAAGCTATAAGCTGAATATTTTAAACAATATTACATCAAGATTTTTAATACTTAATAAAACAAATTATATATTTTTAATTTTTATTCAAAGCCTTTATAGTCCTTCATAAACAATTGCTGCACCTTGTCCTACACCAACACACATAGTAGCTAAACCATATTTACTTTTTATTTTTTTCATTTGATGAAGAAGTGTTGTAGTAATTCTACTACCACTGCAACCTAATGGATGGCCTAAAGCAATTGCACCACCATTTATGTTTATTTTACTAGTGTCTAAATTTAACTCTTTAATACAGGCTATTGATTGAGAAGCAAATGCCTCATTTAACTCTATTAAATCTAAATGGTTTGTGGAAAGCCCTGCACGTTGTAATGCTTTTTGTGTAGCAGGCACTGGCCCAATACCCATTATAGAAGGATCAACCCCAGCAGTTGCCATACTAACTACTCTTGCTAATGGTTGTAAATTAAAAAGTTTTACAGCTTCTTCGCTAGCCAATAATATAGCAGATGCTCCATCGTTTATACCTGATGAGTTTCCTGCAGTAACTGTTCCATTTTTATCAAATGCAGGTTTTAAGGTTGCTAATTTTTCTAAACTAGATTGCCTAGGATGCTCATCTTTTGTAAACAAAACGGCTTGTTTATTTTCAAAAATTTCTACAGGTATAATTTCTTCTTGCCAAATATTTGCTTTTAATGCAGCAGCATATTTTTCTTGCGATTGAAATGCAAATAAATCCTGCTCTTCTCTACTTATGCCATATTGTTTAGCAACATTCTCTGCCGTTTCGCCCATACTAAAAGGGTAGTATAAATCGGCTAATTTTTTATTTATAAAACGCCAACCAATAGTAGTATCATAGGTTTCTGTTTTTCTATTAAAAGCAGTATCTGCTTTAGCAGTTACAAATGGTGCCCTTGTCATACTTTCTGTACCACCAGCTATATACAGTAAACCATCTCCACACATGATGGCTCTAGATGCATCCATTATTGCTTGCAAGCCGCTTGCACACAACCTGTTTACAGTATTGCCACCAACTGTTAAAGGCAAACCAGCTAACAATGCTGCCATTCTTGCAACATCTCTATTATCTTCTCCACTTTGGTTTGCAGCTCCTGCAATTACATCTTCTATTTTATTAGTATCAATATTGGGGTTTCTAATAACCAATGCTTTAATAACAAGTGCTAATAAATCATCGGGTCTTGTATTACTCAATTTTCCAGCATATTTACCTATTGGTGTTCTTACAGCATCTATTATATAACAAGTTTTCATATTAAAATTTAAGTAGCAAAGGAAAGAAAAATATTGTATAAGTAGCGTAACGTATTTAATAAGTTTTGATTACTTATTAATTTGTTTTATGAAACACTCAGAATAAAAATGTTCAGAGAATGTCTTTTTATTTACTAATCAAATTGCATACATTCGTTACGCTATAAATAAAATTATCTATGCAACAGCAACGATACTATTCATTAGATGTTTTTAGAGGAGCAACTGTAGCTTTAATGATATTAGTAAACAATCCGGGTAGCTGGGCTTCTATTTTTCCTCCTTTAGAACATGCAAAATGGAATGGTTGTACACCTACAGATTTGGTTTTTCCATTTTTTTTATTTGCAGTTGGTAATGCAATGGCCTTTGTAATGCCAAAGTTTGAACAAAAAGGCTCAAAGTATTTTTTAATAAAAGTGATTAAGCGTAGTATTTTAATTTTTGGAATTGGGTTATTATTAAATTGGAGCCCATTTGTACAATGGAGCGGCAACGAACTTGTTTTTAAGCCATGGTCTTATTTACATACCAATGCAAATGGCACAAGCTATGAAGATGGTGTAAGACTTTTAGGTGTGTTGCAACGTATTGCTATTTGCTATTTAATTGCATCGTTAATTGTGTATTACTTTAAACCCAAAGGTGCAATGGTTGCTGCAATTATTATATTATTTGCTTACTGGTTAATAAGTTTATTAGCTGGTAATTCTGCAGACCCTTTTTCTATTACAGGGCATTTTGCCAGAAATATTGACATTGCTGTATTAACCAAATACCACATGTTACATATTGATAAAATTGATGGCAAAGTTTTTCATTTTGATTATGAAGGGCTGGCAAGTACAACTGCTGCAATAGCACAGGTTATTATGGGATATTTAATTGGATATTATATTCAACAAAAAGGAAAAACTTACGAAATGCTTAGCAATTTACTGGTAGCTGCAATTTTATTTATGGCAGCTGGCTATTGTTGGGATATGGTTTTTCCTATCAACAAAAAAATATGGAGCAGTAGCTATACCATTTATACAACAGGGCTTGCCATTGCAACTATTGGAGTATTAATTTATTTGCTTGAATTTAAAAATGCTAAAGGTGCATGGAGTAAATTTTTTGATGTATTTGGAAAAAATCCTTTGTTCATATTTGTGCTGAGTGGCTTTTTACCACGTTTGCTTACCCTGTTTAGAATTAATGATCATACTGATGAAAATGGCAACTCGGTTTATCTATCTGCCTTTGGTTGGTTTTATGAACATATTTGCAAAAATATTTCAACCGATTTAAGAGTAGGTTCATTAGTTTATGCAATTAGTATGATTGTTATGTATTGGTTTATTGTTTATTTATTAGATAAGAAGAAAATTTATATAAAAGTATAAACCCTTTTCTTCCTTGAAAGTATAAGCTTACCTTCATCATCTTTAAAGTATAAAAAATAAAAAATGCGTATAGGAATTGTTTGTTATCCAACTTTTGGCGGAAGCGGAGTTTTGGCAACTGAATTAGGCAAAGCTTTAGCAGATAAAAACCATCAGGTACATTTTATTACTTACCAGCAGCCGGTTAGGTTAAACATTTTTAATGCTAATATTTTTTACCACGAAGTACAAGTTCCTACTTATCCTTTGTTTGATTATCCACCATACGAAATTGCCCTATCTAGTACAATGGTAGATGTAATTATTAAACACGATTTAGATTTACTGCACGTTCATTATGCCATACCACATGCAAGTGCTGCATATATGGCCAAGCAAATTGTATTAAAGAAAACCGGAAGAAATATTCCTGTAATTACTACATTACATGGAACAGATATAACCTTAGTTGGCAGAGATAAAACCTACGAACCTGTTGTAACATTTTCTATTAACGAAAGTGATGCTATTACCGCTGTAAGCGAAAACTTAAAAGAAGAAACCTTAAAACACTTCGAAATAAATAAACCTATTGAGGTAATAACCAACTTTGTAGATATTGAAAGATTTGGCAAAAAGCCTATTGATGCTTTTAAAAAAGTAATAGCACCAAATGCCGAAAAAATATTTTTACATGCTAGTAATTTTAGAAAAGTTAAAAGAGTAGAAGATGTAATTATAATATTTGATGAAGTGAGAAAACATTTACCTGCCAAATTACTAATGGTTGGCGATGGACCAGAAAGACCTGCAGCAGAAGAATTAGTTAGAACTTTAAATTTAGAACCCGATGTAAGGTTTGTAGGCAAGCAAGAACAAATGGAAGAAATACTTGCAGTAAGTGATGTTTTTGTACTACCCAGCGAATATGAAAGTTTTGGCTTAGCTGCATTAGAAGCAATGGCTGCAAAAGCTATTGTATTAAGCACTAATGCAGGAGGTTTGCCAGAAATAAATATACACTGCAAAACAGGTTTTATGGCAGATGTTGGAGATGTAAAAACTTTGGCAAATTTTGCAATAACAATACTACAAGACGAAGCCAAATTAAATAAAATGAAAATGGCAGCTTATCAACAAGCTTGTAAATTTGATTTGAATAGTATTATACCATTATATGAAAAATTGTATAGTAGGTTTTGCAGAATGAACTAAAATAAATTTTCAAACTGCATTAATCTATTTGCTGCAAGTTGTAAAGTAGCTTCTTGCTTTGCAAAACAAAAACGAATTACTTTATTATCTTCTTCGTTATGATAAAATGCAGAAACGGGTATTACTGTTACCCCTAACTTTTTTGTTAGCTGTATAGCAAAATCTTTATCGCTTAAATTACTTAATCCTTCATAACTGTAACACTCAAAATAACTACCTTGAGAGGGTATAAACTTAAAGGGTGTTTGCTGCATTAAGTTTCTAAAAAAATCTCTTTTTTGTTGAAATTGTTTGCCTAGTAAATTATATGCATCTTGATTATTTAAGTAACTTGCTAATGCAAATTGTAAGGGGCTGTTGCTGCTGAAACAATTAAACTGATGTACTTTTCTAAACTCTTGCATTAGAGCAGCACTACTAATACAATAACCCATTTTCCAGCCAGTACAATGATAGGTTTTGCCAAAAGAAAAGCAAACAAAACTTCTTTCTAATAAATCTTGATAACGAAGAATACTTAAATTTTTTAGGTCATCAAAAATTAAATGCTCATACACTTCATCGCTCAAAATAAAAATATTGGTATTGGCAACAATACTTCTTAATTCATTAATATCCTCTTGGCTTAAAACTGCACCAGTTGGGTTATGTGGCGAATTGATAATAATCATTTTAGTTTTACTATTCACTTTAGCCCTTACTTCGTTCCATGGAATGGCGTAGTTTGGATATTGAAGAGAAATGCAAATAGGCTTTGCCCCATTAACTACAATATTGGGTATATAACTATCATACGCTGGTTCAAAAATAATTACTTCATCTCCAGCATTTAAAACAGTTGTTAGTGCAGTGTAAATAGCATAAGTGCCACCCGGAGTGATAGTAATTTGTTTATCTGCATCAATATTGGATTGATAAAGATTGGCATACTTTTCTGCAATTCTATCTCTTAATAAAGCAAGCCCATTACTATGTACATATTGATTGTTGCCTTGCAACATAGCAGCATGTACCAAATCAATTAACTCTTTATTCATCTCAAAATCCGGAAACCCTTGCCCTAAATTAACAGCATTGTATTCTGTAGCTAAGCTGCTCATTGTAGTAAAAATAGTTGTACCTATTTGAGGTAATTTAGATTGTATGTGCATGTAACGAAGATAAAAAGAAGCAGCAAGAATAAATATAGCTTAGGGGAGATTTTTTGCTTAACTATTTTTAGCAATTACAAAGTTGTGCATTTTATTTAAGAAGGTGAGCATCTCACTCATACCATTGATATTATCAACTACTAACAAAAAATTTTTAGCTACTTGCTTTAACCTTCCTTTATTGGTTTCTTTTTGTAAAAAATTAATTATGTTTTTAAAGGTGTTACTTTCAAAATAAGGGCTGTCATTTTTATTTACAAAGTAGCAACGCATGGTATTTTCTTTGAGGCTCATTTTTTCGAAACCTAAATCAATTGCAAGCCAACGGCAACGAACAGTAGTAAACAAATCATCTACCTCTGTTGGTATATTTCCAAATCTATCTATCATTTCGGTGTATAATAATTGTAACTCTTCTTCTTTTTTACAGTCATTCATTCTGGTATAAATAGAAAGTCTTTCTGTAATGCTTTCTATATAAAAATCTGGAATAAGAATTTGCAAGTCAGTATCTATTGTACAATCGTTTACATAATCATCTTGTTTACTAATTTCTTCTTTAAATAATTCTTTAAACGAGGTTCTTTTAAGTTCTCTAATTGCTTCATCTAAAATTTTCTGATAGGTTTCAAAACCAATTTCTGCAATAAAACCACTTTGTTCACCACCAAGCATATCTCCTGCACCACGAATATCTAAATCTCTCATGGCAATTTGAAAGCCACTGCCTAAATCGCTAAACTGCTCTAAGGTTTGTAATCTTTTTCTACTATCTACAGGCAATGTACTAATTGGTGGGGCTAGCAAATAACAAAAAGCTTTTTTATTGCTTCTTCCTACTCTTCCTCTTAATTGATGCAAATCGCTTAAACCAAACTGATGAGCATTATTTATAATTATGGTATTAACGTTTGGAATATCTACACCACTTTCTACAATATTGGTACAAATTAATACATCATATTTTTTATCAATAAAATCTAAAATTTTTTCTTCCAACTGGCTGCCTTCCATTTGCCCATGTGCATAAGCAACTTGCAAATCGGGGCATTGTGCTTGTATAAAAGCTGCCATTTCTGGCAACCCAACTACCCTGTTATGAATAAAGAAAACTTGCCCTCCTCTTTCTGTTTCAAAATAAATAGTGTCTCTAATAAATTCGTCATTAAATATTTGTATTTCGGTATGTATGGGCTGCCTGTTTGGTGGTGGTGTATTTATTATACTTAAATCTCTTGCACCCATTAAACTAAATTGAAGTGTACGTGGTATAGGAGTTGCTGTTAATGTTAAACTATCTACATTGGTTTTAAGTAATTTTAATTTTTCTTTATGTGCTACACCAAATTTTTGTTCCTCATCAATTACTAATAACCCTAAATCTTTAAACTTAACATCTTTGCCTAATAAGCCATGAGTGCCTATGATAATATCTATTTTTCCTTCCTGTAGTTTTTGTAAGGTTTCTTTTTTTTCTTTAGATGATTTAAATCTATTTATAAAATCTACTGTTAATGGAAAATCTCTGAGCCTTTCTTTAAAAGTTTTAAAGTGTTGAAATGCTAAAATTGTAGTTGGAACTAATACAGCAGCTTGTTTGCCATCAACCACAGTTTTAAATGCTGCTCTAATGGCTACTTCTGTTTTACCAAAGCCAACATCGCCACATACCAATCTATCCATTGGATTTTCACTTTCCATATCTTTTTTCACATCGGCTACTGCTTTTGCCTGGTCTAAAGTATCTTCATAAATAAAGCTTGCTTCTAACTCGGTTTGTAAATAATTATCTGGCGTATGAGAAAATCCTTTTTGTGCCTTACGTTGTGCATATAGTTTTATTAAATCAAATGCTATTTCTTTTACTTTGGTTTTAGTTTTTTCTTTTAGCTTATTCCAAACATCGCTACCTAATTTATTAACTTTTGGCACAGTGCCTTCTTTGCCTGTATATTTAGAAATTTTATGAAGGCTGTTTATGTTTACATATAAAATATCGCTGTCTTTATAAATAATTCGTACAGCTTCTTGTAGTTTTCCATTAACTTCTATTTTTTGCAAACCACTATATCTGCCTACACCATGATCTATATGTGTTACAAAATCGTCGGGTTGTAAGTCTCTTAAAGTTTTTAATGTAAGAGCTTTGTTTTTACTAAACGCTTGTTTTACTTTGTATTTGTGATAGCGTTGAAAAATTTGATGATCGGTATAGCAAACAATTTTTAATTGGTGGTCTATAAAACCCTCATGTATAGAAATTGGAATTGGTGTAAAATGAATTTCGGTTTGTAAATCTTTAAAAATGGCCTCTAATCTTTCTAATTGTTTTACTTGATCTGCAAATATGTAAATGGAATATTTTTCTGTTTCGTATTTTTTTAAATTTTGAATAAGTAAATCAAAATTTCTATTAAATGAAGGTTGCGATTGTGTATTAAATTCTATTTCAAAATTTGCCCAATATGGTTTATAACCAAATTCAACAATATGCTTTTGTTGTACTTGCCTTTCAATTGTTGTAGCAGGTACAATATCTACTAAATTAATTTCTTTTAAAATTTTTGTATTCTCTTCTGCTTCATTCTCTTCTTCTGTGCTATTAGTATTGCTTTTTATTCTTTCTATAAACAATCCAAAGTCTTCTTCTTGGGTTTCTAATTTTTCTTTTATAATATCCCAATCTTTAAGCCAAATAATGGTATTTTCTGATAAAAATTCTAGTAAAGAAATTTTGTCGTTACTCTCAAACTGTGTTTCTACATTAGGTATAATATTTACTTGTAATAGTTTTCTTTCACTAAGTTGCTTTTCTGGCTCAAAAATTCTTATACTATCTACTTCGTTGCCAAACAGCTCTATTCTATAGGGTTTTTCATTGCCAAATGAGTAAATATCTAAAATGCCGCCACGTAATGCAAATTGTCCAGGTTCGTACACAAAATCTGTTCTTACAAACCCATACATTACAAACAACTCCATTAAACTATTTAGGTTAATAGTATCATTGGTTTTTATGCTAATAATATTGCTATGTAAAGTATTGGGTAGTACAACTTTTTCAAATAAGGCTTCGGGGTAAGTAACAATTATTTTTTTATTACCGCCAACAGAAAGCTTAGTAAGCATTTCTGTTCTAAGCATTACATGCGATACATTAAGTAGTTTAAAATTTTTTCGTATTTTAAAGGAGGATGGAAAATAAAAAAGGTCGTAAGCGTTGGTTAAGTTTTCTAAGGTATTATGAAAATAGGCTGCCTCTTCAGAATCATTTAAGATAATTAAATGATTAAGTTCTGATGTTTGGGTGAAAGAAAAAATATTAGTGATAATAAACTCTGGCGAACTGCCTTGTGCATTTTTTAGAAATATTTTTTGAGCATCGGCAAATAGCAACCTGTCTGCCAATTGTAAAAGGCAGGAATTATTTTTATACTGTTCATGCAAAACACCCAAATTCATACAGGGGTGCAAATATAATTAAATGCTATGGATTATTGCATTAGCCCATTGTAATGCAATTGCTAATTGTTCTTCTCTGGAAATATGGCTATTGTCTAACACTTTTGCATCCTCTGCTTGTTTAAGTGGGCCAATAGCTCTGGTGCTATCTATATAATCTCTTTCTTGTAAATTATTTTTTACTTCTTCTTTACTTATGTTAGAATTTTTTTCTATCAATTCTTTATACCTTCTTTCTACACGTACATCAATACTTGCTGTAACAAAAATTTTTAATTCGGCAGTAGGAAAAACAACAGTGCCAACATCTCTTCCATCCATTACAATGCCTTTTGCAATGCCCATTTGTTGTTGTTGTGCTACGGCAAAATCTCGTACTAGTTTTAATGTACTTACTTTGCTAACATTGTTGCTAACTGCCATTTCTCTTATTTGCTCTTCTACATTTATATTATTTAAAAACATATCACTGCTGCCTTTTTCATTATTGAATGCAAAAGATAATTGTATATTTTTTAAAGCTTCCGTTACTTGAATATCCTTATTGATATCAATATTATTTTGTAAAAAATACAATGCTATTGCTCTATACATTGCACCACTATCTACAAAAATGTAGTTTAGTTTAGCACCTAATTGTTTTGCTAAAGTGCTCTTTCCGCAAGATGAAAATCCATCAATAGCAATAATTATTTTCTTCATTAACTAAAATATCTTGAGAAAAAATTGGAAGGAAATTTATTTAAAATTTTTCAAAAAAGTTTTTACTTTTTCTTGAACAGAGTTGCTTAATGGCACAACAGGTAAACGCAAAACATTTTCAATAATTCCTAGTTCATATAAAAACCCCTTTACTCCTGCAGGATTATTTTCTACAAACAATAAATCGTATGCTTCTAAAAGTTTAAAATGATTTTTTTGAGCTAGGTTAAAATTATAAGCCAAGCCTGCATTTACCATTGCAGTAAATTGTGAGGGAAATGCTTGTGCAGCAACACTTATAACACCATCAAATCCTAATGAAAGTTG
Source organism: Chitinophagaceae bacterium (assembly GCA_019695015.1). GTDB lineage: Bacteria > Bacteroidota > Bacteroidia > Chitinophagales > Chitinophagaceae > UBA1930. The sequence continues at coordinate 18,804 of JAIBAV010000127.1, forward strand.
TGGCATTGTTAAAGCATCGTCTCCACTAACTACTAAAAAATGATCGGGCCTGTCTCTAATTATTTGCATACACTGGTTCATATCATCACTAGCTTCCTTAATACCTCCAATATTGGGTACTTCATTAGCTAAACGTATAGTGGTGGCAGCACTTACATTTCTACCTGTTCTACCTGGTACATTATAAATTAAAATGGGTTTGGGGCAAGCTTCTGCCAATGCTTTATAATGTTGAAAAATACCTTCTTGGCTTGGTTTACTATAATATGGAGAGGCACTTAAAATAGCAGCAGCTTTTTGAATGGGGTATTGTTCAAAATCTTTAATTAAAGCATCGGTATTATTTCCACCAATTCCTACAACTACCGGCACTCTATTGTTTACCTTATCAAAAGTATAGTTTATAATGTCTATTTTTTCCTTTTTATCTAAAACAGGTGTTTCGCCGGTTGTACCAAGTGTTACTATAAAGTTTACACCACCTTCTATTATAAAATCAATAAGTTTACCAAGTGCTTCATAATCTACACTATAATCTTTTTTAAAAGGGGTTATAATGGCAACACCAGTGCCTGATAATTGAGAACGTAAAGACATATATATTTCTGATTTAAAAAATTAAATTAAGCTGTTACTTCATTCCAAAAGCCCATTTTTTCGTACTTAGCAATTCTGTTATTAATACGTTCATTTGCACTTATATTTTTATACTCGTTAAGTGAATTAATAATGTGTTGTTTTAAAATTTCTGCTGCCTTATCATAATTCCAATGAGCTCCACCATCTGGTTCAGGTACAATTTCATCTACCAAACCAAAGCCATGCATATCGGTAGCAGTAAGTTTTAATTGCTCTGCAGCAATTTCTTTTTTATCCCAACTACGCCATAAAATAGAGGAGCAACTTTCTGGAGAAATAACAGTGTACCAGGTATTTTCCATCATTAGCATTTTATCTCCAACGCCTATACCTAAAGCACCTCCACTTGCTCCCTCTCCTATAATTACACATATTACAGGAACTTTAAGCCTTATCATTTCATAAATATTTCTGGCAATGGCTTCTCCCTGTCCTCTTTCTTCTGCTTCTAACCCTGGATAAGCTCCTGGTGTATCTATTAAAGTAACTATTGGTTTATTAAACTTTTCGGCTAAACGCATTAAACGCAATGCTTTTCTATATCCTTCGGGATTTGCCATACCAAAGTTTCTTAACTGTCTAGATTTGGTATTAATACCCTTTTGCTGACCAATAAACATTACTGTTTCGCCATTTAAGTTTGCAAATCCACCTACCATTGCTTTATCGTCTTTTACATTCCTATCGCCATGTAATTCAATAAAATCGGTAGTCATTTTTTCAATATACTTTAATGTATAAGGTCTATCTGGATGACGACTTAACTGAACTCTTTGCCAGGGTGTTAAATGCAGGGTTATTTCTTTTCTTTTATCAATAATTGATTGCTCTAATTGATGTAGTGTATTGCTATAATCAATTTTTGGGTTTTTCTCTGCAAGCTTTTTGGTTTGGTCAATTTGTTCATACAATTCTTTAATAGGCTGCTCAAAATCCAGAAATTGTCTGTTGGGGTATTGTGGCATACTTTATTAATTGGTTTGTAAAAATAATACTTTGCGTGTTTATAGGTTATAAAATCAATATTTTTATTTCAATTCTATATTTCTAATGGCAAGAGTAATAAAATTAAAACTTGAGTTTAATTTTTTTCTTGTTCAACCCTTACTTTTGCCACTCTAAATAAATAATATATGGCAACAACATCAGATATTAGTCGTGGAATGGTTTTAAAATTAGATGGTAATTTGTATAGTGTGGTAGAGTTTGGCGAAAATAAAACAGCCCGTGCTGCAGCAAAAGTTTGGGCAAAACTTAAAGGAGTAGATACCAGCCGTACAATTGAGAAAACATGGAATAGTGGAGAAACTATTCACCCTGTAAGGGTTGAAAAAAAATCTTTTCAGTATTTGTATAAAGATGAAAGTGGTTTTAACCTTATGAATAGCGAAACCTTTGAGCAAATTATTTTAGCAGAAGAAATGATTGATGCCCCACAATTTTTAAAAGATAATGGCGAAGTTTTTGTTTTAATTAATACCGAAACAGATCAACCAATAGGTGCAGAACTACCAGAAAAAATTGTTGTATTAGTAACCTACTGCGAGCCAGGCTTAAGAGGTGATACTGCAACAAGGGCTACAAAACCTGCAACTATTGATACAGGTGCAACTGTAAACGTTCCTTTATTTGTAGAAGAAGGTGAATTAATTAGAATAAATACTAAAACAGGAGATTATGTAGAAAGAGTAAAAGAATAATTATTCTTTTACTTTAATAATTATAAGATTGGCTACTTAATTGGTAGCCATTCGTATTTTTAAACGTTTTTTTAATTTATGAAACCGGTAGCAATATTTTTAAGCCTTTTCATTTCTACAATAGCTTTTACACAAAATAGCAATAAAAAAGTTTTATTCTTAGGTAATAGTTATACTTACGTAAACGATTTGCCATTCATGCTTTCAAAAATTGCAAACTCTACAGGAGATACTGTGGTTTACGATAGTAATACACCTGGTGGTTATACATTACAAGGGCATTATACCAATTCTACTTCTTTATCAAAAATTGGTTTAGGCAAGTGGGATTATGTAGTGTTGCAAGAGCAAAGTCAATTGCCTTCCTTTCCAGAAATAGATGTAATAACTAGTGTGTACCCCTATGCAAAAAAATTAGACAGTATTATTAATGAAAAAAATAATTGTGCCGAAACAATTTTTTACATGACATGGGGAAGAAAAAATGGAGATGCCTCTAACTGTGCATTTTGGCCACCTGTTTGCACTTACAATGGTATGGATAGTTTACTAAATTTACGATACCAAAAAATGGCAGATAGTTTTAATGCCATTGTTTCGCCTGTTGGTGCTGTTTGGAATTATATTATAAAAAATTATACAGATATTGAATTGTATTCATCAGACCAAAGTCATCCATCACTTGCAGGTACATTTGCTGCTGCATGTAGTTTTTATGCAGTTATTTTTAAGAAAGACCCAACTAAAATTACATTTAATAGTGGCTTAAACGATATAGATGCAAATAGAATAAAAACTGCTGCCAAAACTGTGGTTTATGATAGCCTACAAAAATGGCATGTTGGCGAATACGATGCAAAAGCAAGTTTTACTTTTATAGATAGTACTAATGGTAAAATAATTTTTAAAAATCAATCTGCCAATGCAAATAGTTATGTATGGTATTTTGGCGATGGTAATAGCTCTTCTAATACAAACCCTGTTCATACTTATACTACCAATGGTAATTACACTGTAAAACTTTTAGCTAATAAATGCTCCGTTAAAGACTCTGCAACACAAACCATTCATATAGTTGTTTCATCAAACCCACCTACTGCTAATGATGCTAAACCACCATCTATTTTTCCTATACCTGCTACCAACTCAATTTTTATTCAACTATACAACAACAATTTAATTGGTAAAGAATATAATTTATTTTCATCGGCAGGTAAATTAGTTTTAAAGGGAAGCTTCAAAACCACCAAAGAAAAAATTATATTAAACAAATTACAACCAGGTTTATATATTTTAAAAATTGGAGAAAAGAATGACAACCTATACAAGATAATTAAACAATAAATTTTTAATCTCAAAAGGCATTTTATTTTATCTTTAGTACTACAAATTAATTATGATAATAAAGATTAAAACAATTTTTGCTTGTATATGTATTTTAATTACTGCTAACAGTTTTGCTCAATTAAATTATAAAGGATTTTTAATTACAGGAAATATAAAACAAGATGTTTTTATTGGGCTTGATGCAATAGCCCAAACCCCTTCTGTACAACTTAAAGATATAGTAATTACTAACCACTTAAATGTACCACAATTAACTGCAAAAAATTTAAAAGGATTTTTATTAAAAGAAATTTTATCTAAAGTAATTTTAAACGAACCATTACCAAGAAAGTATAGCGAATTTTATTTTACTTTCATTGCTCAAGATAGTTTTACTGCTGTATTCTCCTGGAATGAAATTTTTAACTCGCCTACAGGTAATAACCTTTTTATTATTACCCAAAAAGATGGAAAAAGCGTAACAGAAATGCCCGAATCTGTTTTAATACTAACTGCAACAGATTTTACAACAGGCAGAAGATATATAAAAAAATTATCTGCCATTATAGTTAGCAGAGCTAAGTAATTTCTCATTTTCCTTATTTCTACAAAATATTTCCCAATTGCTACTTTCCATTTTAGTTAGCAATAATATTTTAGCACCCTAACAAAATATTAGACACTTTACCAAATATTAAAATGGATAAAACACCTACAATTAATAATAATATTGTTAAGCCCGAAGAAAACTTTAAAGCAATGAGCAATATTGAAAAGTCTAACAAAAAAGGTATTAAAAATGGCTTCTTTTCTTTTCTTCTGGTTTTACTCTTAATGCCCATTGGCCATGCAATAATGATTTTAAACGAAAAAGTTTTACATAACCAAAAATATGTAGGGGCTTTTATTATGGGCTTTATTGGAATTGGTTTAATAGTTTGGGGAATTAAAAAAAATAAAAAAGCAAACTTTGCAACCATAATGGGGTTTTTAGGTGGTGTGTTAATATGGACAGGCTGGGTTGAGTTTTCTTTTATGTGGATTGCCGAAAAAAATAATGTTGCCAACTTAATGGTTAATGGACAAATTGCCACCAAAAGAGAATACTTGGTAATGCTATCCTCTTTAGGGTTATTAGGTACCATTATGACTTACTTTTTCTTTACAAGAAGTAATTGTACATTTTTTATTTGGTTTCAAAACAAGTTGGGATATAAAAATGATATTGCCCCAGAGGGAAGGTATTTTAAAAAACCTTTAGCCATTACAACTTTTATAGAAACCATTATGCTACTCTGGTTTTTTTATATTGTATTATTAGTTGTTTATGATGATAGTATTGCTGGAGATAAACATATTGCAACTTATATTGTTGCATGGGGCTCCTTAATTTGGTCTATTTATCTAATTTCTAAGTTAATTACCATTCAAGTTTTTGATTATGCTGTAAGATATGCAGTGCCAACAGTTATTATTTTTTGGAATTTTATAGAAGTATTAGGCAGATGGGACACTTTTAAAGAAGTTTGGATTTACCCTATTGAGCATTGGTTTGAAGTTTCTTTAATGATTGTGCTAGTAATTGGCTTATTATTTCTTTTTCTTAAAACACCTTACTTTAAAAAAGAGTTAAGAAGAGTTTAAATAATATAACCATTATTGGTAAAGAGTTTGTTTATAAAATTTATGTTAGTTTTATTTACCTCTTTACCAATTTTATGATTTGGAAGCTATGCTTTTACTTGTTTATTCTTCTATAATTTCATTTCCTTTGTTGTCAATATAAAATTCTATTCCGTCTTTTTCTACTTTGGCTTTGCCGTCTTTGAACGGAAAGGCAGATTCATACAAAAATGGAATAACTACTTTACCTTTTTTGTCAATAAATCCAAATTTTCCATTGAGTTCAACTACTGCAAAACCTTCGGAAAAATCGTCTGCCCAATCATATTTAATAGATATTACTTCTTTACCTTTTTGGTTTATAAAGCCATGTTTTTCGTTAATCTCAACTGCTGCAAGACCTTCAGAAAAAATGTTAGCATCATCATATTTAAGAGATATTACTACTTTATCTGTTTTGTCAATAAAACCCCATTTTTTATTGAGACTGACTGGTGCCAACCCTTCAGAAAATATGTCCACCTTATCATATTTAATTGGAATAACTACTTTACCAGTTTTGTCAATAAAACCCCATTTTTTATTGAGTAAAACATTTGCAAAGCCTTCATAAAAATTACCAACATGCTCGTATTTGGGCTGTATTGCTACATTTTCTTTCTCCTCTTTGTATCTATAGTTATCGTTTTCTGATTCTAACGGCTTTAGATGTTGTGCCTGCATTGTTATTACAAATAAAAACATAATGCAGAAGGTAATGACAGCTTTCATAAATGTGGTTTTTCTGTAAATTTATTATTTATTACTATTTTTATCAATACCCTTTGTAAGGTATTTTTGTATCACAGTTGAAATTGTTATTATTTTTCTTCCTTAAAACACCGTACTTTAAAAAAGAGTTAAGAAGGTCTTATCTAAATAATTCCAATTTACACATAACATCATCCAACAATACTGTTGTAATAATTTTTTGTTGGATTTTGTTTTTAGAATATGGCATAAACAAAATTGCTTTGGTGTTTAATTTTATTTTAAACTTTACACCAACAATATATGACAGAGTTAGAGAAAAATATTATTGCAATTAAACGCAGAATAGAAGTTGCCTGTATAAATGCAAATAGAAATACAAATAGTGTAAAATTATTACTTGCCACCAAAACGGTTAATGCAAACAAAATAATTGAAGCTATTAATTTAGGCGAAACTTTAATAGGTGAAAATAAAATACAAGAAGTAAAAGAAAAATTTGAAGCGTTAAAAAATATTCCATATCAAAAACATTTTATTGGCTATTTACAAAGCAATAAAATAAAAGACATTTTAAAATATGAGGTTAATTGTATTCAATCTTTAGACAGGCTAAGCCTTGCCGAAAAACTTCATAAACGCTTAACTTTCGAAGAAAAAAAATTAGACGTTTTAATTCAAGTAAACACCTCTTTTGAAGCTAGTAAATTTGGCATTGCACCTAATAATACAATAGATTTTATTAAGCAGGTTGCCAACTTTGAAACTTTACAAATAAAAGGTTTAATGACTATTGGCTTATTTAGTTCAGATGCAGATAAAGTACGGCAATGTTTTAAAAATCTTAAAGCATTACAGCAGCAAATTATTGCATTAAACTTACCCAATGTATCTATGCAAGAATTATCAATGGGAATGAGTGGCGACCTTGAAATTGCTATTGAAGAAGGTGCAACCATTATAAGAGTTGGTACTGCTATTTTTGGTAAAAGAATATACCCAGATAGTTATTATTGGAACGAAGTGTAAATGTATATTTAGATTGAAACTATTTTATTTAAATATTTTTTACATCTTTTTTAAAAATCTAAAAACACTTA
>JAIBAV010000114.1 GCA_019695015.1 Chitinophagaceae bacterium
TTTATGACAATTGAAAATTTTAAATCATTACCCATAGAAAAAAAATTAATTGAGTTAAAACACTCCGCCGAATTGTTAGGATCTTACGAAAGAAATTCTGAAAATGGTGGACCTAAAACACCAGGTGATATTTATGCTTTATACGATTTTTGGGTATTCTTAAGCGATGATGAAAAAATGTTGATTCCTACTAGAAGAAACCCTTTTCCTGAAGTAGAAGAAGAAGAATAATTAATATTTCTATCATTTAATTATAGTGGGTATAACTTGCAAGTTGCTGGTTATACCTTTTTTATGTGCCCAAAAAAATTTCATCATTTCTTCTTTTAATTTCCTATCAATTTATAATTAATAATCTTACTCATAGTATAATTTACATATTTACAAAACTTATTCACTAGGTATTAATAACATTAATTTTTGCTACTTAATATGATTTTTATATTTGAACAAAATAAATTCTATGTTCAAATTATTTTCTACAGGTTATCTGCTACTTTCTACTTCGTTAATTTTTACGTTAAGTAGTTGTGGAAATTCAAAAAATGAAAAAGTATCCAATACAGATTCTTTAAACAATGTACAAGCCAAACCTACACCTGGAACTCCAATAAAATACGATAGCAGTAAACGCTACATTTTTTTAACTTGGGATGATTCTCCTCAACCACCAGGTACAACCAATTGTTTAAAAATATTTAAGGAAGAAGGTGTGAAATCTACTTTTTTTGCAGTAGGCTTTAACCAAGTTGGCCCTCACAAAAAACGTATCATAGATTCTATACGAAACAGCTACCCAAATGTACTGTTAGCCAATCATAGTTTCTCTCATGGCTTTAATGATAAGTACACCAAATTTTATAACACTCCAGATAGTGCTTACAATGATTTTATGCGTAATGAAAGAGATTTAAACATTGGAGTAAAAATAATAAGACTGCCAGGCAATAACACATGGGCATTTAATGGCAAAATACATGGGCAAAAAGCAGACAATGCAATAGTAAAAAAATTAGATGCTAATGGTTATAAAATTATAGGCTGGGATTTAGAGTGGATGCAACAACCAAAAGCAAAAGCACCCAAACAAAGTGTAGAGGAAATGATTAAAAGCATCAACCAAAAGTTTGATGAAGGCATGACTAATGAAGCAAATATGTTGGTTATTTTATCTCATGATAGACTATTTGAGAAGCAACAATATGCAGACTCTTTAAGAAAATTTATTCAAGTTTTAAAAAGTGATCCTAGAAATGTATTTGAAACAATAGACCACTATCCATTGGTTCAAAACAAATAAAATATATTTAGGATGATTGATTTTAGGAGCGATACAGTTACCAAACCAACTAAGCAAATGCTGGAAGCAATGCTTCAAGCAAAAGTTGGAGACGATGTTTTTGGCGAAGACCCAACAGTAAACGAATTAGAAGAATATGCTGCTAATTTATTTGGTATTCAAGCAGCATTGTTTTGTCCATCAGGAACAATGACCAACCAAATTGCTATAAAAGTTCATACCCAACCAGGAGATGAAATTATTTGCGATAACTTAAGTCATATTTATCAATATGAAGGTGGAGGTATTGCAGTAAATAGTGCTTGTTCTGTAAAACTAATTAATGGTAATTATGGTAAAATTAATGCTAAGCAAGTAGCAGAAAATATTAACAATATAAATGATGTTCATAAGCCAATAAGCAAATTGCTGAGTCTAGAAAATACTTCCAATCGTGGTGGCGGTAGTTGCTACCATTTTGATGATTTTATTGCAATAAAAGAAGTATGTACTCAAAATAATTTAATGCTGCATTTAGATGGTGCAAGATTGTTTAATGCAATAATCTATAAAAATGAATCAGCAAAACAATATGGCAAAGTATTTAACTCTATTTCTATATGCCTAAGCAAAGGATTGGGTGCCCCAATAGGCAGCCTATTATTAGGCGATAAAAATTTTATTTTAAAAGCCCGTAGAGTAAGAAAGGTTTTTGGAGGAGGAATGAGACAAGCAGGTATAATTGCAGCAGCAGGCTTATATGCTTTACAAAATAATATACAAAGACTTTCTACAGACCACCATCATGCTCAGCTTATTGCCACAGCATTAAGGCAAAAAAGCTTTGTAACTAATATTTTACCAGTAGAAACCAATATTATCATATTTGAAGTAGCTGAAAAATATACTGCAAAAGAGTTAATAGCCACTCTTTATAAAAATAATATTTTAGCTTTTGCCATAGCAGAAAATCAAATTAGATTAGTGTTACATTTAGGCATAACAACTGAAATGGTTGAAGAAACCATACAATTAATTCAAAAATTATAATACTTATTTTTGCAAAATGCAACAACCCACTAACGAGCAGTTTTTAGAGATTGCTCAACAATTTGGTACACCAGTTTATGTATATGATGCTAATAAAATTGTAAGTCAATATCAAAAATTTAAATCTGCTTTTAACAGCCCTACTGTAAAAATATTTTATGCCTGTAAGGCACTAACTAATATCAATATTTTAAAACTTTTAAAACTTCAAGGTGCCAATATTGATTGTAGCAGCATTAATGAAGTAAAGCTTGCAATACATGCTGGTTTTGAGCCCCAACAAATACTATATACATCTAACGGAATTGGGTTTGATGAAATAGAAGAAGCCAAAAACCTTGGTATTCACATAAACATTGATAGCATAAGTAATTTAAAAAAGTTTGGACAAAAATTTAATAACTCCTACCCTGTTGGTGTTAGGTTAAGGCCCAATATAATGGCTGGAGGAAATATAAAAATTGCTACAGGTCATGATAAAAGCAAATTTGGAATTCCTATAACCCAAATTGCCGAAGTAGTGGATATAATGCAGCAATATAATTTATTAATTAATGGTGTGCATATACATACAGGAAGCGATATTAAAGAAGCAGATGTTTTTTTAAAAGGTATTGAAGTGTTGTTTGATGTAATCCATTTATTTCCTAATTTAATGTATGTTGATTTAGGCGGTGGCTTTAAAGTTCCTTTTGAAGATACGGAAGAAGAAACTGATATGATCACATTAGCAAATAAAATTCTTGAAAAATTCAATCAACACTTACATCAAAATAAATTACAAATTTGGTTTGAACCTGGAAAATATTTAGTGAGCCAAGCCGGATATTTTTTAACAAAAATTAATGTGCTCAAAAAAACCAATAATATTGAATTTGCAAGTATCAATTCTGGGTTTAATCATTTATTACGCCCTATGTTTTACGATGCATACCATAAAATTGTAAATATTAGTAACCCCAATGGCACTATTAAAGAATACGATATTGTTGGAAATATTTGCGAAACAGACACATTTGCTGCAAACAGAAATATAAACGAAATTAACGAGGGTGATTTATTGGTTTTTTATAATGCCGGAGCTTATGGTTTTGAAATGAGTAGCAATTATAATAGTAGATATAAACCAGCAGAAGTTTTAATTCATAACAATCAAATTAGTTTAATTAGAAAAGCAGATAGGTTTGAAGATTTATTAAAAAATCAGATTGTTGTTTTATAAAAAATCTAACTAAATTATCATCTTAACAATATTAATTTTTATCCATTTATTTTAACTTACTATAAGTTTATTAATAGTTTATTATTACTTAAATAACACTACTTTTGCCGCCAAATTAGAAAAAGGAAGTAAGTATGTTAAGTGCAAAAAATATTACTCTTGCTTATGGTAAAAGAGTGCTGTTTGATGAAGTAAATATCAATTTTACAAAAGGCAACTGTTATGGTGTAATAGGTGCAAATGGTGCTGGTAAAAGTACCTTTCTAAAAATTTTAAGTGGTGAAATTGAACCCAATAAAGGAACTGTTGAAATTGGTAAAGGTGAGAGAATGAGCTTTTTAAAACAAAACCAATTTGAGTTTGATGAAGAAACTGTTTTAAACACTGTATTAATGGGGCATAAGCAAATGATGGAATTAATGCAAAAAAAAGATGCCATTTATGCTAATCCAGATGCAACCGAAGAGGATTATATGAAAGCAGGTGAATTAGAAGCAGAGTTTGGAGAAATGGGAGGCTACACTGCCGAAAGTGATGCAGCAGCTTTATTAGGCAGCTTAGGTGTTAAAGAAGAGTTTCATAATAGCTTAATGAAAGACATACCAGGCAATTTAAAAGTTCGTGTATTACTTGCACAAGCACTATTTGGCAATCCAGATATTTTATTATTAGATGAGCCTACCAATGGATTAGATATTGAAACAATTGGTTGGCTTGAGAATTTTTTAGCCGATTATGAAAATATAGTTTTAGTAGTAAGCCATGACAGGCACTTTTTAGATGCAGTTTGTACACATGTTGCTGATGTGGACAGACAAAAAATAAAAACCTTTACAGGTAACTATACATTTTGGTATGAGTCCTCTCAATTAATGTCTCGTCAAATAAATGATAAAAACAAAAAAGTTGAAGAAAAACGCCAGGCCTTGATTGATTTCATTGCACGTTTCTCTGCCAATGCATCTAAAAGTAAACAAGCTACTTCTCGTAAAAAAGCTTTAGAAAAATTAACTATAGAGGAAATTGAACCAAGTAATAGAAAATATCCGGGAATTATTTTTCAACCTTTAAGAGAGGTAGGTAATCAAATTTTAAATGTAGAAAATTTAAGCAAAACCATAGATGGAAGAACCTTATTTAGCAAAGCAACTTTTAGTGTAAATAAAAATGATAAAATTGCCTTTTTAAGTAAAGACCCCTTAGCTGTTACTAACTTTTTTGAAATAATAAACGATAACATTAAAAGTAATGAAGGTAAGTTTGAATGGGGAACTACCATTACAAAAGCATACTTACCTATGGAAAATAATGAATTTTTTACAGAGGGTTTAAGTTTAATGGAATGGCTTCGTCAATTTGTACCAGCACATGTAACAGATGCAGATGAACCTTTTTTAAGAGGCTTTCTAGGAAAAATGTTATTTAGTGGAGATGATATTGCTAAAAAAACAAACGTATTAAGTGGAGGAGAAAAAGTGCGTTGTATGATTAGCAGAATGATGCTTCAAAACCCTAATTTGGTTGTATTAGACCAACCAACAAACCATTTAGATTTAGAAAGTATTCAAAGCTTTAACGAAGGTTGCCAAACTTTTCCAGGAATTGTATTATTAACCAGCCACGACCACACTTTTATACAAACAGTTGCCAATCGTATTATTGAGTTAACACCTAAAGGAATTATAGACAGATTAATGACTTTTGATGAATATATGGATGATAAAAGAGTGCAGGAATTAAGAATTGAAATGTATAGTTAAATAACATAATTACATTAAAATAATACTTTAAAGAGGTTGCTTAAAACAATAAGCAGCCTCTTTAACTTTTTATAAGGCTCCTAATTATTTTTGTTTTTTTCATAGGTAAGTTAGAAGCTAAGCAATTTCCTTCAAATAAAAAAGGTTGTAATTTGTATTACAACCTAAATAATATTTTATTGAAACTTAGCACTATTCAATGTTAAAATTCATTTTAATATCGCTCTTATTATCTTTTAATAATGCTATATATTTTTTTGCAATTTCAGCATCAACAACTTTTCCATTAATTGTAATTATACCATTCTCATAGCTTAAACTAGCTTTGCTTTGTAGTAAGCCGTCCTTTTGTAAGGCTCCCACAAAATTAGTATAGTTGTTTTCAGAAATGGATGTGGTGGTTGTTATTTCAATCTTTTTATCAACTGTAACTGTTTCATTGGAATGAAGTTGAGCCAAGGTAGGTGCAATTACCAATGATACAATACTCATTAGTTTAATTAAAATATTCATTGATGGGCCAGAAGTATCTTTAAATGGATCACCAACTGTATCTCCTGTAACAGATGCTTTATGAGGTTCTGATTTTTTGTAAAACATTTCACCATTAATATTTACTCCTTTTTCAAAAGATTTTTTTGCATTATCCCATGCACCACCAGCATTATTTTGAAACATTCCTAACAATACACCACTTACTGTAGCACCTGCTAAAAATCCACCTAAAGCTTCGGAGCCTAAAGTAAAACCAATAATTATTGGAGATAGAATTGCAATAGCACCAGGTAACATCATTTTTTTAATGGATGCTTCAGTAGATATTGCTACACATTTATCATATTCAGGTTTTCCTTTTCCTTCCATAATACCAGGAATGGTTTTAAATTGTCTTCTTACTTCTTCAACCATTGCCATTGCTGCTTCTCCAACAGCTCTAATAGCCAAAGAAGAAAAGATAAAAGGAATCATAGCTCCTACAAATAAAGTAGCTAATACTTTTGCTTTATAAATATCAATACCAGTAATTTTAGATACCCCAACAAATGCAGCAAATAATGCCAATGATGTTAAAGCAGCAGATGCAATAGCAAAACCTTTTCCTGTAGCAGCAGTAGTATTACCAACTGCATCTAACACATCCGTTTTTTCACGAACATCGCTTGGTAACTCACTCATTTCTGCAATACCACCTGCATTATCTGCAATTGGACCAAATGCATCTATAGCTAACTGCATTGCAGTTGTAGCCATCATACCTGCAGCAGCAATTGCAACACCATATAAGCCTGCACATTCATAACTTCCCCAAATACCTCCAGCTAAAACTAAAATTGGTAAAAATGTACTTTCCATTCCAATTGCTAAACCACCAATAACATTGGTAGCATGGCCAGTAGCACTTTGTCTAATGATAGACATTACAGGTCTTTTACCCATTGCAGTATAATATTCAGTAATAATACTCATTAAAGCACCAACCACTAATCCTACGCCTATGGCACCTAATACGCCCCATTTAGTAAACTCAAAACCTCTAAGGCTCATAGTTTCTGGTAAAATATAATAAACTAAACCTGCACAAGCCAAAGCAGTTAAAATAATTGAACCCCAATTACCCATATTTAATGCTTTTTGAACATTAGCTGTGTTAATTCCTGCAGCATCACTAACTCTTACAAACCATGTTCCAACAATTGAAAATAAAATACCAATACCTGCAATAAGCATTGGCAATAAAATAGGTGCATAGCCACCAAAATTATCAATAGAAGAAGTTTCTTGTCCTAATACCATTGTTGCTAATACAGTAGCTACATAACTACCAAATAAATCTGCACCCATACCTGCTACATCTCCTACATTATCACCTACATTATCTGCAATAGTTGCTGGGTTTCTTGGATCATCTTCAGGTATTCCGGCTTCTACTTTTCCTACTAAATCGGCACCAACATCTGCTGCTTTTGTGTATATACCACCACCTACACGAGCAAATAATGCAATGCTTTCGGCACCTAATGAAAATCCTGTTAAAACTTCAATAGTTTTAAGCATTTCTAATGAGTTTACAGCCTCTGGTGCAAACATGCCTTTTAATATAATAAATACACCTCCTAATCCTAAAACAGCTAAACCTGCTACACCAACACCCATTACTGCTCCTCCTGTAAATGATACAGATAAAGCTTTTGATAAACTTGTACGAGCTGCCTGTGCTGTACGTACATTGGCTTTTGTAGCAACCTTCATACCTATATAACCTGCAACTGCACTACAAATTGCTCCTAAAATAAAGGCTATTGCAATACTCCAATGGCTATGTGGATTTTTAGTAGCCATAAAGCCTAATAACAAGGCTACAATAATTACAAAATAGGTTAGTATTTTCCACTCTGCTTTTAAAAATGCCATAGCACCTTCTGCAATGTAATTACTAATTTCTTTCATTCTTTCGTTGCCAGCATCTTGTTTGGCAACCCAGTTAAACTTAATAAATGTGTAAAGCAAACCAACAATACCTAAAATAGGTACTATTAAAAATAACATGTTAGTAGTCATAAGCAAGTATATACTTAAAAATTTAAAATGGGTGGCAAAAATAGGGGGATATTTATTATAAATATCAGTTTAAATGAACTAATTCATAAGGTTTTTATTAATTTCAAATTTTAGTATTGTATAAAATAAATTCAGTTGTTCCATTTGTTCTACCCTTTTAAAATTATATTAAAAAG
>JAIBAV010000153.1 GCA_019695015.1 Chitinophagaceae bacterium
TGCTACGCCTGTTATAATAATAATTATTATTGAGTCCATTTTGTAAGTATTTATTTATATTAATTAAAATCATTTTGGTAATTGTATAAATTTTTCAATTTCAAAACGATAGGTAGCGAAGATAAATAATTAGCGTTTAAAAATTTCAGCAAGGTGCAATATACTTTTAATAAATATTCTCTATTAGGGTAATTGTATTTTTGAGTTTTTAGTACAACAGAATTGTATTATTAATATTGGAATTTCTTCCCAAGTTGTTTAAATTGTTCCAAAATTGGGAATAATATTGTATTCTATTTTAAAGTAAGAAATATAAAAATAATTATAAGTTGTTGATTTTTAATAAAATATAAATATTATACTAGGTGCAGGCAGGTTTGGCATTTGCTTTGAATTAAATAAAGTACTTTTGAAATATCCAATATTCTACTTGTAAGAACTTATAAGTCCAGCTAAATATTCTTTGAATTACCTGAAAGTTTAAAAATTTTAATCAAATTATAATTTCAGGAAATGAAAAAGGTACTAGTTTTTTTATTCTCTATTATTTTATTTACTTCTTGCAGTAAACAAGATAATTTTATTGAACCAACAAATTCAACTACAGGCAATCAGTTGTTTTATAGAGATGCTCATCTTGCCATTCAATCATTTACACTTAGTGGAACAAACAATAATTCTATTCAAATAGATTTTTCTACTTTATACGAAAAAAATATTAGTAAAATAGAAATTATGAGTGGCGAAACTCCCAACTATTTATGTGCTGTTTATACTGTAAACTTAACAATTAACAGTGCCCAATTAAAAAACTATAGTGTTACAGATTCTAAAACAAGCAGCTCTACTGCTTATTATATGATAAAATATACGTTGAACAATGGAGACTTTGGTTTTACCAATGTAATAAAATATCAACGTAACAAATAAGTGTTTATTCGTACCCAAAAAGTTTAATCCGCCAACCTACACTTAAACCCAGTTTTACTGGGTTTTTTTAATATGGTAAGTCAATTGTGTCAGGCTCAATAAAGTTGTAAGTGTTTTCGTTTTCTAAAAAACTTAAAGGAGCGTTGGGAAAAGTATAAATTTCGTTTTTCTTTAAGCCCCAAGGTTTCCAATATTCACTTAAAACATCTGCAAAGGTTTTTTCGTTCCAGTTGGCAAATAAAGTAGAAATATCATTTGCCTTAAACTCAACAGCATTAATGTCTAGGCAATCGGCATGCTGTTTTATAATGTATTTTGGTTTGAATTGCAGTAAATAATTATTATAAATAAATCTTGCTTTTAGTTCTTCGAATTGAATTGGATGTAGGGTTGCTTGATTAATTTTATGTAGTAATGCCTGCTCTTTTTGCATTACAATACCATTATCTTGTAGGGTTGCAATAATACCAAAACCATTCATGCCAAGTGTAAACATTAGGTTAACTGTATCATCTCTATAATTAAAAATATCTTTTGAGTATTTTAGTTTTACAATAGTTATGCCCCATGGTTTTATAGCACCAAAACTTATAGGTGCTACTAATGATTGCAACATTAAATGAAAAAGGGCAAACCTGTTTTTTAAAGTTGGCGAAATATCAAATTCTACATTCTGCTTTTGTTTTTTTTCTTTTTCAATTAATAAATCGTGGTATAAAACGCAGTAAACAAAAACTCCCATCCATGTAAATAACTTTTGACTATCTATTTCTTGCACAGACTGGTAGCCGTTTTCGAAAGCAGCCTTTATTTCTTGGTCTAATAAATTATATGCATTTTTTACTTTTGTGGAACAGGGTAACACCATTTGGTTGTAATTAAATGAGGTTACATTATCCATTAGGGTAAATTTTTTATCGTGTAATAGAAAGCGGTCTAAAACCCATTCAGGAAAAACAGTAATATAATTTTGTTGCTCCTCTATTTCTTCTCCTGTTAAAAAACAAGTATTATTGTTAAAATAGAGATTATTAAAGGGATTGTAATATTGTAAAGACATTATTTTGTTTTAACAGATTTAAAAGAGAGAAAAATTAAAACAAAAGAGATAGATTAAATTGTATTGATGCTGTTAATGGCTTTATCAATTTGCTTTTCAAAGGCCAACAGTTTTTGCTCGGTTGTTTGAAGAGAAATCATTGCTTTGCCGGTTTTATTTTGTTCTGTTGCAAACCAAAGCAAAACCATACTAACATAATCTTGCATGTCTTTACCTGCAAGAGAGTCTTTAAACTCTAGAATTTTATCATTAATTAGTTTAGCTGTTTTTCGTACCAGCTCTTCATCATCGGCATCAATTTTTAAACGATAGGTTCTATCGGCAATTACAATATTGGCAGGAATTAATTCAGACATTTTAAAAAATTATGCTTCTACATTTAATAATAATAAACACCTATCTATTTCTTGTAAATATTTATCTATTCTTTTTTCTAACTCTTCCGGATTATTTGTTTTAAGGGCTATTAAGTTTTTATACGAATTTTCTTGACTTTGTTTATTTTTTTCTATTTGTTTTTTTAGTAGTTCGTTTTCTTTTTTTAAAGCATGACACTTTTCCAACAAAAGTTGAAGCTTATTTTGTAATACAGATAATTGTTGATCTATTGTTGAATCCATTTTTACAAATCTAGTTAATTAAAGTTTTCAATACTTTTATTATAGTTGGTGTTTATTGTTTTCTTATTTCTGCTGCCAATTCTTTTTCAAAATGGAAAATTAATTTATTCATCATGCCATCAATATCTTTATCGGTTAATGTTTTTTCATTATCGCTAAAGGTAAAGTTTACAGCCATTGATTTTTTATCTGCACCAAGTTTATCGCTCATAAAAACATCAAACAAACGAGTACTTTGAAGTGTATTAAATTTTAATTTTTTTATTACTTGTTCTACTTGATTATAGGTAGTTTTTGAACTTACAACCATTGCCAAATCTCGTTGTACAACAGGAAATTTGCTTACCTCTTTGTAAACTATTTTGTTTTTTTCAACTTCATTTAATAAGGCAGAAAAATTAAAATCAACACAAAAAACCGCTTGCTTTATATCAAATGCATCCAGTGTATTTTTAGATATTATTTGTATATTACCTAACAGGGTATTATTGGTAGCAATATTTATAAAAGATGCATTGCTTGCATCTTCGGTAAAATTAATATCCTGTATATTCAACAGTTTAAGTATTGCATTGGCAATTCCCTTGGTTTCATAAAAACCAATAGTTTTGGCTTTTTGGTTCCAGTTATTTTCACTTTCTAAGCCTGTAAGGTATAGGGTTACATGTTCTTCTTCCGAATAATTGCCATCGCTGTTTACACAATATGTTTTACCAAATTCAAACAACTGTAGGTTACAATTTTTTCTATTAATATTAAAGACCAACACTTCTAATCCTGTAGGTAGCATATTGGGTTTTAAGATATCCAACTCGGCACTTAAGTTGTTAAGCATTTTAACGGTGTTGTTCAACTCATTGTTTGTAAAATACTTACTATTTGTAATGGAGTTGGTTAAAATTTCGCAAAAGCCAAGGCCGGTAAGAAGATTAGCAATTTTTTCTCTCAACCCTTCTTTTGTTTCTAAAAAGGTTACTTGTGGGGTTATGTTTATGGAAGATGGAATTTCAATATTATCTAAGCCATCAATTCTTACAATTTCTTCAACAATATCTGCAGCAAGGGTTATGTCTGGTTTGCTAAAAGGCACAGCCAGCCTAATTTCATCCATTCCTTCCTTAACTATTTCAAAGCCCAGGCTTGTTAAAATTCTTTTAACTGCATCGGGGTGATAATTTTTTCCGCTTAGTTTTTTTAAGTAATGGTTTTTTAGAGAAACCTCAGCCTTTTCTTTTTTAACAGGGTAAACATCTATAATTTCACAAGAAACCGTACCGCCTGCAATTTCTTTTATTAAAGCTATAGCCCTTTGTAAAACATTAATTGTATTGCCAATATCAACACCTTTTTCAAATCTAGTTGCAGCATCTGTTCTAAGGCTATGGTGTATTGAAGATTTGCGGATAGAGCTTGCATTAAAGCAAGCACATTCTACAAAAATATTTGTTGTAGAGGGTGTTATTCCACTTTTAAATCCTCCAAAAACACCAGCAATGCACATTGGTTCATTGGCTCCATTACAAATCATTAAATCATTGTTGCTTAATTTTCTTTCTATACCATCTAAGGTTATAAAGCTTGTATTAGCATCTAAGTTTTTTATTATAATTTGGTTGTTTGTAATTGCATTAACATCAAAAGCATGTAAGGGCTGGCCGGTTTCGTGTAAAATATAATTAGTAATATCAACAATATTGTTAATTGGTTTAAGGCCAATAGCAGATAATTTATTTTTTAACCAAATGGGACTTTCTTTAATAGAAACGCCACTAATACTAACACCTGCATATCTTGGGCAGGCATCTATATTTTCAATAGTTACCTGAATGGGTATGTTATTATTATCTGATTTTAGCGGTACAGAGAAAATGTTTTTGGGCTTTACCTCTTCTTTTAAATGATGAGATAAATATGCACAAACATCTTTGGCTACACCATAATGGCTCATTGCATCCATTCTATTAGGGGTTAAGCCAATTTCAAAAATAATATCATTATAAGGGTTAAAATATTGAGCAGCAGCGTTGCCAACTTCAACATCATTGGGTAATACTATAATGCCATTATGGTTGGCAGATAAACCAATTTCATCTTCGGCACAAATCATTCCATAACTTTCTACACCACGAATTTTAGCTACTTTCATGGTTATTGGGTCTCCACTAAGGGGATAAATGGTTGTACCAACAGTGGCTACAACAACCTTTTGGGCTATTGCAACATTAGATGCCCCACAAACAATTTGCAGGGGTTGCTCTTGATTAATATTTACAGTGGTAATTTTTAGTTTATCGGCATTGGGGTGTTGTTCGCAACTTAAAACTTCTCCAATTACCAAACCCTCTAATGCACCTTTAATACTTTGGTAGGGTTCCATAAACTCCACTTCTAAACCTACAGAAGTTAATATTTTTGAAAGTTTTTCTGGTTCAATTTTTATGGGTAAATATTCACTTAGCCAATTATAGCTTATTGTCATAATTTATTTGCTTATACAGCTAGCGAAGATACTATTTAAAGAAATGTATAAAACACATTAAATATATTTTTTAAAGAATAGAATTTAGTAAGGAAAGGAAAGTAAATAACTGGTTTTTAGGAATAAATATCTAACAATCCATCTGGCAGTGTAACAATAATTTCTTTCTTATCGTGATTAATTTTTATTAAGGTTTCCTGATGAAGGGGAATATAAGCATCTTTTTCTTTGTAAAGAATACCCAATAAAACCTGATGGGGTTGTTCTATAACTTCTAAAACAGAGCCTAAAATATTTTTATTTTCAACAACATTATAACCCAATAAGCCAATAGGGGCCTGCTTTCCAGCTTGCTTTCTAAAATCTTCCTCGTTTAGCCAAATTGGTTTGCCTATAAGCTTATGGGCAGCTTCTTTATTGTTTATGTCTTCAAACAATAAAATGGTTTCGTTATTGGTTTTGGCTTTTGCATGAACTAAAAAGTAGGGGATTTTATTGCCTTTAATTAGTTCTACAAAAAGTACAGTTATATTTTTAAAGCCTGCTTTTTTAGCTAAAGAGTGATTTAAAATCACCTCTCCATTTACACCAAAAGTGGCCACAATTTTACCAATATGGATATAATTATTCATAAAACAAACTGCAAAATTATTTAATTTGAATATACTACCAATTAAACTATAAAACAGCTACTTTGATTCCTTGAAAATTAATTTTTAATACATAAAAAAAGATAATAAAAAGAGCGGTTTTATATGTACATTCGCAAGCATTTTGAAATTAATAAAAATCAAGTAGCACAAGCATTATGAGCATGGAACAAAAGTCAAATTATGGTGCCGATAGTATTCAGGTTTTAGAAGGATTAGAAGCAGTACGTAAAAGACCTGCTATGTATATTGGCGATATTAGCGTAAAAGGTTTACACCATTTGGTTTATGAAGTTGTTGATAACAGTATTGATGAAGCTTTAGCAGGATATTGTAAAAATATTACTGTAACCATTCATGAAGATAACAGCATTAGTGTACAAGATGATGGACGAGGAATTCCGACAGCAATGCATACTAAAGAAAACAGAAGTGCATTAGAAGTTGTAATGACTGTATTACATGCAGGAGGTAAGTTTGATAAAAATACCTATAAAGTATCTGGTGGCTTACATGGTGTAGGGGTAAGTTGTGTTAATGCTTTAAGCTCAAAAATGTTGGTTACTGTTCAAAGAGAGGGAAAAATATTTGAACAGGAATATAGAATTGGCGTACCACAATATTCTGTAAGAGAAATTGGTACAAGTGAAATAACAGGAACAAAAGTACACTTTTGGCCTGATGCTTCTATTTTTCAAACAACAATATATGTAAAAGATATTTTAGCAGGCAGGTTAAGAGAACTTGCTTATTTAAATAGAAATGTTTCGATTATTTTAAATGATTTAAGAGAAACATTAGATGATGGTACAACTTTTACCAAAACATTTTATAGTGAAGGCGGAATAGTTGAATTTGTTGAAATGTTAGATAAATCTAGCAATAGAAATGCACTAATTGCAAATACATTATACTTTGAAGGATATGATGCTGCAAGCAATGTTGCTGTTGAAGTTGCCATGACTTATAACGATGATTTTAAAGAACATATTTTTAGCTATGTAAACAATATTAATACAATAGAAGGGGGTACGCATGTAAGTGGTTTTAGAACAGCTTTAACACGTGTTTTTAAAAGCTATGGCGATAAAGAGGGGCTTTTTGAAAAGGCAAAAGTAGAAGTAGAAGGAGATGATTTTAGAGAAGGACTAAGTGCAATAATTTCTGTTAAAGTGCCAGAGCCACAATTTGAAGGACAAACCAAAACAAAACTAGGCAATAGCGATGTAAGTGGTATTGTTCAATCTTCTGTATCTAAAGCACTACAAGCATATTTAGAAGAAAACCCTAAAGAAGCCAAAAACGTAATTAGCAAAGTAATTTTAGCAGCACAAGCAAGGGTGGCAGCAAGAAAAGCTAGAGAGTTGGTGCAAAGAAAAACTGTTTTGAGTGGAGGTGGTTTACCAGGAAAACTGGCAGACTGTAGCGAAAGAGATGCAGCAAAATGCGAATTGTATTTAGTAGAAGGAGACAGTGCAGGTGGTACAGCAAAGCAAGGAAGAAACAGAAGCTACCAAGCAATACTGCCATTACGAGGTAAAATTTTGAATGTTGAAAAAGCAATGGAACATAAAATATATGAAAATGAAGAAATAAGAAATATGTACACTGCTTTAGGGGTAACTGTTGGCACACCAGAAGATCCCAAGGCATTAAACCTATCTAAACTAAGGTATCATAAGTTAATAATTATGACCGATGCTGACGTTGATGGAAGCCATATTGCAACTTTAATTCTAACATTTATATTTCGTTATATGAAAGAAATGGTTGAACAGGGATACGTGTACTTGGCACAACCACCATTATATTTAGTTAAAAAAGGAAAAGAGGCTGAGTATGCCTATAATGAAGAACAAAGAGTGCAAATTGTTGAAAAGCTTAGTAACGGAAAAGAAGACTCTGTTACTATACAACGTTACAAAGGGTTGGGTGAAATGAACGCAGAGCAACTATGGGAAACTACAATGGACCCAGAAAGAAGGGTTTTAAAAAGAGTAACAATTGATAGTGCAGCAGAAGCAGATAGAGTGTTTAGTATGCTAATGGGCGACGAGGTTGCTCCAAGAAGAGAGTTTATAGAAGCCAATGCAAAATATGCTAAACTAGATGTGTAAAATGTAAGTGCCAATTTATAGGTACTATCTTATAAACTGTGTAAGTCTTCATAAAGTTGGGGTACCCCAACTTTATGAAGACTTTTTTATAACTTTAAAAACACAGTTTATTTATGGACAACGAACAACAACACTTAGCAGATGC
>JAIBAV010000032.1 GCA_019695015.1 Chitinophagaceae bacterium
TTAACAGGCGTAGCATGTTTAGTGGGAGGAATTCTGACGGGTAAAATAATTTTTGCTGCTAATACCAAAAAACAAATATCCGATGCCGAATTACAAGCCCAAAATTTATTAAAAGAAGCAGAATTAAGGGCTGAAACAATTAAAAAAGAAAAACAATTAGAAGCCAAAGAAAAATTTGTTCAGCTTAAAGCACAACACGATAAAGAAGTTTTAGACCGTAACAAAAAACTAAACGAAGCCGAAAATAAAATAAAACAAAAAGAGGTATCTATCAATCAAAAAGAAACCTCTTTAGATAAGCAAATTAAAGAAAACGAAGCCATTAAAGACAACTTAAACAGGCAAATAGAAGTTGTAAATATTAAACGTACCGAATTAGAAAAGCACCAGGAAGAACATATAAAACGTTTAGAAAAAATTGCTGGACTAAGTGCCGATGAAGCCAAAGCTCAATTGGTAGATAGTTTAAAAAACGAAGCCAAAACCCAAGCCCTTTCTTTACAACAAGAAATTATTGAAGACGCTAAACAAAAAGCAAATAAAGAAGCCCGTAAAATTGTTATACAAACCATTCAGCGAACGGCTGCAGAACAAACTATAGAAAACGTGGTTACCGTTTTTAATTTAGAAAGTGATGAAATAAAAGGGCAAATAATTGGTAGAGAAGGAAGAAACATTAGAGCAATTGAAGCCGCCACTGGTGTGGATTTAATTGTTGATGATACCCCAGAAGCTATTTTACTTTCTTCTTTCGACCCATTACGTAGAGAAGTTGCTCGTTTAAGTTTGCAACGCTTAGTTACCGATGGCCGTATTCATCCAGGAAGAATTGAAGAAGTGGTAGAAAAAACAAAAAGACAATTAGATGAACAAGTAATGGAAATTGGCGAAAGAACAGCTATTGAACTTGGTATTCATGGCCTACACAAAGAATTAACAAGAATGGTTGGCAGAATGCGTTTTCG
The DNA here is from genome assembly GCA_019695015.1 of Chitinophagaceae bacterium. GTDB lineage: Bacteria > Bacteroidota > Bacteroidia > Chitinophagales > Chitinophagaceae > UBA1930. The sequence goes on from JAIBAV010000032.1 coordinate 966, forward strand.
TAGCTCTTATGGCCAAAATTTATTAATGCACAGCCGAGAAACTGCAAACCTTTGTGGTATTATGGCTGCTGAATTAGGCTTAAACCCCAAACTTGCAAAACGTGCAGGACTATTACACGATATTGGTAAAGTACCAGACGAAGAAACAGAATTAAGCCATGCCTTATACGGTGCAAAACTCGCAGAAAAATATGGCGAAAATCCTGCTGTTGTAAATGCCATTGGTGCCCATCACGACGAAATGGAAATGCAATATGTTATTTCTCCAATTATACAAGCCTGCGATGCAATAAGTGGTGCAAGACCAGGAGCAAGAAGAGAAATAATGCAACAATACATACAACGTATTAAAGATTTAGAAAATCTTGCATTAAACTATCAAGGTGTAGAAAAAGCCTATGCCATACAAGCAGGTAGAGAGTTGCGTATAATGGTAGAAGCAGATAAAGTAACCGATAGCGAAAGTGATAAATTAAGTTTTGAAATTGCCCAAAAAATACAAACCGAAATGACCTACCCTGGGCAAATAAAAGTTACTGTAATAAGAGAGAAAAGAGCTGTGAATGTAGCCAGATAAAAAAATATATTTTTAAGCAAAATGTCGCACCAAAACAGTGCGACATTTTTTTATTAATAGGTAACCCTGTTTAGGTAAATAAATACAACCAACCCTTTACTTCTCTTTACTTAATATTTTGTTTAAGAGTTAATTATTTTGAAATTGAGTTTATTAAAAACTTTCAAAAATAAAAATGCCCCGAAGATAGTCGAGGCTCTAAATGTTTTCACAACGGAATAATCCTTATTGTGATTTGCTTTCATTACCAAAAGTAAAATAAATTTTGTATTTTTCAAACAAAATAAAAAACTTATTGAAATGAGTAAAAAAATTTTAGGATTAGATTTAGGAACGAATAGTATTGGTTGGGCGTATATACACGAAAGTGAAAACAACGAAAATTCTACTATTGAGCAAATTGGCGTTCGTGTTAATCCCCTAACAACTGACGAACAAAGTAATTTTGAAAAAGGGAAATCAATCACCACCAATGCAGATAGAACGCTAAAACGTGGAGCAAGAAGAAACTTAGACCGCTATCAATTACGTAGAGAAAATCTTATCGAAGTGCTGACAAAAGCTAGTATCATCAATGCTAAAACAATTTTTGCAGAAGATGGAAAACAAACTACTTTTCAAACATGGGCTATACGTGCCAAAGCTGCATCTGAAAAAATTGAATTGAACGAATTTGCAAGAGTACTACTTGCTATCAATAAAAAAAGAGGTTACAAAAGTAGCCGTAAAGCAAAAAACTCAGAAGAAGGACAAGCTATTGACGGAATGGGAATTGCAAAACAATTGTATGAAATGAGTATTACACCGGGACAACTGGTTTTTCAAAATTTAATAGAAGGAAAGAAAGTAATACCAGATTTTTATCGCTCCGATTTGCAAGCTGAATTTGATAAAGTGTGGAATTTTCAGAAACAGTTTCATCCCGAAATTCTTACTGATGATTTTTACAAGGAACTACAAGGAAAAGGCCAAAGAGCCACTTCTGCATTGTTTTGGACGAAATATCAATTCAATACAGCAGACATTAAAGTTATGGACGATGATTTAAAAAATGTAAATACCATAAAACTTCATGCTCGTGACCAAAAGAAGCTACAAGCATACAAATGGAGAAATAATGCTGTTAGCAAACAGTTAGATAAAGAACAAATGGCGTATGTGCTTACCGAAATTAATAATAACTTGAATAATTCCAGCGGCTATTTAGGTGCTATTTCCGACAGAAGTAAGGAATTATATTTTAACCATGAAACTGTTGGGCAAAACCAATACAAACAATTATCGAAAAACCCACATACCTCTCTTAAAAACCAAGTTTTTTATCGTCAAGATTATTTAGATGAGTTTGAAAAAATATGGACTATTCAAGCTCCGTTTCATACTCAACTTACTGATAAACTCAAAGAGGAAATTAGAGATATTGTTATTTTCTATCAGCGTAAACTTAAATCTCAAAAAGGATTGATTAGTTTCTGTGAGTTTGAAAGCAAAGAAATAAAAATAGACGGTAAAAAGAAAACAGTTGGTATGCGTGTTACCCCAAAATCGTCTCCTTTGTTTCAAGAATTTAAGATTTGGCAGAATTTGCACAATGTTTTAATTAAAAAAGCAGGCAGTAAAAGAAGAAGTATTAAAAAAGGCGATAACTCTTCTTTATCTGATGATGAACAAGAAATTTTTGAATTGGATTTGCAAGCTAAACAACTATTATTTGATGAGTTGAATTTAAAAGGTAGTCTTAAGGCAAACCAAATTATCGAAACACTTGGTTACAAATCCAAAGATTGGGAAATGAATTACACTCAATTAGAAGGGAACCGAACCAACCAAGCCTTATACAATGCTTATCTCAAAATTTTAGAACATGAAGGTTACAATGAAGATTTGCTAAAACTGTCTGATAAAGATGACATCAATATTGACGAATTAAAAACACCTGCTTCTGAAATAAAAGCAATGGTAAAATTCATTTTTGAAGTATTGAAAATCAATACAGCCATTTTAGATTTTGATGCAGAGTTGGAAGGGAAAGCCTTTGAACAACAAGCTTCTTATCAATTATGGCATTTGCTCTATTCTGCAGAAGACGATAATAAAAAATATACTGAACAGGATGTTTTGATTTTTGGCAATGATAATATCGGGTTAAAAAAACAGCTTTGTAGCAAATTTGGTTTCAAACCAGAACATGCCAAAATATTAGTGAATGTTGTATTTCAAGATGATTATGGAAGTCTTTCTACCAAAGCGATGCGTAAAATTTTTCCTTTCATCAAAGAAAACAAATACAGTGAGGCTTGTGAACTGGCAGGATATCGCCACTCCAAAAATTCTTTAACTAAAGAGGAATTAGAAAATAGAAAATTAAAACCAAAATTGGAGTTACTTAAGAAAAACAGCTTGAGAAACCCAGTGGTAGAGAAAATTCTGAACCAAATGGTGAATGTTGTAAACACCTTAATCGAAAAGGAAAATAAACAACTCCAAGCAGAAGGAAAAGAACCCAATTTCAAATTCGATGAAATAAGAATCGAATTATCTCGTGAGTTAAAGAAGAACGCAGCCGAACGTGCTGAAATGACTTCGAATATCGATGCAGCTAAAAAAGAACATGAAAAAATTACTCAAGCCTTGCAATCTGAATTTGGATTGGCGAACCCAACAAGAAATGACATTGTTCGTTATAAATTGTACGAAGAATTAAAAAACAACGGTTATAAAGATTTATATACCGACACTTATATTCCAAGAGAAATCCTGTTTAGTAAACAAGTTGACATTGAACATATCATTCCTCAATCTCGTTTGTTTGACGATAGTTTCTCTAACAAAACTGTAATTTTCAGAAAAGACAATTTGGAAAAAGGCAATCAAACAGCGATTGAATATATCGAAAGTAAATTTGGAGAAGCAGGATTATCAGTTTATCAGCAAAGAATAGACAGACTTTTTGAACAAGGAAAAAAAAATAAAGAAGAAGGTATTTCTAAAGCTAAATATCAAAAGCTACAAAAACGTTCTTCAGAAATTGGTGAAGGTTTTATTGAAAGAGACTTGCGTGACAGCCAATACATAGCTAAGAAAGCCAAAGAAATGTTGTTTGAGATTACACGTTCTTTGGTTTCTACTTCTGGTCAGATCACTGACCGTTTGCGTGAAGATTGGGATTTGGTTAACATCATGAAAGAACTCAACCTACCCAAATACCGTGCCTTAGGTTTAACAGAAATGGAAGAACGCAAATACGGTCAAAAAGTTGAAGTTATAAAAGATTGGACAAAACGAAATGACCATCGCCACCATGCTATGGACGCTTTAACAATTGCCTTTACCAAACGGAGTTTTATTCAATATTTGAATAATCTGAATGCTCGAAGGAACGAAAGAAGCGATGTCGCAATAAGTAATGCCAAAGGCAAAACTGCTATGGACACCTCCAATCTAAAACTTTCTACCCGAGATGTGTTGGGCATTGAAGAAAAAGAAACGATTATTAAAATAGATAGTGATGGAAACAAAAAAAGAGTATTTAAAGAACCTATACCTAATTTCCGCCAATTAGCCAAAGAGCATTTGGAAAATGTGATTGTATCGCACAAGGCAAAAAATAAAGTAGTTACTAAAAACAAGAATAAAGTACGAGGTTCAAATAAAGTACAAGAAGCCTTAACTCCTCGTGGACAATTACACAAAGAAACCGTTTATGGTCGCTATCAGTATTATGTACAAAAAGAAGAAAAAGTAGGCGCAAAATTTGACAAAGAAACCATTAACAAAGTGGGTAATCCGCTTTACAAACATCTACTTTTACAACGCTTAGAAGAAAACAGTAACGAACCGAAAAAAGCATTTACCGGTAAAAATGCCTTGGATAAAAATCCTATTTATATCAATCCAGAAAAAACAGAAACTTTACCTGAAAAGGTAAAACTAGTTTGGTTGGAAGAAGATTTTTCCATTCGAAAAGATGTCACTGCTGACAACTTTAAAGACGAAAAATCTATTGATAAGGTATTAGATGAAAAAATTAAACGAACAATGAAAGATCGTTTAAGAGAATTTGATGGTGATGCCAAAAAAGCTTTTTCCGATTTAGACAAAAATCCTATTTGGCTCAACAAAGAACAAGGAATAGTTATTAAGCGAGTTACAATAAGCGGTGTAAAAAATGCTGAAGCCTTACATTACAAAAAAGACCATTTAGGTAATGCTATTTTAGATGAAAAAGGAAATAAAACACCTGTTGACTATGTGCAAACCGGCAACAACCACCATGTGGCAGTTTACCGTGATGAAAAAGGAAATTTACTAGAAAATGTGGTTTCTTTCTACGAAGCGGTTGCAAGGGTTAATATGGGATTACCTGTTATTGATAAAACATACAAGCAAAGCGAAGGTTGGCAATTTTTATTTACCATGAAACAAAATGATCTCTTTGTTTTTCCAAATGAAAAAACAGGCTTTAACCCTACAGAAATTGATTTATTAGACCCTAAAAATAAGAAGAAGATTAGCCCGAATTTGTTTAGGGTGCAGAAATATTCATTTAAAAATTATGTTTTTAGACATCACCTAGAAACCACTGTTGCAGACTTTTCAATAACTTTAAGAGATACTACTTGGAGAGATTTTAGAAGTTCTAAAGGTTTAGATCAATTAATAAAAGTCCGTATCAATCATTTGGGCGATATTATTGGAGTGGGAGAATATTAAAATATTATCATGATAAAACGAACCCTTTGCATAGAAACTCCTTGTCATTTAAAATGTTCTAACGAGCAGTTGGTGGTAAGCTATGCACACATAAAAGGCTTAGAAGACAGGGCAGATAAAACAGTGCCTATTGAAGATATTGGTATGTTGGTTTTAGAACATCAGCAAATAACATTATCGCATTATTTATTGGATAAATTAATTGCTAATAACACTGCAGTAATTACATGTAACCAAACACATCACCCCAGTGGCTTATTTATGCCATTAGAAAGCAATACACTGCAAAGCGAAAGATTTAAAGCACAAATAGAAGCAACAGAACCATTGAAAAAACAACTATGGCAGCAAACGGTAAAAGCAAAAATTCAAAACCAATCTGCCGTTTTAAAAAAATGGAATATTAAAAACATTTACTTAATCAATGCTGCACAAAATGTAAAAAGTGGTGATGCTGACAATGATGAAGCCAAAGCTGCCGCCTATTATTGGAGTCATTTATTTCCGGAAGCTTGGCAGTTTTTTAGAAGAAGAGATGGACCGCCACCCAATAATTTATTAAATTATGGCTATGCTATTTTAAGGGCTACAGTTGCAAGAGCCATAGCTGGTGCAGGTTTATTGGCTACCTTAGGTATTTTTCATAGAAACAGGTACAATGCTTACTGCTTGGCTGATGATATAATGGAGCCTTATCGTCCTTTTGTAGATATCATTGTAAGGAGTATTATAGATAAAACATCCTCTGTAGAAACATTAACCAAAGAGTTGAAAGCACAACTTTTATTATTACCAACAGTAGATGTAGTATTAGACAAAGAAACAAGCCCATTAATGATTGCTACGCAACGTACAGCAGCCTCTTTAGCAAAATGTTATTTGGGCGAAAGCAGAAAAATATTGTACCCGAGTGTTCCTTAGTAAAAGAAGAGGTGTTATGCTAAATGAAGTGAAGCCTTTTGCTTCTCTGTCATTCCGAGCTTACGAGGAATCTCTATTCTAAACTTACAGATACTTCGTTTCCTCAGCATGACAACAAGTGTATATTGTCATTCTGAACAAAGTGAAGAATCTTTTACCTTCTGTCATTCCGAGCCTGCGAGGAATCTCTATTTCAACCTACAGATGCTTCATTGCCTCAGCATGACAACAAGTGTATATTGTCATTCCGAACAAAGTGAAGAATCTTTAATTCTTTGTCATTCCGAGCCTGCGAGGAATCTCTCTATTCTTAACTTTATAAATGCTTCGTTGCCTCAGCATGACAGCATGGGTATAATATCATTCCAAGTTTACAAAGATTCTGTACCTTTCAGGTATTACTAACCATAATATGAGCTCCATTTTAATTTAATAATAATGTCATGAATCATCATAATTATTATGTCTATATCCTTACTAATAAAAACAAAACAGTACTATATATTGGTGTAACAAATAATTTATCTGCAAGATTAAATCAACATATTAATGGAATAGGTAACATTTTTACTTCAAAATATAAAGCCTACTTTCTTATTTATTTAGAGCATTACGATTTTATTGATCAAGCAATAGCAAGAGAAAAACAATTAAAAGGGTGGGATAGAAGTAAAAAAGAAGAATTGATAAAAACTAAGAATCCAGAATGGACATTTTTAAATAATGATTGGCTGTAGAGAAAATTATATTTAGTTTTTG
>JAIBAV010000005.1 GCA_019695015.1 Chitinophagaceae bacterium
GGTACTTTAGTTAAAAATTTAAGAGCAACTGGTGTAGTGGACCCTACTTCAACTACTGGTACAAGTAATGCACCAGGTTATACTTGTAGTGGTACAGGTACTACAATTATTGTTAGAATTGCAACTATTCCAACCAGTATGACTTGGAAGTTTAGTAATGTGCCTAATGTTACCCCAAATGCAGATGTTACTGTTAATAACCCAACGCCAACAGACAGTGCTTATGATAACAATGGTGATAGAGTCTATTTCTTTACTTTACCACAGTCTTACACTTTCTCTACACCTGGCTTATATACACTACCAGTAACATTTACAGCACCTACTATTGGAAGTTGTGATAACAGTCAAACAGATATTATTTATGTGCATGTAATTCCATCTCCTGCTATTGGTTTCTCTTACACATTTGCTGGTTGTGTAGGCAATACGGCTACTTTTAATGCCGATCCTGCTACACCGGGTGGTGTAAATGCCAATTCTTGGAAATGGACTTTCCATGATGCAACAACTGCTAATGGACAAAACACTACTTATACTTATAATACTGCAGGCACATTCCCTGTAAAATTAGATGTAGTAACTGCAGATGGTTGTATAGGAGATAGTGTTAAAAATGTTATAGTAAATCCTTTACCAACAGTAGATGCTGTTACTGATTTAATACAAATTTGCTCTGGAGAAAATGCAACATTTAATGTATTAAATCCAGATGCAAACTATACTTATAATTGGTATAACAGTGCTACAAGTACAACTATATTGTTTACTGGAACAGTTTATGCTTTAACTAATGTAACAAGCACTCAAGAGTTTTATATTGAAGCAGTGAATAATAATACTAATTGTGTAAGTGCAACAAGAAAGAAAGTAAAAGTAGAAATATTTAATCTTTTAACTGCACCTATAGCTACTGTTTCTAATGTTACACAAAGTTCAATTACATTTAGCTGGCCTGCAGTTGCTGGTGCGGTAGGTTATGAGGTTTCTATTGATAATGGAGCTACATGGGTAACCCCAAGTTCAGGTAGCACTGGATTAACACATACAGTTAGTGGATTAGCTCCTAGTACAACAGTAACTTTAATAGTAAGAGCATTAGGTACTTTAGGCTGTCAAAAAAATTCGAGTGCTGCTGTAACAGGAACAACCTTAGCAGTATATCAGGTATATGTTCCAAATGCATTTAACCCAAGCTCAACTAATGTTGAAAATAGAACCTTTAAAATTTATGGTTCTATTAAAAACATGACATTGATGGTATTTAACCAATGGGGTGAAAAAGTATTTGAATCTAATACACCTACACCAGGTTGGGATGGTAATTATAAAGGAAAGCCTTTACCATCTGGTGTTTACATTTATGTATTAAAATATACCTTAATTGATGATAAAACAGGTGAGAAAAAAGGATCACTAAATTTAATAAGATAAAATAAAAAAATATTGTATGCTAAATGTTAGTATTGAATTTATTAACTAAGGTTCTTAAAGAGAAACTAACATTTAGTATGCAGTAAATTGAATTTAAGTAAATATTTGTTGAAATTATTAAAGATCAAACCCCTCTAGATAACAATTACAATGAAGCGTTTATTAAACTTTAAGTTACTATTATTATTTACTGCTATAACTGTTTTTGCAGCAGAGACTAATGCTCAAGCAGTTTCCAATAGAGGTAAAGAGTTTTGGGTGAGCTATGGCCATCATCAAGGTATGAATGCCAGTGGTGGTAGTATGGAAATGGTAATTTATTTAAGTACAGATGCTCAAGCTGCAATTGTTGATGTAGAAATTGTTGGACCTGGAAACATATTATTACCTAATACTATTTGGAGAAGAAGATACAGCATTCCTCCTTACACAGCAATTAATACAGGAACAACAGCAGCTACACCTATTGTAGCTGGTGGTACTACATCTGCTGCAGGTGTTGGGCCATCAACAATGCCTAAATCTGGTACATACGACTGTAGGTTGTATTCAGATGATCCACCAGTAGGATGGGGTGGGGCAGGTAAATATAAAAGAGCTATTAAAATTACAAGTAACGTACCAATAGTTTCTTATGCACATATTTATGATGGTGCAAATTCAGGTGCAACTATGTTATTGCCTATTGAAGCATGGGGATTTTCCTATACTTCGTTAAATAGTAAACAAAATTATGCAGCCAATTGTTATAATTGGACATATATCATTGCAAAAGAAAATGATACTAAAGTTGAAATTACCCCTTCTGTTAAAACAAGGGCACAAGACAAAACTGGATTATCTCAAGGTGTTGCAACGGTAATTACTTTAAGTAAAGGAGATGTGTATCAATTAGTAGGTGCCAATGATGGTGCAGATGCTAATGGTAATGGAGGTTCATCAAGCACTGGTAAAGAGCTAACAGGTACTAAAATTCGTTCAGTTCCGGGCAATGATGGTGTTTGTAAAACAATTGCAGTATTTGCAGGTAGTAGTAGAACAACCAATCCTGCAAGTTGTGGCTCTGGTGGTGGTGATAGTGATAACCAACAGTTATTTCCAGAACATACATGGGGTACAGAATATTTAACTTCTCCATTCTCTGGCGATGCTTCTTTACCTGCTTTTGCAACTTGTACGTATAAAATTGCAGTATCTGACCCTTCTACAGTTGTAAAAAGAAATGGTACAACACTGACAGGTTTACAAAATGGTAATTATTATGTATATGAAAGTAGCACTCCTGATAGAATTGAAGCAGATAAACCTATTATGATGTGTCAGTTTATGACTGGAGGAGGCTGTATTCCTGGTTCTTATGGTGACCCTGAAATGGTAGTAATAAGCCCAAGAAGGCAAGCGGTAAAAAGAACTGTCTTTTATAGAAATTCATTGCAAGCCATTCAAGCTAATTTTCTTTCTCTAGTTATACCAACAGCAGGTATTGCATCATTAAAAATTGATAATTCAAGTGCTTTTGATTATGTTGGAGTTCATCCAAATAAAGCAGGGTATTCTATTGTGGTAAAAAAATGGGCTAATACCCCTGGACAATCTATAGCTGTAAGTGATTCTGCTTTTAATGGAATAGTATATGGTTTAGGAAGTGTTGAAAGTTATGGATATAATGCAGGAACTAATTTAGATGCATATAGAATTCCTTCTGGGTCATTTAATATCCCAGATACAACAACAGCAACTAATGTATCGCACCCTTATGGTTTTGTTGGTATTCCTATGCAAATAGGGGCACAATTAACCTATAAGCCTATTAAAATTATTTGGAAATTAACTCAAATAACACCAGCAGTTGCTTTAACTGCAAATCCAGGGCCTGTTACAGATGTTGTTCAAATGTTACCTACACCAATAGACTCTGTGTTTACAACAGGTATTGGTTGGTTGTATATTTACAGGTTGCCTGGCACTTATACATTTCCTGCACCAGGTATATTTACAGTACCATTAGAGTTAACAGCTGCTAACCCACAAACAGGAAATGCTTGTAACATTGATAATAAGGAAGATGTGTTTATGGATATTGAAATTAAAGTTAAACCATCGGTTAATTTTAATTTTACATCTGCTACAGGTTGCGATGTTGTAAATCCAATAACTTTTACAACACCAAATGTTACACCAGAAGGCTTAAATGTTATTAGATACAAGTGGTATTTCTCCACTAATCCAGCAGATACTTCTTCTCTTCAAAACCCTGTTTTCTCTTATGCTACACCTGGTACTTATAATGTAAAATTGGTAATTGTTACTGCCTACGGCGGAACTGATTCAGTTACAAAATCAGTAACTGCAACTGCAGGAGTTAAACCACATTCTTCCTATACTGCTGTGCCAGATACATTATGTTTAGGACAATCAGTTGTGTTTACTCCAACTTCATCTGTTACTGGAACTACAGGTTGGTATTGGGACTTTGACAATGGAACTGTTGTTACTGAAACTACCAATACAACAAAAACTATTACTTATACAACTCCAGGAACATATAATGTAAGGCATACTATTTTAGGCTCTGGTTCATCCTTTCCTTGTTTGGCAGACACAGTTAAAAAAACAATTGTGGTTGCCATAACTCCAGCTATAACCAGTAGTGCTGTTGTGTCTCCTACAACTTGTAATGGCACAGATGGTAGTATTCAGCTATTAGGCCTCCAAAACAATACAACCTATGCAGTTACTTATACTATTTCAAGTACAACAATAACTACCAATTTAACTTCTGATGGAACAGGAATGATAACTATACCTAATTTAGGAATTGGTACCTACACTAATATTTCAGTTAAGATAGGTAATTGTACCTCAAATAGTGTAGCTTCATTAGCAATTGTTAATCCTTCGGCTCCAGCAACTCCAACTGCTGGAAGTAATAGCCCTATTTGCCAAAATGATACATTAAAATTAACTGCAAGTACAACCACAACAGGTACTATAAGTTATGTTTGGTCTGGTCCAAATGGTTTTGTTAGCACCGACCAAAACCCAATTATTCTTAATGCTTCTACAGCAACAGCAGGTACTTACTCAGTTGTTGCAATTAAAGATAATTGTTCATCAGTATCAGGTTCTGTTACTGTAACAGTTACTGCAAATCCAATTATTGGAAGCACTTCAAAAACAGATCCAACAGCTTGTGCAATAAAAGATGGTACAATAAGTTTGAATGGTTTAACACCTTCTACAACTTATACTATTAGTTATTCATTTAATAGTAAAGATACTTCTGTAACTATAACAACAAATGGTTCTGGAGTAGCCATCATTACAGGCTTAGGAGCTAATACGTATAGTACTATAACAGCAAGTTTAGGTGCATGTAAATCTTCTGCTGTGGGGCCATTTACTTTAAATGATCCTTCACCTCCTGCAACACCAGTTATTACATCTAATAGCCCTGTTTGTAGTGGTTCAACATTAAACTTATCTGCAACTTCTGCAACAAGTGGTGTTACATTTAATTGGACAGGACCAAACGGTTTTACTGCTACAGGTGCTACACCAACAATTAGTAATGTTGATGTTACTGCTGGTGGAACGTACAATGTTACAGCAACACTTAATGCTTGTGTATCTGTTGCTGGTACTGCAACAATTACAGTTAAACAAACTCCGAGTATTTCAAGTAGTAGCAGCACAAACCCAACAGCTTGTGCTAGTGCTACAGGTACAATAGTTTTAAATGGCCTACAAGCTTCAACTTCTTTTACAATAAACTACACTGCTGGTAGTACACCAACCACAGTTACCTTAACTAGCGATGCTACTGGTAAAATAACAATAACAGGCTTACCTGCTGGAACTTATAGTGGTATTACTGCATCTGCAAATAGTTGTACATCTCAGCCAGTTGGTCCATTTACATTAAGTGACCCAACACCTCCTGCAACACCAACAGCAAGTTCCAACTCTCCGTTATGTAATGGAAGTAAGTTAGATTTAACTGCAACTTCTACAACCTCTGGAGTATCTTATTCTTGGACAGGTCCAAATGGCTTTACAAGCAATGTTCAAAATCCAAGTATAAATTCAGTAACTAATATAGCTAGTGGTACTTATTCTGTAACTACAACCTTAAACAGTTGTACTTCTGCTGCAGGAACTGTAAGTGTAACAGTAAATAAAACACCAGTTATTACAAGTAGTAGTCATGTAAATACAAGTGATTGTAGCACAGCAACAGGTAGCATTAAATTAAATGGTTTAGATGCCAATACTGCATATACTGTAGAATATACTAAAGGCACTTTGGTTACTTCAACTATTACTAGTGATGCAGGTGGGGTAGTTACAATTCCAAACTTAACAGCAGGCTCTTATACTAATGTAAGTGTAACTGTTGGTGTTTGTAAATCAAATGTTGTAGGTCCATTTAATATTAGTGACCCTACACCGCCAAGTAAACCTGTTGTGGCAAACAATGGCCCACTTTGTGCAGATGCAACTTTAAGTTTAACATCGCATAGCACAACGCCTGGTGTTACTTATGCATGGACTGGACCTGGTGGGTTTACAAGTACGGATCAAAATATAAATATTCCAAATGCAACTACAGCAATAAGTGGTATATATACTGTAACTGTAACTTTGAATAGTTGTAAAAATACAGCATCAACCAATGTTGAGATAAATCCAAATCCAATTGTAGATTTTAGTACCTCTACTTTTGTATGTATGCCTAATAATCCAGTTAAGTTTACAAATGCTTCTAGCATTTCTTCTGGTACTTTAAATTATAGTTGGAATTTTGGCGATGGATCTCCTACTTCTAATTCAGTTAATCCATCTCATGTGTATGCTGCAATAGGTAATTATAGTATTACCTTAACTGCTACTTCTAATAAAGGCTGTTCTAAACAAACTTCTAAAAACTTTGATGCATTTTATGATAAGCCAATAGCGAACTTTAATGTTACTCCTAGTGAGCTTTGTCAAGGTATTCCAAACGTTTTTGATGATTTAAGTACAGCACCAAACAGCACTATTGCTACCCGTTCATGGAATTTTGGATTGAATAGTACATGGGTTAGTACCACTTCTACAAGTCAAACTATGATTTATCCGAAAGCAGGTATTTTTACCATTCAATTACAAGTAAAAAATCCTGTTGGTTGTACTTCTGATATTTTCTCAAAACAAGTAAAAGTATATGTTCAACCAGTAATTGATGCAGGCCCTGCAATTTATGTTCCTACAGGCACAGTGGTTAAAATGAATCCGACTGTAAATGATTCTTCAAGCTCTATTAATTTTACATGGACACCGCCAGGCGATTTTTCAAACCCAACTATTTTAAGACCTTTATTAACAGTAAATCAAAATAAAATTTATACTTTTTCTGCAACTGGCCAAGGTAATTGTACTGCTACAGATACAATTATGGTTGTTGCATTAAAGAAGATAGAAGTACCTAATGCATTTTCACCAAATGGAGATGGCATAAATGATACTTGGGAAATTAAAAATTTAAAAGATTATCCAATTGTTACTGTTGAAATATTTAATAGATATGGCCAAAAAGTGTATAATAGTAATAGATATTCTGCTAGTTGGGATGGAAGAGTGAATGGAAAACCTATTCCTGTTGGTGTGTACTATTATATTATTGACTTTAGAGGACATTATCCAACATTAACCGGATCATTAACAATACTTAGATAAAACAAATTAACCTAACAATAAAAGCAAACGATAATGAGAGTTATTTCTAAATTATTTTTTCTTACTGTAACTGTGGGCTTGCTTTCAGTTTCTACACTAAAAGCACAGGTAGATCCACATTTCTCTCAATATTATATGTACCCAAGTTGGCTAAATCCGGCTTTAACAGGTGCATTTGATGGAGATTACAGAGTTACTGGTATTTATAGAAGCCAATGGGGTAATATTACTAACCCTTTTGCTACACCAGGTGTTTCTGTTGATTTTAATGGCAACAATTCGCTAAATTATGGAGGAAGTGTAATGCAACAAACTGCTGGAAATGGGGGCTATGGGTATTTAACAGCTTATGGTAATATTGCTTATACTGGTGTTAAATTTGGTGCTACAGGTACACAAAGATTGGTTTTTGGGTTACAAGCAGGAATTATACAAAGAAGATTTAATCCTAATAAAATGCAGTGGGGTAGCCAATGGGATCCTAGTATGGGCTATAACCCAAACTTACCTGCAGATATTTTAGCTAGAACTTCGGCTACTGCTTTTGATGCTGGTGCTGGTGTTTTATATTACGATGCACAACCAGGTAAAAAAATAAATGTTTATGGTGGATTTTCTGCTGCACACTTAACCAGAGCAGATGACAAATTTAGCTCAAATGGTACAGAGAAATTCCCTATTCGTTATACCGTACATGGAGGTGTTAAAATAGCTATCAACGAAAATTTTACATTAACTCCTAACTTCTTATACCTACGTCAAAGAACTTCTTCTCAAGCTATGCTTGGAGCTTATGGTCAAATAAAAGCACCATTTGAAACAGAGTTTTTGTTTGGATTAAATTATAGATTTAAAGATGCCGTTTCTCCATATATTGGTTTATATTATAAAAACATGACTTTGGGTTTAAGTTACGACATCAATTCATCTGATTTAAGTAAACTTCAGAGAGGCTCTAATAGTTTTGAAATTTCTTTATCTTTTATAGGAAGAAAGAGAGCAAAAACTCCAGAAGTTGAATTTGTTTGTCCAAGATTATAATTTTCGTTTATACTATATTTTTAAACAGGCTAATATCATTACATGAAAAAGTTATTGTTAATATTTGTTTCTGCTTTTATTGCTTTAAACAGTTCTGCACAAATTGTGTACGATTATATTAAAGCAGCAGATGCTTATTATGAAAAAGCAGATTATTATTCTGCAGCAGAGTATTATGAAAAATACGTAAATAGTGCTAATAAAAAAGTTAAGGCAGATGCCTACAATCCTTATACAGTAAATGCACTTTCTAAAAAACAAAAAGTTGCAGTTAGTAATTATCAGCAAGCTGTCTATAAACTGGCTGAGTGTTATAGGCATTTAAACTATCATGTAAAGGCAGAGCCTTTATATGCACAAGCAAGTAATTTTGATAAAGCAGTATTTCCTTTAGCACCATATTGGCATGGTAAAACATTAAGAGCTTTAGCAAAATATTCTGCAGCAGATACTGTTCTAACCAAATTTGTTGCAAATGGTAATGGTGGTAACGAATATATTGAAGATGCTGGTAGAGAATTGAAGAATTTGAAATTCATTCAAGAGCAACTTGTAAAGCCAGATTTGCATTTATATACTGTTAAAAAATCTGCATCTGGTATTAATACTATTGGTGCAAATTATGCACCTGTAAAAGTAAATGCAAACACTTATTTATTTACCTCTACAAGAAACGATAGTGGAGCTGCCAAAAACAGTGCACACTATAATAGAATTTACACAGCTTCTTTTACAGATGGTGTTTTACACGAAGTGAAAAAAGCAGATATTCCTCAGTCAAATAATTCTCACCAAGGTGTAGTAGCAATTACACCAAATGGTAATATAGTTTATTTAACACGTTGGATAATTTCTGGTGGTAAAAAAGCTGCTGCATTGTATTCTAGCAAAAAAGAAAATGAAAAATGGAGTGAACCTGCTTTATTAGATAATTCCATTAACCAACCAGGTGCCAATGCCCAACAACCTTGTGTAATGCCTGATGGTAAAAATTTAATTTATGCAAGTGATAGGAAAGATGGTTTAGGAGGATTTGATTTATGGTCGGTTAAATTAAATGAAGAAGGAAATATTGTTGCTGGTACCGAAACCAATTTAGGTGCAACAGTTAATACAGCAAATGATGAGCAAGCTCCTTATTATCATGCAGCTTCTCAAACATTGGTTTTTTCTAGTAATGGTTACGTTGGAATGGGAGGGTATGATTTTTATGCAAGCAAAGGTGAAATTGGTAATTGGTCAACTCCCTCTAATTTAGGATACCCACTTAACTCTGTTAAAGACGATTTATATTTTACCACAAATGGAAATGCTAAAAATATTTTGGGAGATGTAATGTTTAGTTCTGATAGAGAAAGTGAATGCTGTTTAGAAATGTTTACTTTAAACAAAGTTCGCCCAATTAAACAAATTGCTGGAATAGTAATTGATTGTGAAACAAAACAACCAATTAAAGGAGCAAGTGTACAAGTAACAAACTCAACTACAAAACTAATATCTACCAATACAACAGGAGAAGATGGTACATACGGATTTTCTACGGAAGATTTTGATACATTTACTTCATCAGCATCTGCTACTGGTTATCATCCTAATACAGTTACAACTGCTGCTATTGCAGATGATTTAATTATTGAACAGAAATTGGATGTTTTATGTTTACAAAAAATTCCACCACCAGATACTCCACCACCACCAGTTGATACTGTGATTGTAATGGATAATATTTATTTTGCTTTCAATAAAGCAACAATATTAGAAGAATCGCATGCAGCAATAGATAACCAAATTGTTACACTCATGAACAAATATCCAACAATGGTTATTGAAATTTCTGGTCATACAGATAGCAAAGGCAAAGACGATTATAACATGAAATTATCTCAGGCTAGGGCTAATGCAGTTAAAAATTATTTAATTGCAAAAGGAATAGCTGCAGAACGTATGACTGCTGTTGGTTATGGCGAAACAAAACCAATTGCTCCAAACCAAATTGATGGAAAAGACAATCCGGAAGGTCGTAAGAAAAACAGAAGAACTGAATTTAAAGTGTTACACTACTAAAAAGTGTTTAAAATGTTAATAGTAAATGGCTGTCTAAAAAAAGACAGCCATTTTTGTAATAAATTGGGTTTGCTTTTTAAAATGTATTTACACCTTATTTAGTGATGAATGTTACTTTAAGAGTTTGCATTATATAGGATTGTATTACACTTAATACTGTTAAATGTTGCCCTACATTTCTATCAGGTGTGTAACGTTTGCTTTAAGGCTCTTTATATTGAAGAATAGGCTTTAGGGTGGGCTATAATGTTTATCTTTCTTTACAATGTTAGATTTCTTTATGTTGGTTTCAATATCTTAATTTAAATAATGATAACCATCAATATTCTACAAGGCTTACATTGAATATTCTAAAAAACTATAAAATAAACTCTAGATTATAATATTAACTTTTAAGAGTTTATCAATAAGAACAGAGTAAAAGGATAGATTTTGTACACTACTTTAATTTTCTTCTTGCAACTTCTCTTTTAATTAAAGTAAGCTCTCTTCCTGTTTGTCCTTTAACAGAAGAGTTTTCTTGTGCTCTTCTCATTAAATAAGGTATAACATCTTTAATTGGCCCAAAAGGTAGGTATTTGCTTACGTTACAACCTTCTTTTGCAAGGTTAAATGTAATATTATCACTCATGCCAAAAAGTTGTGAGAAATGTACATGAGGATGGTTGAACGGAAGATTTTTTCCTTTCAATAATTCGTAACCCAGCATACTGCTTTGTTCGTTATGGCTTGCAATAATGGTACTAACACTATTTATATTTTCTATGCAATATCTAACAGCTAAATTAAAATCTCTATCAGTATCTTCTTTGGTTGCCTGTATTGGAGATAGATAATTTTTACTTAAAGCTCTTTCACGTTCTTTTTCCATATATGCACCCCTTACAAGCTTTGCACCTAATAAAAAGTTTTGTTGTTGTGCTATTTTATGCGATAGTTTTAAAAACTCTAATCTATCGTGGCGATATAATTGCATGGTATTATAAACCACTACTTTTTCTTTATTAAACTCAGCCATCATTTCCATGGTAAGTTTATCAATAGGGTCTTGAATCCAGCTATCTTCAGCATCAATTAAAACGCCAATATTTTTCTCAGCAGCAGCACTACAAATTGCGTACATTCTATCTTTAACTCTTTCCAATTCCGCACTTTCTTCTTCATGATCATGCACACCACTTCTTAATCTTGGGGCTTCGTTTAAAGTTTCTAACAAACCAAAACGGGCAATGCCTGTTACTTTTACACTTATAAAAGGAATATTAGATTGAGTTGCAGCAAAATTTATAACTTTAATAAAAACATCGGTAGCGTGGTCAAAATTTGCTTCACCTTCTTTTCCTTCAACAGCATAATCTAAAATAACCTGTACATCATATTTTTTTAATAATTCACAAGTAACTTTTGTAGCTTCTAATGATTCGCCACCAACAAATTGTTTAAAGATGGTATCTCTTATTAATTTATTTATAAACGGAAATTTTCCTTTTACCAATATTGGTGTTATTCTTGTACCAAGCGGAACAAAAAAAGGATAATTCATGGTATTGAATAAAAATTTTGCTCTACTTAAATCTTTGTCAGATTTATATGCAAATGCATTTTCGGTATTGTCAAAAGAAATAGTAGCCATATAAATAAGAGTTATTGCTGCGAATATCGGTAGCTATAAGATGATAAAAAAATGTATATTCTGATGTGTGAATAATTTTTTGTATTTAAAAAATGGTTTTGAATTAATTTAGGAAATTAAAGTTAATTATATGAAACTAGTTTTATTTTTCTATCTCTTTTAACCATTCAACCAAAAATGCTATTCTCAAATTTTTTACCAAGGTAATGGAATTAGGAATATTATCAGTCTGACGATTGTCGTCTGACTGATAATATAAACTATTTAATTTCAACTCTTGTGAGTAACTAAAAATCAATGAATTTTAGATTTGTTATGTATTAGTATTAAAATTAATTTTACTGAAAAAAGTATAAAAAATGAAAAAAATAGTTGTTGACCTTGATGATACAATTAGTTACACTACAAATGGGGATTATAAAAACTCGATACCAGACGAAGCTCTTATTAGTAAGCTAAAAGAATATAAACAAAATGGCTTTGAAATTGTAATACATACAAGTAGAAACATGAGAACCTTTAATGGTAGTATTGGAAAAATTAATGCAAATACATTGCCTATAATTATAGATTGGTTAAATAAGCATCATGTACCTTATGATGAAATTATTACCGGGAAACCTTGGTGTGGTTTTGAAGGGTTTTATATAGATGACAAATCTATTAGACCAGACGAATTTAAAAAAATGAGTTACGAAGAAATTTCGAAACTAATACAAAGCAAATAAATAATAATAAACATGGTTTAAATTAGCTCAGGTGCTTATGTAGAGCCTTCTTTAAAGTCTGAATTTGGTTTAATTCCACCTTCATTTTTACCAGTTAGAAATAAAAGACTTTTCGTGTTGCAAAAAGAAAGTTTACATTTTGAAGAACAGGTATATATATCTCTCCCTAAATCGTTTAATATTAATATTGCAGATGAGAAGTTATTAATAGAAAACAATATTAAGATAATTCAAGTACCAGATAATTTGTCAATAGGTTTATCTATCTTTTATAGTCTAAATAAAATTAAAGAAAGAGATGAACCAATAAGAATTTTATATGGCGATACTTTAATTACTAATTTACCATTATTTAGTAATTTTTATGCATTAGGAAAACCAGAATATAATTATGAATGGGCTAGCATTAACAATAATGAGGTATCCAATCTTACTTACTCTGGTTATTTTTCTTTTGAAAATATATATCAATTAATTGATTCACTTTATGCTTGCGATTTTGACTTTATCAAATCAATAAAACATTATAAAAGCCTATGTAATGTTAAGGAAGAAATTTGTAATAATTGGTTTGATTTAGGGCATATTAATAGTTACTATCGCTCAAAATCTAAACTTACAACAGAAAGAGCTTTTAACGCAATAACTATAGAAGAACGAGTATTAACAAAGACTGGAGATAACCACCAGAAAATTGAAGCAGAAGCATTTTGGTTTGAACAATTACCAAACGAAATCAAAGTATTTGCTCCAGTTTATTTAGGAAGAAATTCAAATAATAATTCACAAATTTCGTATAAACTCGAATATCTTTTTTTAAGTTCATTGAACGAACTTTTTATTTTTGGTACTCAACCAGAATTTGTTTGGGAAATTATTTTTAACAAACTAACTCTTTTCTTGGAAAAAGCAGCTAGTATTAAGCCAAATAATAATTTAGATTTACTACATAATTCTATTGACCTATACCTTGGGAAAACTACTGAAAGACTCCATAAACTTAAAGATCAAACAGGTATAGATATTAATAGCACTTGGATATTTAATGAAATAGAAGTTCCCTCTTTAATTGCTATTGCCCAAGAAACATCTAAAAGCATTTCTACTGCTACTGAAAAAAATATTGGACTTTTGCATGGCGACTTTTGCTTCAGTAATATCCTATTTGATTTTAAAAGCATTGATATAAAACTAATAGATCCAAGAGGGCTAACAACTTCTAATGAATTTAGTATTTATGGAGATACAAGATACGATATTGCTAAACTTTCTCATTCAATTATTGGTTGTTATGATCATATTATTGCAGGTTATTATTCTTTAGAATATCATCAAGAAAATAAAATCAACTTTCAACTTCATACCAGCAACATTCATAAAACTATACAGCAAAAGTTTTTAGATACACAAATAGGGCAATACTCTGTTTCATCGTCTGAAAATTATGCAATAATGATACATTTGTTTTTATCAATGTTGCCATTACATTATGAAAATAAAAAGAAACAATTAGCACTATTATCAAACGCTTTAAGGTTATATCTAATTTACAAAAAAATGTTTAATTAATGTATATAGTAATTCCAATGGCTGGTTTAAGTAACCGTTTTTTTAATGCAGGTTATAAGCAACCAAAATATATGCTACCAATTGACGGTAAAACCATGTTTGAATTTACAATCGGAAGTTTTAAAAATTATTTCAACAATGCAAATTTTATTTTTGTTATCAGAGATGTTTTTGATACATTTTCTTTTGTTAAATCTAAAATAAAGCAACTTGGTATTTCTAATGCAAGTATAAAAGTTTTAAACCACGAAACAGAAGGACAGGCAGAAACTGTTTTTTGGGCAGTAAATGAAATATTAGATAAGAGAGAAGAATTACTAATTTTTAATATTGATACTTACAGACCAAATTTTCAATTACCGGAAATAGCTAAATTTTGTAATGGTTATGTAGAAGTTTTTAATGGAGAGGGAGAACATTGGTCATTTGCAGAAGCAATAGATGATAATTCTACTATTGTAAAAAGAACAACAGAAAAACAGAGAGTTTCTGACTTATGTAGTACAGGGCTTTATTATTTTAAAGAGATTGCACTTTTTGAAGAAACATATTTGTATAATAAAAAAAATGACATAAGAGTAAATAACGAATTTTATGTTGCTCCTTTGTATAATTTCCTAATAGAAAATGGGTATAAGATTCATTATCATCTAATTAATAATAATGAAGTAGAATTTTTAGGAACTCCAGAAGAATATACTATATTGATAAATAAATTTAAACATAATAACTTATAATAAGAGATTAATGAAAATTGCATTGATACTTACTGGAAATCTTAGAAGCTATAAAACTGCATATAATAGTTTAGTTGAAAATATTATTGACCCTTTACAACCAGACATTTTTATTCATACATGGGAAACACAAGATGCCAATACTCCAACTTGGTGGAATAATAATTTAATTGCAGAACCAGAAAAAACATCTTACGAAGATTTACAACAAATGTATAATCCTCAAAAAATACTCATAGAGGCTAATAAGGATTTTCAACTAAAACATAGTGTTCCAAGTAGAATTAATATGCCGGGTATTTACAGTATGTTTTATGGATGGCAAAAGGGTTTTGAAATAATGAAACAATTTGAAGAAATCAATAATTTTGAATACGATATAGTTATAAGAACAAGGTTTGATATTTTACTTTCTCAAAAAATTACAATTGATTTATTAACAAAATGTATCAACGAAAATATGATATGCTTACCATACTCCGATACATGGTTTATGTTAGGCGGTTTTGTTGATACTTTTATTATTACAAATAGAAAAATAGCTGAAAAGTGTATTTGTTTACTTTACAATTTTGACATTTTCACAGAAAACTTCAACTCTTTTAGGCACAATTTTTTTATTCCAGAAATATACTTTGGTGAATGCCTGAATAATAATGGAATTAATACTTTTCCTCTACAACAACAAATAAGCCTATTAAGGAAAGAAGGCAAAAATCCAACTTTTAATGAGCAACTGCTAAGATTAGGTAACAAGTTGCAGTATGCTATATTTTTTATTTCAGGCTTAGGACCAGATTTGTCAAAAGATAAGGAAGCATATAAAAAAGAAATTGAAGATGTTATACTAGAATACTCTTATCTTAAACCAGGCGAAGCCAATTTATTAGCAACGTATCTTTCAAACCCAAATAAAACTTCCAATTCTATACTTTGGAAAATTACATGGAATGTAAACAAATGGAATATTGATAAAGTAGGCGGTTTTGATAGAAATGTATTTATTCGTACACTCTTTCAGAAAATAATTCTAAAAAATCCATCAAAAAAAAGAAATCAATTATTATTGGTAATTATTGCTTCTATAAAAACAAATTTCATATTTTATAACTCAAAAATGCATTTTCTATCAACATTAAAAAAGTATTTTAAAGGGAAGTAAAATAATTTGAATTTTCAAGTAATTCAGATATACGTCTTTCTCTTACCTTCGCCACTAATTGTATAATATGAATGTAGGTTCAAAAAAAGCAAACGAAACTATTGCAATAATGAATGAATTGGTTTTACCAAATGATACCAATGTGTTTGGAAATTTAATGGGAGGTAGATTAATGTATTGGATGGATATTGCAGCAGGAATTACAGCAGGCAAGCATTGCAACGCACCAAGTGTTACAGCAAGTGTAGATAATTTAAGTTTTAAAAATCCTATTAAATTAGGCAATGTAGTACATATAGAATCTAAGGTTACAAGGGCTTTTAATACTTCTATGGAAATTCATATTAAAGTTTGGGGCGAAGATTTAATTGCTCAATATAAATACGAAAGCAATGAAGCCTATTTTACTTTTGTAGCTTTAGACCCCAATGGTAATCCAAGAGCTGTGCCAAGCTTAATTCCTGAATCAGACGAAGAAAAAAAATTATATGATGGAGCATTAAGAAGAAGACAATTAAGGCTCATTCTTGCAGGAAAAATGAAACCAAATGATGCTAATGAATTAAAAAATTTATTTGTAAACTAAGTTTGAATAATATCAGTCTAACGATTATCGTCTGACTGATAAAAAGGAAATTTATTTGTGATGATTGTTGTCTGACTGGTTATAATTAAAACTCATTCTTAGAGGAAAAATGAAACCAAATGATGCTAATGAATTGAAAAATTTATTTATTAACTAAGTTTAAATATTATCAGTCTGACGATTATCGTCTGACTGATAAAGAGGAAATTTATTTGTGATGATTGTTGTCTGACTGGTTATAATTAAAACTCATTCTTGGAGGAAAAATGAAACCAAATGATGCTAATGAATTAAAAAACTTATTTGTAAACTAAGTTTGAATATTATCAGTCTGACGATTATAGTCTGACTGATAATATTATAAGTAGTAATCTGAAAATATACTGCCAATTAATATTAAGGTAGCGGTACCAATAACTATTGGTTAACAGAAACATTAAGCATTCTTGAAGATGAATTAATTGGTATTTATGAGAACAACTTTATTAATGTATACGAAAGTAAAATTTCATTAGAATAAAAAAAAGTTATAAATTGCAACTAAAATATAGTTGCAATTTATGGCTAACTATTTTATAACTAAGACTAAATGGGTAAAAGGGATAAGTTAATTGAAAGATTTTTATCTGTTCCATCAGACTTTACATGGAACGAATTGGTAAAACTATTATCACAATACGGTTATACAGAATTTAACAAAGGAAAAACAGCAGGCTCAAGAAGAAAGTTTGCAGATGAAAACAACAATATCATTTTACTACATGAACCACACCCTGCCAAAGTAGTTAAGAAATATGCTATCAGGCAGATATTGGAAAACCTAAAAGAAAAAGGAAAAATAAAATGAACGACACATTACAATACAAAGGATACTATGCCAACATTTACTTTAGTGCTGAAGACGAAGTTTTTTTTGGACAAATAATAGGCATAAATGATTTGGTGAATTTTGAAGCTAATTCTGTAAAAGGGTTAAAGAAAGCATTTGCAGAAGCTGTAGATGATTATTTAAAAATTTGTACAGAACTAAACAAAACACCCGATAAAATATACAAAGGAAGTTTTAATATACGCATACCATCTGATTTGCACAGGAAGGCTGCTGCTTTTGCAGCAGTTAAACAAATTACTTTAAACGATTTTGTGAAATATGCTATTGATAAAACTATTTCTAACGAAGGTATAAACAGCAGAAAAGTTGTAAGACGATAATTTCTCAGGATAAAAACTTGTAGTTTTTCAATTCTTTGATATTATCAGTCTGACGATAATCGTCTGACTGATAATAGGAAATTTATTTGTGATGATTGTCGTCTGACTGGATAGAATTAAGGCTCATTCATGCAGGAAAAATGAAACCAAATGATTCCGAAGAGATGAATAATTTATTTATTTTATCATTTATCTTTTCCAACAAATATTTTATTTTTTTCTTTTAGTTTTTCATTTTCAAATAGTTCAAAATAATACCATCCGGCAGTTCTGAAATTTGATTTATCTAAAATTAAATCATCTTCTTTTACATGCTTAATAACAAATAGTTCTTGTAGCTGCTCTGTATAAAAAATAATTTTATACTTATTTCTTTTTGCTAGTGGTAAATAAATTCGTATAAATCCATTTTCGTTAGTAAATATATAGGTAGAGGATTTCCATACGGGCTTGGGTATATATGGTTTTAAAATTACTTCATCGTCATTTTCGGTTACTTGTAAAGTATCTTTTGAATTTTTATTTACAGAGTCTTTAAACCTTTTATAATCTTTATAGTTAACAACAGCAATTAAAGTATCTTTATTGGTTTTATATACTTTTATTGTTTTTACTTCTTCAGTTTGTTCCTCCTTATTACTAGAATCTTTTTTGGATTCATCCTCTTCTTTATCATAATTTATTTTAACTACTTTTATAGGAATATATTTTTGTGGTGTTTTAGAAGTAGTGAAAAAGTAATTACCACCTTCCAAAACATAATGTACTCTATAATAAACTTTATACCCAATAGGTACATGATTATCTACAAAACCATTTTGTGGCAACCAGGGAGATTGAGAAGAAAACACACTTCTAAAATATTTGGTACTATCAAAAGATCGTTGAACAATCATTTGAACCACTTTATCATAAGTGTTTATCCAACTAATTTGAGCTTTGCCTTTACCTAAGTCTCTAACTGTAAAATTGGGTAAAGTATCTTGTGCACAAAGCTCTATGGTAGTAAGAAGAAATAATGTAGTTATAAAAAAAGTATAAATTCTCCTATTCATCATAATTGCCAAAAATAAACGATTGATTGATATTAAAACCTTAAAGTATTTTTTGGTAAGGATAAATTCCCTTGTAATCCGCCACTATGAATAACTAAAACTTTATCTTGGCTTGTAAAATAGTTAGTATTACACAAATCTTTTACTGCATAAAAAAGTTTAGATGTATATACAATATCTGTTGGCAAGTTTTCTTTCTTATGCAATTCATTCATCCATTGTATTAATTCTAAAGGGTGTTTAGCATAACCACCAAAATGGTAATTATGTAAAAGTGAATAGCTTGCATGGTTATTTTTTGATACCAAACTATTAACTACATTTTCTAAATCATTATTTCCTTTTAAAATAGAAATGCCTATAACTTTTTGATTTGGTAAAGCTCCAGAAATAAGTCCACTACACATAGTTCCAGTACCACATGCACAAATAATATGTGTATAAATTGATGTATTTGCAGTTAGTAAAATTTCACTAGCACCTTTTGAACCAAGTGCACCTAAACCACCTTCATTCACCCAATAAACATCTTTATTAAATTGGTTATATATTTTTTCTTTTTCTTTAAACATTTCTCTGCTAACAAAATGCAGTTCCATACCATAGCTTTCTGCATCTTTTAAGGTATGCGATGAAAATTTTGTAGCTTCCCCTCTAATAATTCCAATACTTTTTAATCCTGCTGACTTGCATGCATAAGCTGTTGCAACAATATGATTACTGTAAGTACCACCAAATGTGGCTAATGTCTCCTTACCTTTTTTAATACAGTCTTGTATATAATACTTTAGTTTAAACCACTTGTTGCCACTAACAATTAAATGTATTTCATCTGTTCTTAAAACTTCAACTTCAATATTATTAAACAAATTAGATTGTAGTTTTTGAATGGCTACATTCATATAAAATTATTCTTTTAAAAGGGTAGGGGTATAATTTGTATTGTGTAGAATTACTCTAAAAGTTTATTACGCATTGCGAACATAATAAGGCCTGCAATAGTTTTTACGCCAGCCTTTTGTTTCATTGCTTGCCTAATGGTTTCAATGGTTCTAGGGCTTAGAAAAACTTCTTTAGAAATTTCTTCGGTGGTTTTATCTTCACTAATAAGTTTTATTATTCTTAACTCTTTTTCATTAAACTGTGCTGGTGTAGGATAAAAATGCCTAACTGATTTTTTATGTTGAAGTTTTAAAAGTACAGCAGTATTTACTAAATCGTTAAAGTAAAAATCTTCGTTCATACAGGTTAATATTGCCTGATAAATTTCTTCTGGGTCTGTTGTTTTAGTAAGGTAGGAGTTAGCACCCATTTCCATCATTTTAGTAATAATTTCCTGATCATCATACATACTTAATACAATAATTTTTAAATTTTCGTAAGTATGTCTTATTAATTTAATTGCTTCAATTCCATCCATTTCAGGCATTCTTATATCCATCAATAATACGTCTGGCTCCTTCATTTTTAGTTTATGAGTCATGTCTTTTCCATCTTCTGCTTCCCATAAAATTTTAATATACTCTTTATCTTTTAAGGTGTTCCTTAAACCATCTCTAAAAATTTTATGATCATCTGCTAATGCTAACCTAATTATTTTTTCAGTTTTCATATTAAGGATAATATTAAGAACCCTTTTATCGAATTGAATTATTCATTTTTTTACTTTATACAAACCAAACTAAGGTCATTTATTTTGGTTTATTCAACTTAAATGTGCATAAATACCTGCATCGTAATTTTTCTATGAACATTTACTAGAAATGCTAGTATTCTTACTAAATTTGAAAAACGTAAAATTACGTTAACAACTTAGTGTAATTACGATAAATTGAATGTTGATTTTACTAAATTATTCTTCTGAAAGTATTATCAGCATTGAATTTCATCAAATTTAAGCTTGAATTACTATTAATAATTAGGGTTGTGGATAAATAATTTATAAATGAAGTTTATGCAATATTTAATTAACACCCCAAAAAATCTAACACAATGGCAAAAGAATTAATTGTAGTAAAAGGAAGGGTTATAGAACAAAATCGTTCTTTTTTACCTAATGTTGGCGAAGATATTGGCTACGAGCTTGGAGCCAAAATGATTAAACGTTGGCATACCGAAAATCCGGATGATGTTTTAGCTTCTTTTACAGGTAGAGAATTAATTGAAAAAATTCTTGCACAACCTGGTTGTACTGGTATAAGAATGTTTAATGCCATAAACGATTTAGGAATTAAGCAATTGGTTTTAGTTGGGGCCGATAAAAATGGTAACAATATTTTAGAATATACCACAATTGGTAACAATGGTGAGGTAATAAAACATA
This sequence comes from Chitinophagaceae bacterium, assembly GCA_019695015.1. Classification (GTDB taxonomy): domain Bacteria; phylum Bacteroidota; class Bacteroidia; order Chitinophagales; family Chitinophagaceae; genus UBA1930. The sequence continues at coordinate 21,263 of JAIBAV010000005.1, forward strand.
AAGGAATTGTTGGGGATAGAAGTGCAATTTGCCCTCCAAGTTGTGGACAAGGTGATATGGATTTAGATTGGTCATCTTAATTATATAAAGGTTTATTATGTAAACATTATTTGCTTATTTTTGAGCAAATTGTTTAGCATTGAACTATTTATTTCATATTTCAGTTTTCTCTCCTTTAATACCCATTTTGTTTTTTGTGCTGTTTAAATTTAACAGTAAGCAAAGAGCAAAATGGGTAATTTTTTTATTATTGGTAATCAGTCTAATAACTGATATTTGGTGTTATAACTTAGCAAGAAATAATATTAAAACAACTTGGATTATCAACATATTTTCTGTTATTGAGTTTGCTTTCCTCAGTTACTTTTTTACCTTAATTATCTCACTCAAAAAGCAACAAATTTTTATTTGGTTATGTTATGCTGGCTTTTTATTGTATTGGTTAGTGCAGAATATTTTTGTTGAGAGTATAGAAATTTTTGATTATCAATCTCAAGCTATTGAATTTTTGTTATTACTTATTTGTTGTTTGTTGTATTTGTTTCAAAGAGTTAAAAATGTAAGAGGAGAAATTTTATATAACACATACCAATTTTGGATTGTAGCAGCTTTATTAATGTATTGTGCCGGTACTTTTTTTGGCTTTTTAAGTTCTGTGTCTCCAGAAGAAAGAGACTTTGATACAATTGTATATGAATATTTATCAAGGGGTGGAAATATTCTAAAACATATTTTAATAACTATTGCATTTTGCATTAACCCCGCTAATCAAAAAAATGAGCACCCCAATAAAAATAGTATTTATTATATAAAAGATAACTTAGGAAAAGACTAATAATTTATGCAATTACTAATAAATTTTACTCAAATACTTTTAACTACACAAATCACCCCTGTTTTATTTTTAGGAACAATAGGAATGATATTACTTGCTACATCAATAATATTATTTGCTATTTTTCATCAACGCAGGGTAATGCGTTTTCAGCAGAGAATACAACAAATGGAAGTAGAGCATCAGAAAATGTTATTAAAAGCTTCTATAAAATTACAGGAAGAAGAAAGAACCAGGTTAGCAGCAGATTTACATGATGATGCAGGCCCATTATTAGCAACAGCAAAATTATACCTCAACGATAATTTTGTTAATTTAGATAAAACTGCACAAATGCATTCTTTATTTAATGCTAAACAAATTATAGATGATACTATTCAATTAATTAGAAACATTTCTCACAGTTTAATGCCACCAACTTTAAAAAATTTTGGTTTAAGTAGTGCTGTGAACGATTTTTTTCAAAAAATAAGTAATTCAGGTTCTTTAAATGCTAGTTCAAAATTTCACGATTATAAAACAAGGCTAAAATCAGATAAAGAACTTATTTTATTTAGAGTTATTCAAGAGTTAGTAAATAATGTACTTAAACATAGTAAAGCTTCATTTATACATTTAACCCAACACGATGTTGAAGAAAAAGTAATTTTAAGATTGCACCACGATGGATTTGGATTAACCCAAGAAGAATTTTTAAGATATACCAACGAAAAAGAAGGTTTAGGTTTAAAGAATATACAAAGTAGATTAAGGGTTATTCATGGTGATATTTTATATGAGAAAGATAGTTCTCAATCTTTATATAAAGTAACCATAGAAATACCAAGAGAGGAGGGAGAGGAGATAAAATAAACCTAATAATTTATAGTAATTAGTATGTTCTAATTATCTTATAATCACATTGTTGTTTAATATTAATATAGTAACTTTTTGTGTATATTGCTAAAAAAGCCTCATTTAGTTTTAAATGAGGCTTTTTTAATGAGTTATTAATAATAATTAACAAGCTATAACATTTTGATTATTATTTACTTGTAATAAATTTCTTAATATAGATTTTGCTCTGCTGAATTGAGATTTACTGGTACTTTCTGTTATTCCTAATTGTTTGGCAATTTCTTTATGCGAATAGCCTTCAATAGCATACATGTTAAAAACAGCTTTGTATCCATCGCTTAAAGTAGATGCTATATTTACCAGTTCCTTTTCAAACAATTTGTCTAATGCATTGGCATATTTGTCTTTAACTGTATTTTCTATATTTTCAGATATATCTTGATTATTTATTTTATTCTTACGAATATGCTCAATAGCAGTATTTACCATAATTCTTCTTAACCAACCTTCAAAAGAGCCATCTGCACGGTATTTATCTAAGTTGGTAAATATTTTCACGAAGCCATCTTGTAATATGTCTTCAGCATCCATATCGTTTTTAGCATATCTTAAACAAACTGCAAACATTTTAGCTGCATAGAAATCATACAACTCTTTTTGGCTTTTTCTGCAACCTTCAATACATTTTTGAATTTGTGTATTTTCTGAATTTATAAATTGTACTTGCATAACTTAATGGTTTGTGCTACCTGTAAAACCATTAAAATGCCAAAATTGTAAATGATTGATTATTAAGTAGTTAAATTAAAGATAGTCTAGTTTAAAATCCCCTTGAAGGACTACCTTTCCCAAAATGAGAAGACTAAAAAAGGGTAGGTTGAATACCTAATCCAAGTTTTCCATCTAAAGTAACTTTTGAAGGAGAAATCTGTAAGCCAATAGCTAAATCTTTAGAAAGTAATAAAGGCCCATCCATATCTACATAATCTAATTGAGGTAAAAAATTAGCAATTGCCGAAGTGCCAATGCTGCTTTCATTCATACTTCCCATCATTACTTTTAAACCTAATGATTTTGCTTCTTCAATCATTCTAATAGCAGGAGTAATTCCACTGCATTTGGTAAGCTTAATATTAATGCCATGAAAATATCCATTACATTTAACTACATCTTCTTCATGCACACAACTTTCATCTGCAAATAGGGGAATGGTGGTTTGGTTAAATAATGTTTTCATTCCCTCCCAATTATCTTTGGTTAATGGTTGCTCAATTAATTCAATATTAAAGTCTTTTAAAATATTAATTTTATCTATTGCTTCTTTGGTTTGCCAGGCACCATTTACATCAATTCTAATTTTTGCATTAGTATGTTTTCTTATTGCTTCAATAATTTCTATATCATTTTCTACTCCTAATTTAATTTTATAACTATTCCACGGTTTTGCTTTTACTTTTTCAACCATTTTATCTAAACTATCTAAGCCAATTGTATAGGAGGTAGCTGGGTAATTTTCTAAATCTGTATTCCATAGTTTGTATAAATTATTTTTCTGCATTTTACCATATAAGTCCCAAGCAGCCATGTCTAAAGCACAAGTTAAAAAAGGGCTATCAGGAATTAAATGGTGTAAATAATGCCAGTATCTTTCTGGTTGAATAAAAGCAAATTTTTCTATCATTTTCTTATTCTTTTCTATTACATCAACCATCTTTTCAGTTGTTACATTATAATAATTTATTGCTGTTGCTTCTCCAACTCCATAAAAGTTTCCTAATTCTAAAATTACAATTAAGGTTGGTTGGTGAGTTTTAATTCTCTTTCCAGAAATTTCAAAAGGATATTCAAAAGGCAGGTTATAAGTATAATAATGTAAATTCATAAATATGCAAATGTATTATTTAAAATAGATCGGA
>JAIBAV010000175.1 GCA_019695015.1 Chitinophagaceae bacterium
GATTTCTTTGCAAGAAGAAATTGTAAGAAGTTTGGCAGATGATATTTTTAATAGAATTTTCTCTAATTGGTAATTACATTTTAAACTTTTTTATTTTAATAAACTAGTAAATAAAATAAATATCTCGTGTATATTTGTTTTGTTTATTTTCAATATTATGCATATAGCTCTAAGAAAAATATTTCATCAATTTTCTGGTAAAACTAATTTAGAAGATACCCGAATTGAGTTGCTATTTGAAGCAGCCGAAAATGAACCCTACTTTGCTCCTGCTCAGTTTTTCTTAGCTCTGAAAATGAAAAGCGAAAATCATTCCAACCTATCTGCTCAATTAAACAAAACAGCTTTATATTTCAATAATATTCACTGGCTACATTACCAATTAGTACCCAAACCTGAATTGATAGAGTTTATTGAAAAAGAAAAGACTGAAACTACACAACCAATTCTTCAAAATGTAATTCAAGAAGATATTAAAAACCTTAATAGTCAGATAAAGGAAGATGTTAATTCAGAAAAAGTTGAAGATGCAGTTGTAAAAAACAATATCCCTTTAGAAGCTGAAATTACTGAAGCAATTATTGAGAAACCTATTGAATTTGAAAAAGAAAAAACAGATTTTGTACCTAAAGAAAACCAATCTATCACCGCTTTAGTATTAAGTAATTTAGATAACGAAGAAGTTCTAAACCCAATTCAAACTATTCATACAAAAAATGATGTACCTATGTTAGATACAAATGAAACAGATTTGAATGAAGATGTACAAAATGAGCCAGACAAAACAAATAGAACAGAGGTTGAATTAGAAAATAAATTATCAACTATTTTAAAAGAGCAATTAGAGGAGTATCAACAACCAGTTACGAAAGAAAGTGAATTACAATTTGAGCAAAGCCCGCATCATACTGTAGATTATTTTGAATCGCAAGGTATAAAAGCTGAAATTAATTTAAATTCTAACGATAAACTTTCCACACAATTAAAGAAGTTTACTGATTGGTTAAAACACATGAAAAACTTAAATTTAGAACAGGAGAAAGATTTAGGCACCGATCCAGAACTTGAAAATGCAATACAAGGAATAGCTCAAAACTCTAACGAAGCAAGAGAAATTGTAACCGAAACAATGGCAGAAGTTTTGGAGAAACAGGGTAAAAAAGATAAAGCCATTCAGTTATATATAAAATTAAGTTTTTTAAATCCTGATAAATCCTCTTACTTTGCAGCCAAAATTCAACATTTAAAAGGTATATAATTATGGTATTAATTTTTGTAATCTTAGTGGTATTAGCAAGTGTAGCTTTAGGCTTTGTTATTTTAGTACAAAACCCAAAAGGTGGTGGTTTGTCTGGCAATATTGGTGGTATTGGTAATCAGTTTATGGGTGTAAAACAAACAACCGATATGTTAGAAAAAGGAACTTGGATGTTTGTAAGCATTATTGCAGTTTTAGCAATTGTATCCTCTTTATTATTTAAAAATGTTAGTAGCGATAGTAACCTAAAAAAGCAAATAGATAAAATAGATACTAGAACTCCGGCAAAATAATTTATTTATTTAATTTCTTTTATAAAAATAGAGGCTGCCCATAAGCAGCCTCTATTTTTATTATAACTTAATCTTAATGCCTCCATTAATTACCCTTCCTTCAGTATGATTCCAAATTTCATCAAACGTTGGATTGGTGTTTGGTGCATTTACCACTCTTTTATAATTGCTCTGACGTTCATCAGTAAAATTTTCAAAGTTGATAAACACTGTTAGTTTCTTCCAAGTCTTTTCTGCAAGAAAACCTAACTCAATAAAGTTTGGAGTTTTTGTACCATTACTTAAATACTGTTTATCTGAATAGTAGCCTTCAAAGCCTAATTTAAAATTATTATGCTTTTCATACATCAACACAAAGTTTAGTTTATTTTTAGGTGTTAAAGCAATAAAATTGTTTACTGTTTTATAAATTGCTTTTGCATCTAACAAAGTATAACCAACAAATAATTTTAAATCGTTTTTATAAATAAACTTAATATTTGCTTCAATTCCATTACTAATTACTGGCTTTGTTTCATTTTTAAATACAAACAAATTTTGCATATTTTGTTCTAAAATTAATGGCTTATTAATTGAAGTTAAAAAGTACATAATATTAAAACTATACTGAAAATCTGCCCCTATTTTGTTTTTATAATTAACATCAATTGTTCCGCCAACACTTCTTTCAGAAGTTACACTATTATCTAAAGCTTGTAAATTATTATAGTGCATTGCTTCTGTTTCTTCTGTAAAAATAGTTGGTACTTTATACCCTAAACCAGCACCAATTCTAGAACTTAAATGGTTACTATAATTTAATAAAACTGAAACTCTTGGTAAAACAAAAGTTTGATTTTTAGAAAAGTTTACATTTTTATATGTAACATTATCAACCCTTAAACCACCTTCTATTTTAATTATTTCAGATACATCCCAAGTGTCTTGAGCATAAAAGCCTGTTGTAAAACTTTTAGAATTTAAAAAAGCATTGGTTACTTTGTGTTGCTTAAAATCGTCGTAAATAATATTTAATCCAGAAATAATAGTATGGTTATTTTTATTGAATGTATAACTCAAATCTGTGTAACTATTAGTACTTAAGCCTGCAAACTCATGATTATTGGTTTGAAGATTTCTATTAAATGTACTAAAACTTTGTTTTAAGTAAAAACGGCTATCTGAATTAATTTTTCTGTCTGCCTCTAAAGTTACTGTATTTCTTGTGGTAGTATTTTTTTCAAAGTAAACATGCCCAAGAGAACTATTGCCTTTGATAACTTGCATATCGCCACCTTTAGAATTACTTTGTGTAAGATTATTACCTATTGTAATGGTTGTTTTACTATCGGGATAAAAAAATAATCTTGGATGTATAGTATAATTATTTGACTTCGGAATTTCAGAAAAATCATCCTTATCTACATCATAAGCCTTTGAATAATTGTAAGCTGCTAACACAGTAAAACCAAATTTACCTTTCTTCTGCTGTAAATAACCTGCAATATTACTTTGCCCAATATTCGACTGATTTAAAATAAAATTACCTTCCAGTTTTTCTTTTGGTGTTTTACTAATAAAATTTACAACACCAGCAATTGCTCCACCACCATATAAGGTTGATGCAGGTCCTTTAATAATTTCTACTTGTTTTAAATCTAATGGTGGTATTTCTAATACACTTAACCCGTTTGCAAAATTGCCAAAATTAGGATATCCATCTTTTAGCAATTGAGTATATCTACCATCTAAACCTTGTACTCTAATACTTGCATTTCCAGTAGTTGCACTGGTTTGTTGTAACTGCATTCCAGTACTTTCATGTATTAACATACTCACATTTGCAGGCCTCATATTGTTTTTCTCGTCTAGTTCTTCTCCACTAATTGTTTCAACCCTGGTAGGAGAATTTTTAATAGTCCTACTTGTTCTGGTACTTTGTACAAATACTTCTTCTAATTCCTCTTCGTGATTATGTAATGCTACAATTAATGTATCATTTTTAGCTTGTGGCACTGTAACCTGTACACTAGCAGACTCAAAGCCAGTATAGCTAAATTCAATTTTAAAATTACCTTTGGGAACATTTTTTAATACTCCAACCCCATTTTCATTGGTAACTGTTCTAATATTTGTTTTTGCAATCTTAATGAGTACGCCTTGTAAAACTTCGTCGTTCTCATGATTAAATACTTTAGTAACAATTGTATGTTGAGCTTTTACATTGCTACTAATACAAACCATTACTACTAATAGTAATGCTATTATTTTTTTCATAAAATTCTTTAAATTAGTCTTTAATAATATTTAAATAATCAAATTCAATTGTATATATTGAATATTTGATAATGGCAGTAAAAAGATTACACTTTGGGAGGTTGCCAAATATTATTTAAGAACGCAGTTGGAATAGTAGCAGTAGAATATATGCTTTGTGAGGCTAAATAAAATATAGTCGGTTGCACTTCTAAATCTTTTATTTCATCTTGTTGAAGTACTAGGTTTCTACAGCAAAAACAAACACAAAATGGGCTACAAAAGTCTTCACTATCTTTAGTATGATTATCTGCATGTTCTACCAGTGCAAGAGATTCAGTTGAACAATCATCATGTGTGTCATAACATGGCATTACAGAAAATGTAAGCATACAAACTGCAACTATAAATGTTATAAACTTCATTGGTTGCAAATATAATGTTTCAAATAAAATAAAAAAGGCCCCAAGTAGATACAAGGAGCCGTTAACCAAAACTAACTGCTTATGAAACTCTTATTTTAAAAAATTTATTGAATAGTTATTTGCTTAGGAAGAATTTTTACTTCTTCAATCTTAGGAACAAAAAGTTTTAAAATTCCATTATCATATTTAGCCTGAATATTTTCAATATTCATTTTTTCATTTAATGTAAAGCTGCGTTTAAAAGTTTCATAATTAAACTCTCTTCTAATGGTTTTATACTCTTTTACATCCTTTTCCTCTGCTTTCTCGAAACTGATAGTTAAAATATTGTTCTCTACATTTATTTTAAATTCTTCTTTATTTCTACCTGGTGCATTCAACTCTACATGGTAACCTTCGTTGGTTTCATGAATGTTTACTTGTGGCATAAAATTGCTTTCAGTTACTTCTGTTTTCCAAGTTTCATTAAAGTTCATTAATAAATCATCAAACATTTGATTAATTGATTTTGGATAGTGTTTAATAAGTGTCATAATTATAATTTTTATTTTTTATTGTTATGCATAACTATTTTCAAAAGCTATACCAACCCTATATTTATGAAAAAATGTACAATTTAGTAAAAAGCGTAAGACATTTTGTCTTAAATTATATAAAATATAAGACATTTTGTCTTTAAAGACATATAAGAAATAAATAGAAAAAATGTATTTTTGCAAAAAATTTAAAATAAAATAATAAAAATTATGTATCCACAAGAATTAGTGTTACCAATGAAAGCCGAATTAACAGAAGAAGGCTTTGAAGATATGAAAACCGCCAATGCTGTTGAAGAAACCTTAAAAAAACAAGGTACAACTTTAGTAGTTATAAATAGTGTTTGTGGCTGTGCTGCAGGTGCTTGCAGACCTGGAGTAATTATGGCTGTAAATAATGCAACAACCAAACCCGATAATTTAGCAACCAGTTTTGCTGGGTACGATACAGAAGCAGTACAAAAGGTAAGAGAATATTTAATGCCTTACCCTCCATCCTCTCCTGCTATTGCCTTGTTTAAAGATGGCAACTTAGTAAGCATGTTTGAGCGTCATCAAATAGAAGGATATCCTGCACAAGCAATTGCACAAAAATTAATAACTGAATTTGAAAAATATTGCAATTAAAATTTTTCATTGTTTGTCTCTTATATTCTAAAGGTTTTCTCTTACCGAGAAAGCCTTTTATTTTTTTAAAATTGAATAGATTCTTTTAAGCGATTATTTTAAACATGTAAACAAATTTTACTTTTAACCACATCCCTATCTTTGCAAACTAACAACTGTAAGTACGATGAATGTAGAACTAAATAGAAACGAAGATTGGATGAAGTTAAAGCTTAGCGAGGTAAAACAACACCTATCTAAAATTAAGTTAGGTGGTGGTAAAAAAGCCATAGATAAGCAACACGAAAAAAATAAATTAACTGCAAGAGAAAGAATAGAATACCTCTGCGATAAAGATAAACCCTTTATTGAATTAGGCTCTTTTGCAGGTTTTGAAATGTATGCAGAGGAAGGTGGCTGCCCTGCAGGTGGTACTGTTGCTGGTATTGGATATATATGTAATAGGCAATGTATTATTGTTGCAAACGACCAAACAGTTAAAGCAGGTGCTTGGTTTCCTATAACAGGTAAAAAGAATTTAAGAATGCAAGAAATTGCAGACGAAAATAATTTACCTATAATTTATTTAGTAGATAGTGCAGGTGTGTACTTGCCTATGCAAGATGAAATCTTTCCGGACAAAGAACATTTTGGTAGAATTTTTAGAAACAATGCAAAAATGAGTGCTAATGGCATCATTCAAATTGCTGCAGTTATGGGTGCCTGTGTTGCAGGTGGTGCATATTTACCAATAATGAGCGATGAAACTTTGATGGTTGAAAATAATGGTAGTATTTTTTTAGCTGGTAGTTATTTGGTAAAAGCTGCAATTGGCGAAGACATAGATAATGAAACACTTGGTGGTGCAATTACCCATACTGAAATTAGCGGAATTGCAGATTATAAGTTTAAAACAGAACAAGAGTGCTTACAACAAATAAAAAAAATTATTAGTAAAATAAGCCACCAACCCACTGCAGGGTTTGATAGAATTAATGCTATTGAACCAACAAAAAATAGTCAAGAAATTTATAGCATCATGCCCGAAGGAAATGCAAAACCTTATGACATGAGAGAGATAATTGAACGAATGGTAGATGCCTCGGAATTTGATGAATTTAAAAAAGATTATGGCAAAACTATTTTATGTGGCTATGCCAGAATAGAGGGATGGGCAGTAGGCATTGTAGCCAACCAACGTTTAATTGTAAAAAGCAAAAAAGGCGAAATGCAAATGGGTGGCGTAATTTATAACGACAGTGCTGATAAAGCTGCACGTTTTATTATGAATTGCAACCAAAAGAAAATACCATTAATTTTTTTACAAGATGTTACAGGCTTTATGGTAGGTAGTCGTAGTGAACATAGTGGTATAATAAAAGATGGTGCTAAACTTGTTAATGCTGTTGCCAATTCTGTAGTACCCAAAATAACCATAATTGTGGGTAACAGTTATGGTGCTGGCAATTATGCAATGTGTGGCAAAGCATACGATCCTCGGTTTATTTATGCTTGGCCCAGTGCAAAAATTGCTGTTATGGGCGGAGAGCAAGCAGCCAAAACAATGTTACAAATACAGGTAGCCACCATGAAAGCAAAAGGTAAAGAATTAACACAAGAAGAAGAAACAGAATTACTAGATAAACTGAAAAGCAAATATAATAACCAAACAACCCCTTATTATGCAGCAGCAAGGCTGTGGGTTGATGAAATTATTGACCCATTACAAACAAGGCAATTAATTTCTGAAGCCATTCATGCAGCCAACCATCAAAATATTATTCCAGAATTTAAAACCGGTGTCTTTCAAGTGTAAAATTTTCAAATTATCTTTTGCATTTATTAAAAATATATACCGATGGTGCTAGCAGAGGAAATCCAGGCAAAGGTGGCTTTGGTATTGTAATGCTATGGGGCAATACCAAAAAAGAAATTGCTGCAGGCTTTCGTTTAACTACCAATAACAGAATGGAGTTAATGGCTGTTATAGTAGCATTAAAACAGTTAACCAAAAAAAATATATCTGTTACCATTTATACAGATAGTAAATATGTGGTAGATAGTATAGAAAAAAAATGGTTAGATAACTGGATTAAAACTGATTTTAAAGGAGGAAAGAAAAACAAAGACCTTTGGCTAGAATTTTATACTCTTTCCAAAGACTTTAAAATTAAAATGCAATGGGTAAAAGGACATGCAGAAAATGTTTTTAACAACCGTTGCGATGAATTAGCAACTACTGCTGCCGATGCCAACAATTTATTAATAGATGAAGGGTATGAAAAAACAGCAGGTGGCTACCTTCAACCTTAAATAAATTTCTTCAAATTACAATGCATACAAATACAAATAAACTTGCCATTGGAATTGATATAGGAGGAACTTCAACAAAATTTGGAATCGTAAATTCTAAAGGTGAAATTCTAGAGCAAAATAAGATATCTTCTACACAGCATG
>JAIBAV010000119.1 GCA_019695015.1 Chitinophagaceae bacterium
AAAAGTTCCTTCTTTCCATCCTTGTTTAAAAGTGCCTATAACTAAAATATTTTTTCCTAACTCAAGGTAATTTCCCCACTTTACATAATTATCTGCTCGTAAATTAAAATTCTCTGCTTTATCGTATAAATCCTCTAATGTAAAGGTTCCATACTTATTACCATTTTTAGAAGTTCTGTGCTGTATAAGGTTTAGCATTCCTGCAATTCTAATTGGCGTATCTAGTTTATTTTGCACTATTGCAGTATTGTTTTTAATTTCATTAAACTCTTTTAATCCTATAATGTTATAATACATCAATTCAAACTTATAATTATCTAACGGATGCCCTGAAATAAACATTCCTGTTACTTCTTTTTCTCTATCTAATTGTTCTATTAACGACCAAGGCTCACAGTTGGGTAATTTTGGTGCAGGAATTTCCATTGACTGAGATAAATCTCCAAATAAGGTTGCAGTAGAATTAGTGGCGTTTTTGGATTTAGAATACAAGATAATTCTTTCTATTCCCGATTGCTTCGTGTTTTCATCTACATGAAAATACTGAGCTCTATGTATGTCAGAAAAACTATCAAAAGCTCCGCCTTGTACAAGGCTTTCAAAGGTATTTTTCTTTATAGTGCTTTGATTTACTCTAGATGCAAAATCAAAAATATTTTTAAAATCTCCACTACTATTTCTTGTTTCAATAATATTTTCTACAGCTGCTGTTCCTACACTTTTTAAACCTCCTAATCCAAAACGGATTACACCTTTTTTATTAGGAGAAAATCCTTTCAAACTTTCATTAATATCTGGCCCTAAAACTTTAATACCCATTTTTTTACATTCTTCCATAAAGAATGTTGTTTTATCTATACCAGATGAGTAGTTTAATAATGCACTCATAAACTCACTTGGGTAATGTGCTTTTAAATAAGCAGTTTGGTATGCAACAATAGCATAACAGGTTGAGTGAGATTTATTAAATGCATATTCAGCAAAAGCTTCCCAATCTGTCCATACTTTTTCTAACTTATCTTTAGGATGTCCTTTTTCTAAAGCTTTTGTTATAAACTCTCCTTTTTTAACAGCAAGTACATCTTTTTGTTTTTTACCCATTGCTTTTCTCAGTACATCTGCATCTCCTTTGGTAAATCCTGCTAATTTTTGGCTAAGTAACATTACTTGTTCTTGATACACTGTAATTCCATAAGTTTCTGATAAGTATTCTTCCATCTCAGGTAGGTCATACTCTATTTTTTCTGTACCATGTTTACGAGCAATATATTTAGGAATATAAGCAATTGGGCCTGGCCTATACAAAGCATTCATAGCAATTAAATCATCTAACTTATCGGGTTTTAATTCTCTTAAACATTTTTGCATTCCAACACTTTCAAACTGAAAAGTGCCGTTAGTATTTCCTTGCTGATACAGTTCAAAAGTTTTTTTATCATCTAATGGTAATTGATCAAGGTTTATATCTACATTATGATTGAGCTTAACTAACTCTATGGCATTTTTTAAAATGGAAAGTGTTTTTAATCCTAAAAAATCCATTTTGATGACTCCTGCAGATTCAATTGAGCTTCCATCAATTTGAGTTACCCACATTGTAGAATCTTTGGCTGAGGCTATAGGTATTAAATCTGTAATATCTGTAGGGGCAATTATAATTCCTGCTGCATGTATGCCTGTAGATCTCACACTACCTTCTAATCTTTCAGCTTCTAATAAAACTTTTTTTCTTATATCATTTGTTTCTGATTGATAAATTTCTCTAAGCTTTTTTATATTATCAATACTATCTGCATCTAAAGTAAACAACTCTTCGTTGCCTTTTTTTACAATACTATACCCTTCGTTTGTAAGTTTGGCATGTAAACAAGCTTTTAATTCTGTACCTGGCTTATCAGGCACCAATTTGGCTAAATTATTACTATCTTCAAAACTAACACCTAAAACTCTTGCAACATCTTTAATGCTACTTTTAGCAGCCATTGTACCAAATGTAACAATTTGTGCAACTTGGTTTTTGGTGTACTTACTAACTACATAATCAATAACTTTTTGCCTGCCCTCGTCGTCAAAATCTGTATCTATATCAGGCATTGACTTTCTATCTGGATTTAAAAATCTTTCAAAAAGTAAATTATATTTTATGGGATCAATATTGGTAATTTCAATACAATAAGCTACTACACTACCTGCAGCAGACCCACGACCTGGCCCTACAAAAACACCCATATTTTTGCCAGCCATAATAAAATCGGCTACAATTAAAAAATAGCCTGCAAAACCCATTGTTTTTATGGTAAAGAGTTCAAAATTTATTCTTTCTTCAATAGTTGCATCTATTGTTCCATATCTTTTTTTAGCTCCTTCGTAAGTTATGTGTTTTAAATATTCCCACTGGTTTAGGTTATCATCGTTATGAATTTTAAAAGAACTAGGTATTGGAAATGCTGGTAAGAGAATATCTTTTTTAAGGTTAAGTACTTCTATTTTATCTACAATAGCGTTCGTATTATCAATACTTTCAGGTATATCTATAAACAACTCTTTCATTTCTTGAGTAGTTTTAAAATAAAACTGATCATTAGCGAATTTAAAACGCTTGCCTTTTACGCTTAAGTCATCATTTACAATGTCATCAGAACCTGGTGTTGATTGCAACTCTCCTGTATTTACACAAAGTAAAATATCATGTGCATTGTAATCTTCTTTATCTGTGTAATGGCTATCATTGGTTGCAATTGTTGGTACATTATATTTTTTACTAAATTTTAAAAGAGTATCGTTAATAAGTACTTGATCTTTTAAATTATGCCTTTGTAATTCAATATAAAAATCATCTCCAAACACATCTAACCACCACTTAAATTCTTTTTCAGCAGCCTCCTCTCCTTCGTTTAATATTGTTTGTGGAATGTATGCTCCTATACAACAAGAAGTAGCAATTAAACCTTCAGAATGTTTTAAAATAAGTTCTTTATCTATTCTAGGATATTTGCTATACATACCTTCTATATATCCTAAGGAGGTAAGTTTTATAAGGTTTTGATAACCTTGTTGATTTTTTGCCAGTAATACTTGATGGTACCGTTTGTCTTTTGCTCCTTTCGTAAAGGAACGTATATGCCTATTTTCTACAACATAAAACTCGCAGCCAACTATTGGTTTTACAATTGGTTCAAGTTTTTCTTTTCCATCTTCTGTTTTGCCTACAACTTTTGTTTTTTTCCATGCTTCTGCTACAAAAGAAAATGCACCAAACATATTGCCATGATCTGTTATTGCAACTGCAGGCATATTATCTCTTAGTGCTTTTTTATACAAGCTTTCAATAGAGGCAGCACCATCTAACAAAGAATATTGTGTGTGTGTATGTAAGTGTGAAAATTGCATTTTTATAATATAATTCTCCTTAATTATTTTTTTAAAATTTCTTCTTTTTTAAAAGTGAATATTTTTACGTTTCCTTCTTTGTAATTACATACCCAAGCTTCTATTGTGTTTTCATTTTCATAAATATCTACTCCAACAGGTTTGCCTTCACTTTCTAAAGTATATAATTTTATAAAGCCTGTATCGTTTATTTTAAAAACTTCTAATGCATTACCACCATAACAGGTAACAAACAAATATTTATTGTTTTTACTTAATGCAATTGTTCTTGGTTGATTTTTAGTTTTTATATCAAAAAGTTTTTTACCACTTAATGCATCTATACATGCAATTTTATCTAGACTGTTATAGCTAACAAAAAGTCTTTTTTTATTGTCTAATACAATATGCCTTGGTTTAGAAGCAACCTTAATATTTCGTTCAAATAACCAGGTTTTATTATCTATAACACTTATTAACTTACTCCCCATTATAGCAATATACGTTTTTTGGTTATCATTATCTATAGCAATACCTCTTGGAATTGATTGTACAGGAATTGTAGCTATTACCTTACCATAAGGATAAACACCATTGTTTAATTTTACTACACTAACATTGTTGCTATGCCAATTACTAACCAATAAAAAACTATCATTACTGGTACAAGCAATTACCTTGGGTGTTTTACCAGTTTTAATTAGTGGAACTTCCAAACTATCTTTCCTTTTTTTATCTGGATATTGTATATAAATTTTTTTCTTTTTTAAATTCAAATCATGGTGAATAGAATCTTTTGAAAAATTTATAGGAACAATTCCTTTAGCATTATGTAAGGATACCCATAGAATTTGATTATTGTTACTAAAACATGCTTCTACCGGTTTTTCTTCAAAGGAATCCATTGTAGTATGTTTTTTGTAATCCCAGCCCAAGGCTTTTGTTCCTTTAAACTTAAATACTCTTGTATTAATTCTTGTTGCTCTGTCAAATTCAGAAATACTCATACCTTCTAAATTCATTGCATAAAGTTTAGTGCCATTTGTATTGAATACAACTGATTTTGTACCTGCTGCTGTTTTAATTGTTTCTGCTTTTATAAATATGAGTTTTGATTTAACTATTGGTGCAACTGTATCCTTTTTCTCTAGTTGTTTTGCTTTAGTTTTTGTGCTATATATACAAATAAATCCAATTAAAATGATTGGTTTAAGGTTATTATATAGTGTAGAAAATGAAACCATTGTAGCTCTGTTAACTTAATTTTCAAATATCGTTTTTAATTAAGATGGTTAAAAATATCAATTATCCACAATAAGGTTAAACTGAAAAGAATGTTAAAAAGTTTTGCAGAATGATGTTTTTTTAGGTAATGAAGGGTTAATTTGCATCAATCGTGTACTAATTATTTGCTTTTTGTATTTAATTATTAAATTAAATAAGTTGTAATTATATTTTTTACACCATGTAGGAAACAAAAGAGGATACATGAAGATACAAAACACATTTTATATATTGGCAGCATTTGCCATTTTAACCAGTTGTAAATCTTTGCATACTTTAACTGCTAAAGATGTTTCATCAATGCCTAAGCCTACAGCCTCTAAACAACAACACAAGGTTACTTTTATTGAAAATATTGAGGTTGCTCCTGGAACTGTTGTAACCTCCAAACATAAAACTATTAATACCACTTCAAAGAATAAATCAGAAGAAAAGAAAAGCACACAAACTGTTACTTACACTAAACCAAAAGTAGAATACACAGAATCTACAATTGAAAATGCAGATTATTTACAGTTAAAATATGCTGTAATTTTAGATGCAACTGTAGAAAAGCTAAACAACCTGCATTTATTACAAGTTATAGATAAATGGTGGGGCACTAAATATTGCCTTGGTGGCTCTACTGAGCAATGTATTGACTGTTCTGCATTTACCCAAACCATTGCAAAAGAAGTTTATGAAACTGTTTTACCTAGAACATCTAGAGAGCAATACGAAGTGGTGGAAAAAATTGAAACGGATGATTTAAAAGAAGGTGATTTAGTTTTCTTTCATAGTGGAGGAAGAAAAAAGAGAGTTTCGCATGTTGGGTTTTATATAATGAATAATAAGTTTGTACATGCATCTACCAGCAATGGAGTTATGATTAGTGATTTAGACGAATCTTATTGGAAACAAAAATATAAAGGCGCCGGCAGATTAAGAAAGCAAAATTCTATTGTAAGTAAAAATTAGCCTTCTATCAATTCTCTTCTTTTATTTGTATATAATACAGCTTATCTAAATTTTGTATTTCGGTTAAAATATTTTCATCTGCATTTATTATTTGGCTTTCGCTGTTGTTATTAAAATTTATTCTCTGAGCATTATTGTTTAACCAAATTGGTAAGTTAAACCCTACAACACAATTGGAATATTTTAAAGTTACTGTTTTACCATCGTTGCTAATTTTATAATTTAAAATAGGTATTTGAGTAGCTCTTAAATATTGGTCAAAAACTGTTGAAAAATCGAATCTAGCATTTTTAGAAATATAGTCTTCAATTTGTTGTGATGTGACTGTTTTATGATAAAAAGTTTTATTTAACCCTCTTAAAATTTTTCTAAACAACTCATCATTATTAATAGCATGACGAATAGAGTGTAACATATTACTGCCTTTATCATACATATCACTACTTCCTTCTTTATTAACACCATATTGCCCAATTATTGGTACATCATTTCTTATATTTTTTCTTTGGCCATAATTGTATTCATTGGCTGCTTGCTTACCATAATAATATTCAGTAAATAATGTTTCGCTGTAGGTTGTAAATGCTTCGTGAATCCACATATCAGCAACATCTTTGGCAGTAATATTGTTGCCAAACCATTCATGTCCACTTTCGTGAATTATTATAAAATCCCATTTTAAGCCCCAACCTGTGTTACCACTTCTGTCAGTACCTAAATAACCATTTTTGTAATTATTACCATAAGCAATTGCACTTTGATGCTCCATACCTAAATGAGGTGCTTCTACAATTTTGTAGCCATCTTCGTAAAAAGGATAAGGACCAAACCAATACTCAAAAGCCCTAAGCATAAGCTTTACCTGTTCAAATTGTTTTAATGCCTTATCTGTATTATAATCTAAAACCCAGTAGCTTAAATTTAATGTTCCTTTTTTCCCTTTTAAAGTATCATTAATAACAGCATATTTACCAATGTATGGAATAATGTTGTAACTGTTAATTGGGTTTTTTACTTGCCAAGTGTAAGTATTTAAATTAGAATTGGGCACTTTATCTATTGCAATAATTTTACCATTGCCAACAGCAACTAAAGTATCTGGCACAGTAATTTTTAAAGTAGCTCCTAAATCTGGTTCATCGCTTTGATGGTCTTTGCAAGGAAACCATGCACTTGCTCCTAAGCCTTGTACAGCAACACTTACAAAAGGGTTGCCTTGTTTGTCTTTCTTCCAAATCCAACCTCCATCCCAAGGTGGTTTTATGGCTTCTTTGGGCTTGCCATGATAGTAAATGTGAAAATTGATTCTATTTCCTTTTCTTTGAATTGTATTTAAATCAACTAAAACAATGTTGCCTGTTTGTATAAATTTATACTGCTCATGTATAGAGGTAAGGGTTTTTTTAACTCCATTTTTTACTGTAAAATAATTTCCTTTTGATACAATGCTATCAACTATTAAAGGCTGTTGTAAATCTAATTGCATTGTTTTGCCAGATGCAGTGGCTATTGCTTGAATTAAAACAATTCCTGTAATTTCTTTAGTTACTATATTGGGCTTTACAGTAATATCATATCGCAATACATTCCACCAATTTCTGTTTGCATTTAATGTGCCTCTTAAACTATCGTCAGCATTAAAACTTTCTTTTTTGTTTAAAATTTGTGCCGAAGTATTATTTACATATAGTACACTAAAACTGCTCAGTAACATTACAGTAAGCACAAGGGTGCGACGCAACAAAAGTGTCATAGCAAGTATAAAGTTTGTTAAATAAAAATATCTTTAAAACATTAAAAGTAAGATATTCGTTGTAATGAAATGGCTTATTAAAATAAAATTAATTTGGTTGTTTTTTTATATCAGCTTTTTAAACTATGGTTGTACACAAAATAACAATAGTAGTAAAAAAATATTTAGTTATAACGAAACTGCAGGCATTGCAACTTTAGACCCTGCATTTGCAAAAAATCAAAGTATTATGTGGGCTGTACATCAGTTGTATAATACATTGGTTGAAGTGGATAGCAACTTGCAAATTGTACCATCCTTAGCAAAAAGTTGGAGCATTAGTGAGGATAAGAGAACATACACTTTTTATTTAAGAAACAATATTTTTTTTCATGACAACCAAGCATTTAAAAATGGTAAAGGAAGAAAAATGAATGCCAATGATATTGTCTATAGTTTTCAGAGAATTATTAATAAAAAAACTGCAAGTAGTGGGGCATGGATTTTCAATAATAAAGTAGATACTATTGAACCATATAAAGCTATTAACGATACTACTTTTCAACTAAAACTATTACAGCCTTTTCATCCTATTTTGGGTATTTTAAGCATGCAATATTGTAGTATTGTACCAAAGGAAGTGGTAGAGAAATTTGGTAAAGATTTTAGAAATAACCCTTGTGGCACAGGGCCATTTAAATTTTTTATGTGGCAAGAGGGGCAAGCATTGGTATTGCACAAAAATGAGAGCTATTGGGAGAAAGATTTGGATGGCACACCATTACCCAAAATAGATGCAATTAAAGTAAGTTTTTTTGATAATAAGGCAACAGAATTTTTACAATTTAGGCAAGGTAAATTAAGTTTTATAAATGATATAGATGCTAGTTTTAAAGATGAGGTTTTAACCAAAAACGGGCTACTGAGAAAAAATTGGCAGAACAAAATTAAACTTAACAAACATGCCTATTTGAATACTGAATATTTAGGAATATTAATGGATGAAAATAATGAACTGGTAAAAAGCTCTCCATTAAAAATTAAAGCAATCAGAAAAGCTATTAATTATGCCATTAACAAAGAGCAATTAATGCTGTACATGCGTAACAGCATTGGCTTTGCTGCCAATAATGGTTTTATACCTTATGGTTTACCTGCTAACAAATTACAGGATAAGTTTTTTGAATATAACCCTCAAAAAGCAAAAAAAATATTAGATAGCATTCAGTACAATTATACAACTATACCTATTACGTTATTAACTATACCTGTATATGCAGATGTTGCAAGTTTTATTACAAAGCAATGTGAATTGGTTGGGATAAAAATGCAAGTGGAAGTGATTCAAAAAAGTTTATTGTTAGAACAAACTGCTAAAAGTAAAGCCATGTTTTTTAGAGGTAGTTGGATTGCCGATTACCCTGATGAAGAAAATTATTTTGCAGTATTTTATAGTAAGAACCCTGCACCACCCAACTATACTAGATTTAACAATAAAACTTATGATAAATTATACGAACAAGCATTGCAAGAAACTAATGATAGTGCAAGATTAAATTTATACAAGGCATTGGATAATATTATAAAAGAAGAATTACCAATTATACCAATATGGTACGATATGATTATACATTTGGTAAACAATAATGTACAAAATTTCACCCCTAATTCTTTAAACTTGCTAGAATTGAGAAGGGTTGTTATAGAATAATTATTTACTCATCACCAGGGCAGCTACACTCCCATTCTGTATCTAAATCAATACAGGTTATAACAGTAACTTCGTTGTTGCATGGGGCAAAAACTATTCTCAATTTTTGTTTGTCTTTACTAATACCTTCTACAGCATATTTTTTATTGCAATCTTTACCTTTTAAATCACTTTTGCTGTAATTAATTTTTCCATTTTCTAAAATATACACTACTTCTTTTTCATCAATATGCCTACAATCCATTCTGCATTTTGCATGTTTAGTGTAATTTATATTAGATGGATTTCGGTTTAAACCTCTTTGTTTTACATTTTCATCTACCTCTTTCTTGTTAGATTTATTGCTTACACAGTTTCTTAAAAAAATAGCGACTACCACTAAAATAACAAGGGCAATAAATGGCTTAGCTTTCTTCATAACAAAAAGTTTAAAGTAAGTGCAAAATACAAATAACTGTGCTATAATTACTCAAACAGTTTTACTTCTACCAAAGGATTAAATAAATAAATTTTGTTGGTGCTTATTTCTATACATTCTATCCTTTTTCTTCTTTTTTGCCCTTTAATAAAAATCCTTCCATTCTCAATACTAAATTTAGAATGAGTTGGAATATTTTCAATCATTTGTAATTGAGGGTTATTAGCAGTATCGTATTTTCTTAAAACACGTAGTAAATCTGTTTCGCCATTAGCAGTAGCAGCAGGATTTAAAATAGATTTTTGAAGAGCTATAACTATATCGTTTGGGAAAATTTTTAGTTGAACAAACTCAGTTAATAGTTTACTATAAAAAAACTTCCACTCTTTTCCATGAGGCTCTACTTTATTTTTAAATTGTTCGTAGGTAAGCAAATGGGCTAATTCATGTAAAAAAGTAATTAAAAACTCATACTTATTCAAATTACCATTAACCGAAATTTTATGATTGCTTTGTAAGCCTGCATGTTTATAGTTTCCTAAAATGGTTTTTCTTTTTTGAGTAACAAGCAAATGAATTTTGTATTGTTGAATAAATTGAAGAACAATATCCAAACTTTCATCAGGTAAAAAATGAGCTAAACTATTTAAAGGTTTCTCAACTATTGGCATTACTTAACTTTCTTTTTATTTAGCCTTACAACTACCCTAACTTCAATAAATACATAAATGAGATATAAAACCATTACTGCAATAACTGCTAATTTGCTTTGATGTTCTTTAGGAGTAAAATACAAATACAATAAAATAGAAGTGGCTATTAAAATTATTTTTACAAAAGTGCTGCCTAAAACTCCTCTTACCATTACTGATGGGTTTTTATGATTTACAGCTTTTAAATGCATCCAAATACTAAATATGGAAAGTAAAAACAGCAATGCATTCCCAAAAATAATAACAGTATGATTAAGTTTAATGGCATCCCATTTTTCTGCCCAAGTAATAAATACAATATTCACTAAAGTAAACAAGGCAAAAAATGGCATTATTAATTTGCCAAATTTAGATTGCTGAAACATTATTTTTTATTTAAGTCTTTTATTAATTTTATTAAAAATCCAATTACAAATATTAAAGGTAAAATCCAGGTAAAAACAGGCTTTTTGAATATATTTTTTTTATCTATCCAGTTGCCAAACCATGTAGTTAACCCAAGCCCAACTAATAGTTGTGTTGCCATACCTGCGTACTTAATTAATATATTGTTTTTTTTATTGTACATATTTTAAAATACAATGATAAGCTATTAATTATATTTTAAAAAACAGATGAATTTCAACTAAATCTCTTTTAAAGAAGATGAGCTGAAAACTTCCTTAACTTTGCAGCCTTAAATCTAAAATTTTTCATTATGAGTCTTGGAACCTTTTCTTACCCAATGCCTGTAAATGAGCCAGT
Source organism: Chitinophagaceae bacterium (assembly GCA_019695015.1). Taxonomy (GTDB): domain Bacteria; phylum Bacteroidota; class Bacteroidia; order Chitinophagales; family Chitinophagaceae; genus UBA1930. Next base: position 10,929 of record JAIBAV010000119.1, read on the forward strand.
TTTAAACTATGCCCCCAACAGTGCAGAAAAAATAAAACTTAAAGCCACTTTAGCCGAATTAAAAAATACTGAAATAGATGTTCCAATGTATATTGGAAATAAAGAAGTAAGAACCAATAGAAAAGTAGCCATTCGGCCACCACATGAAATAAAACACATATTAGGATATTTTCATGCAGGCGAAGAAAAACATGTACACCAAGCAATTGAAGCAGCATTAGCTGCTAAAGAAAGTTGGGCAAATATGCAATGGGAAACCAGAGCAGCCATTTTTTTGAAAGCTGCCGATTTAATTGCTACCAAATATCGTAGCTACATAAATGGCACCACCATGCTTGGCCAAAGTAAAAATGCCTACCAAGCAGAAATTGATAGTGCATGTGAATTAATAGATTTTTTGAGATTCAATGTTCACTTTTTAAGTGAAATTTATAAGCAACAACCTATTAGTGGGCCTGGTATGCACAACAGAACTGAATGGAGACCATTAGAAGGATTTGTTTTAGCTGTAACACCATTTAATTTTACAGCCATTGGTGGTAATTTACCTACTAGTGCAGCCATGTGTGGCAATGTTGTAGTTTGGAAGCCAGCCAATACGCAAATTTATTCTGCACAAATGTTTATGAAAATTTTAAAAGAAGCAGGATTACCAGATGGTGTTATTAATTTAATTTATGTAGATGGGCCAACCATTGGAAAAGTGTGTTTTAATCATCATGAATTTGCAGGTGTGCATTTTACAGGAAGTACAGGTGTATTTAATAATATGTGGGAAACCATCGGAAAAAATATGGCAAAATACAAATCCTATCCAAGAATTGTTGGAGAAACAGGAGGAAAAGATTTTGTGTTGGCCCATAAATCTGCCAATGCCGATGTAGTGGCTACTGCCATTTTACGTGGTGCATTTGAATTTCAGGGGCAAAAATGTAGTGCAGCTTCCAGAGCATATATACCAAGTAATATTGCAGATGAAGTGAAAAAGAAATTAATTGCAGGTGTTAAAAGCATGAAAATGGGAACAACAGAAGACTTCACCAATTTTATTAATGCCGTAATAGATGAGAAAAGTTTTGATAACATTAAGCGATATATTGACAATGCTAAAAAAGATGCAAAAACTAAAATCTTAGTTGGCGGTAAATGCGATAAAAAAGAAGGTTATTTCATTCAACCTACAGTAATTGAAACTACCAATCCAAAATATACAACTATGTGTGAAGAAATTTTTGGCCCTGTTCTTACACTATACGTATATCCTGCAAATAATTTTGAAAAAGCCTTAGAATTAGTAGATAGTACAAGCCCTTATGCTTTAACAGGTGCTATACTAGCACAAGATAAAGCTGCTATTGAGCTTGCAACAAATAAATTAAGAAATGCTGCCGGAAATTTTTATATAAATGATAAACCAACAGGTGCTGTTGTTGGTCAACAACCTTTTGGTGGTGCAAGAGCCAGTGGTACTAACGATAAAGCAGGCAGTGCTTTAAATTTATATCGTTGGTTAAGTGCAAGAACAATTAAAGAAACTTATAACCCACCAACTGATTATAGTTACCCTTTTTTACAAGAAGCATAAAAATAACAATTGTTCAAAAAATAAAGTCGTTTAGGATGTTTATCATTTTAAACGACTTTTTTTATCCTGAATTTCAAAAAAAGCAGTATTCAAATTAACTACTTTATTGTATTTTGCACTATTTCACTTTAAGCTTAAAAACAATTTTATTTCTATTCCAATCAATAAAGTATAAAACCTATGAGCAATAAAGATATAAGAAGAGAACAAGCATTAGAATACCATGCACAAGGAAAACCAGGCAAGATTGAAGTAATTCCTACAAAGGAAGCAAAGACACAACGAGACCTTTCATTGGCATATAGCCCAGGTGTAGCAGAGCCATGTAAAGAAATTGCAAAAGATATTGATAATGTTTACAAATACACAGCAAAAGGTAATTTAGTTGCTGTAATAAGCAATGGCACAGCAGTTTTAGGCTTAGGAGATATAGGCCCTGAAGCTGGCAAACCAGTTATGGAAGGAAAAGGTGTTTTATTTAAAGTATTTGCCGATATTGATGTTTTTGATATTGAAATTAATGAAAAAGACCCTGTAAAGTTTGTTGAAATTGTAAAAGCATTAGAACCCACATTTGGAGGTATAAACTTAGAGGATATTAAAGCACCTGAATGTTTTTATATTGAAAAGGAATTAAAAAAACAATTGAAAATTCCTGTAATGCATGATGACCAACATGGCACTGCTATAATAAGTGCAGCTGCTTTACTAAATGCATTAGAACTGCAAAAAAAGAAAATAGAAAAAGTAAAAGTAGTGGTTAATGGTGCTGGAGCGGCAGCCATTTCTTGTATAAAACTCTATGTTGCACTTGGAGTTAAAAAAGAAAATGTAAAAGTATTTGATAGCAAAGGATTAATAACTAAACAACGAACAGATTTAGATGAACAAAAATTAGAATTTGCAATAGATTGTGAGGATATGACATTGGCAGAAGGAATAAAAAATAGCGATGTTTTTATTGGATTAAGTAAAGGCAATGTAGTAAGCAAAGAAATGATATTAAGCATGGCAAAACATCCAATTGTTTTTGCAATGGCTAATCCTGATCCTGAAATTAGTTATGAAGATGCAACAGATGCAAGAAATGATGTTATTATGGCAACCGGTAGAAGCGATTTTCCTAATCAGGTGAATAATGTTTTAGGGTTTCCATACATTTTTAGAGGAGCTTTAGATGTTAGGGCAACAACCATTAACGAAGAAATGAAATTAGCAGCCGTAAGAGCATTGGCAGATATGGCAAAAACACCTGTTCCAGATATTGTAAACCTTGCCTATAATTTAAAAAATTTATCTTTTGGAACTGATTATATTATTCCAAAACCAGTTGACCCAAGATTGATTTCTATTGTAGCACCAGCAGTAGCAAAAGCTGCGATAGAAAGTGGTGTAGCTAAAAAAACTATTACCGATTGGAAAGCTTATGAACTTGAACTAAATAAAAGATTAGGCCTAGATAACCAATTATTAAGAGCAATTGGTAACAAAGCAAGAAGAGATCCAAAACGCTTGGTATTTGCCGAAGCCGATAACGATAAAATTTTAAAAGCAGCAAGTATTATTTATGATGAAGGAATTGCCTACCCTATTTTATTAGGAACAGAAAAGAAAATAAGAGAAATAGCCAATGAACATAATATTGATTTAACCGATATTCCAATTATTGACCCTAGAGATGAACAATACGAAAGCAAAAGAGAACTTTATGGCGAATTGTTTTTTGCAAAACGTCAACGCAAAGGCTTTAACCACTACGAAAGTATTAAGATAATGAAAGAAAGAAACCACTTTGGTTGTATGATGGTAGAAACAGGAGATGCCGATGCAATGATAAGTGGTTTAAAAAGAAATTATGCCGAAGCCATCAGACCTGCATTACAAATTATTGGTACAGAAGAAGGTGTACAAAAAATTGCAGGCATGTATTTACTAAGTACACAAAAAGGCCCAATATTTTTGGCAGATACCACTATTAATTATAACCCAACTGCAGAAGAACTGGCAGATATTGCTTTATTAGTTGCTAAAGAAGTAAGAAGTTTTAATATTACACCACGTATTGCTATGTTAAGCTATAGTAATTTTGGTAGTAGCAATAGCCACGAAGCAAGATTAGTTGCAGAAGCAACCAGCATACTTAAACAAAAAAATCCATCCTTAATTGTAGATGGCGAAATGCAAGGCAGTCTTGCATTCAACAAAGAAGTGCTAAAAGAAAATTATCCATTCAGTAATTTGATTGACGAAAATGTAAATGTTTTAATTTTCCCTAACCTAACAGCAGGTAATATCGCTTATAATTTATTAAAAGAATTAGGTGGAGCAGATGCAATTGGTCCTATTTTATTGGGGTTAAAAAAACCTGTTCATGTTTTACAATTAGGTAGCAGTATAAGAAATATAATTAATGTAGCTAATATTGCAGTAATAGATGCACAAGTAAAAAACAAATTAGATACAGACACAGAAGTTCAAAGAACCAACTGGTGGAACAGATTGAAAAAAAAGAATAAATAAAAAACAGATTACAATACAATGAAATTTTTTTCGCATTTTGGCAGATACATTTTAATGCTCAAAAGCATGTTTACTAAGCCAGAAAATCATAAAATGCTCTGGAAGGAATTCATGCATCAAAGTGTTGAAATTGGCATTGGTGCATTACCTATTGTAATTATCATTTCTTTATTTTTAGGAGCTGTAACAACTGTGCAAACAGCTTACCAATTGGTTAGCCCCTTAGTTCCACAAAGTACTATTGCACAAATTGTAAGAGATAGCGTTATACTTGAACTTTCGCCGACTGTTGTAAGTATTGTATTAGCTGGTGTGGTAGGTAGTAAAATTGCAAGTGAATTAGGAAATATGCAAGTAACAGAACAAATAGATGCTTTAGAAATAATGGGAATTAACACAAAAAATTATTTAATTCTTCCTAAAATTTCTGCAGCATTGCTAGTAATACCTTGCTTAATTGTTTTAAGTGCAGTATTAGCTATTTGGGGTGGCAAAATAGCTGGTGTTGCAAGTGGTATCATTTCTGAAGATGTTTTTGATATAGGGTTAAGGCAAAACTTTACACCATACAACGTTTTTTTTGCACTCAGTAAAGCATATACTTTTGCTTTTATTGTTAGCAGCGTACCTGCTTATTATGGTTATCATGTAAAAGGTGGTGCATTAGAAATTGGGCGAACAAGTACCACTGCTGTTGTTGTAAGTTGTATTTTAATTTTATTAGCAGATTATGTTTTAGCTGCACTTATGCTCTAAAATTATTAACAAAAATATTAGTTTCAAGCACTTTTATTATACTTGTTGTAGTATTGCTATTAATTTTATTTTCATTCCTAAAATATTTATTATGCCTATAAGAATGGTTGATGACGATAAGGATAACTTTTCCAACGAAAATCAAAATACACCTGGTGGTGGTGGAGGCAACAGAGGTGGTGGTGGTTTAATGCAATTTTTACCTATGATTATTGGTTTGCTTATACGTAAACCTGCTTTATTATTAGTAGTGTTAGCTGGTGCAGCTTTCTTTTATTTTAAAGGTGGTTGCAATTTTAGTTCAGTTAGCAACATAGTGCAACAATTTTCAACAGGTGGTAATTTAAACAAAGATACTTTTGCTAAAGCAGAAGTTTATGAAGGTTTAGATGAAAGTAAAAATAATTTGCCCGAATATATTTCATTGCTAAAATTTTCTCCAAACAGGTTAAACCAAGGGCAACAAGGAAGTTGTGTTGCTTGGAGTAGTGCTTATGCGGCCAGAACAATTGTAGAATCTACAAGTAAAGGTATTGATCCTAATGCAGCTGCTTTTAGCCCATCTTTTATGTACAACCAAATTGGCTTAGAAGGATGCCAGGGTAGTTACATTATTCGTGCAATGCAAAATTTAACTCAAGTAGGAGCAGTTCCATTCAACGATTTTCCTTATACAGATAAAGATTGTACCAACCAACCAAATGGACAGTTAATAAACGAAGCAGGACAAAATAAAATAATTGGTTTTACCAGATTAACAGAAACAGAAAGTGCTGCTCAAATTGATATCTATGCCATCAAACAACACCTTGCTAAAGATGTTCCTGTTGTAATAGGAATGATGGTAGGAGGAAGTTTTATGCAAGATATGATGGGTAAAGAAATTTGGCATCCTACTGCCGATGACTATAATATGATGGGCTTTGGAGGACATGCAATGTGTGTTATTGGATACGATGATAGAAAAGAAGGTGGTGCATTTCAAATAATGAATAGTTGGGGTAATGAGTGGGGCGAAAATGGAATTGGCTGGGTATTGTATAAAGATTTTAAACATTTCGTTAGAGAAGCGTATGGCTTAAACCCAATGATTAAACAAGGTGCCGCAATTGCAAAAAATTTAGAAGTAGATTTAGGCTTGGTTAATGCAGAAACTAAACAATACATACCTTTAAAAACAGTAAACAACAATGTTTTTGAAACTGTTAATCCAATTCCTAAAGGAACAGGTTTTAAAATAGAATTAAAAAATAATACCGAGTGTTATGTATATGTAATTGGAATGGAAACAGATGGAAGTAGCTACGTTTTATTTCCTTATCCATCCTCTTCTGATGCAACAAAATCAATGTTCTCTCCTTATTGTGGCATTACTGGTTATCGTTTATTTCCAAAAGGCAAAAAATTACAAGCCGATGATATTGGCAATAAAGATTATTTTGCAATTATTACTAGTAAAGAGGCATTAGATGTTTTTCAGCTAAATAATATCATTTCTCAAAACAAAGGGTTAGGCTTTGAAAACGCTATTAATAATGCACTGCAAAAATATACAATAAATGGTGTTAGTTACAATGCAAATACCAACGGAACAATAGGTTTTAAAACCGAAACCAATAACAAAAATGCTGTAGCATGCATTATTGCTATTGACAAATATTAATTAAAAAATATTCATCCTTATTTACTAATTTAATCAATGAAGATAAGTTTGAGTACTAATTTAAAATGTAAACAATAAAGATTACTTTAAGTAATTTTTACAAATGTTAAGCAGTCATTTTTCAAAACTCTAGTACACACTCTTTATTAAATTAAAGAAAATAGAAATTAAAATTTCAGTTTTATTAACTTCCTGCAAATGGGCTATTAAATAAGCCTACCGCTATTTCTATCCAAAATAAAATACATGTAATTATAACCAAGCTACATGTAATAATTTTCAGAACTATATTATTTATTTTTCTGTATAAAAACTCACATAGTAAAGCAACAAAAAGTAGTAGTACAGCGGCAAGTACAAAATCAAAAAAACTCCACTTTACTTCAGTAGTAAATAACATAGCTACTAATGGAATACAAATAACTATTACAACACCAAGTATAAGATATAATTGAGTTTTGTTTAGTTTCATTAAAACATTTTTTACAACAATAAGTTATAAAGCTAATCTAAAATAAGTACAAGAATTGTTAATCGTTTTTTAAAACCCTATTTGCCCCACCCCCATTTTAAAAAATTTGGCAAAGCATTAGCCCAAGTGGTTGTATCATGTTTTCCATCTTCTAATAAAACATACTGTATATGCTTATCAGAATATCCTTTTATTTTTAATTCAACAATTAAGTCTAAAGCATCGTCAATGCTATCTATAATCCCATTTTTATTTCTATCCGCAACTTCATCTAATGCCCCACATTGAAAATAAAATTTCAACCATGGGTAAAAAGTGCCTTTTCTTATTTGCAAGTGCATTAGCCTATCGTTTTCATCATCATAACCATCCTCATAACTTTTTTTTCGCCACCATAAACTACCACTAAAAACGCCCACTTTAGTAAATTCGTTTGCATGGTTCCATACAATATCTAAGGCACTTAACCCACCTAACGAAAACCCAGCAAACGATTTTTCTTTAAAAGATGGTATATGATAAGCATATCTGATGGTAGGCAATAATTCATCAAATAAAAATTTATTGTATAAGCCTGCCTTATCTCCTCTTTGTTTAAAATCTGCACTATATGCAGTACCATATTCTCTTTTCCTTTCTTCGCCACAATGAATTCCAATACAAAACAATGGTTCAATTATGTTTTGAGATGTTAATTCGTCTAATATTTCATCAAAAGGCATTTTCAGTAAATCTTGCCCATCATTAAAAATTAGTAAACTTAAATTCTCTGGTTTATCTACTTTATTAGGAAAGTAAACATCTATTATAACATCACGTTCTAGATATACAGATGTAAGGGTTAGCGTTTCTGTGTAAACAGAATGTAAGTCAGTTAATTTTTCCTGAGGCATATATTTTCAAAAATAAGGGAAAGCATTAAAAATAATTAAATGATTTTTTCACAAAAAATTTGTTTTTCAGTCTATAAGTTCTATATTGAAAAAGGAAAAATAATAACACTTATTTATTCAATCTTTTTTAATAATTTAAACTATCCCTTTATGAGAAAAATTGGTATTTTACACGGAAAAGAAAGAAGTTTTCCGGAAGCTTTGGTTGCTGCAATTAACAGTAAAAATATACCAGGAATTGTTGCTGAGCCTGTACGTATAGACAAAGTAATGCAAGGCGAACCATCTGATTATGCTGTAATAATAGATCGTATTAGTCAAGATGTTCCTTTTTACAGAGCCTATTTAAAAAATGCAGCATTATGTGGTACTGCAGTAATTAATAACCCTTTTTGGTGGAGTGCAGATGAGAAATTTTTTAATAATTGCTTGGCAACAAAAATAGATGTTCCTGTACCTAAAACAGTTATTCTACCTTCTAGAGATTTACCAGACGATACCTCTAGCGAATCTTTTAGCAATTTAGCTTACCCTTTAGACTGGGAAAGTATTTTTAATTACACTGGCTTTCCTGCTTACATGAAACCATTTGCTGGTGGTGGCTGGAAGAGTGTTTATAAGTTAGAAAGCATGGAAGACTTTTTTGAAAAACATGCCGAAACGAAACAATTAGTAATGTTACTTCAAGAAGAAATTATTTTTGAAGAATACTATCGTTGTTATTGCATAGGAGGAAAATATGTACGAATAATGCCTTACGAGCCACGCAATCCTCATCATTTACGTTATGTTGCAAGTTTTACTCCAAGTGCAGAAAGGTTAAAACTAATGGAAGAAATTGTACTTCGTATTAACCATTATTTAGGATACGATTTTAATACAGTTGAATTAGCTGTTCGTAATGGCGTACCTTATGCAATAGATTTTTGTAACCCTGCACCAGATGCAGATAAAAATAGTGTTGGGGAAGATAATTTTGCATGGGTAGTAGAAACTGCTTCAAAATATGCAATTGAAAAAGCACAGTCGTTCGAGCCCGGAAAAGATAATTTAACTTGGGGTAAATACATACAACACAGTGCAGCTAAAAGAACTTTATACTAAACCAAATAATTTATTTTAAATAAAGAAACGGAATAAATATTTTATTAAAAAGCAGCTATTATTTACTTAAAACTTATTCAACTAAATGGCAAATATTAATTACAGACATTTTACTTTAGGAGTAGAGGAAGAATACATGGTAATAGACCCTACAACACGTGAATTAAAAAGTCATGAGCAAAAAATAGTACAAGAAGGTCAAAAACTAATAAAAGATAAAGTAAAAGCAGAAATGCATCAGGCTGTTGTAGAAGTTGGTACAGACATTTGTTATGATATAGACGAAGCTTTTAAAGATGTATCTACACTAAGAAGAACAATTAGCCAAATTGCAGGAGATTTAGGTTTATGGGTTGGTGCAAGTGGTACACACCCTTTCAGTCATTGGGAAAGCCAATTAATTACTGAGCATGTACGCTATAATGAAATTGTAAACGAATTACAAGAAGCTGCAAGAAGTAATTTAATTTTTGGGCTGCATGTACACGTAGGTATGGAAGATAGAAAAATGGCCATTCATATTGCCAATAGTGCCAGATATTTTTTGCCACACGTATATGCTTTAAGTACCAATTCGCCTTTTTGGGAAGGAAGAAAAACAGGATACAAATCTTTTAGAACAAAAGTTTTTGATAAATTTCCTCGTACAGGTATCCCAGATTATTTTGACAGCATTGAAGCATACGATAATTATGTAAACCTTCTTATAAAAACACATTGTATAGATAATGCTAAAAAAATTTGGTGGGATTTAAGAGTGCATCCTTTTTTTAATACCGTTGAGTTTAGAATTTGCGATGTGCCACTTACTGTAACCGAAACCATTGCTATTGCTGCATTATTTCAGGCTATTTGTGCAAAACTATATAAGCTAAGATCGGAAAATTTGAATTTTATTATTTATCAAAGAGCCTTATTAAATGAAAACAAGTGGCGAGCTGGCAGATATGGTATTGATGGAAAAATGATAGATTTTGGAAAAGAATCTGAAGTAAATACAAGGTTGCTGATATACGAGTTATTAGATTTTGTGGATGATGTAGTAGATGATTTAGGTAGCAGACCATTTATAACTTACATTCAAAAAATGTTAGAGCAAGGCACAGGTGCAGATAGACAGTTGGCTGTTTTTGAAGAAACAAAAGACTTAGTTAAAGTAACAGATTATATTCATGACCAATTTTTAAGTTTGTAATTAGTTTTACCAAAAAATTTAAAACAGTTAATATTTTTATTAACTGTTTTTTTATGCAATAAGTAAATACTTTTACACCTTTAAACAGGCAAAAAAAATGCAAACATTTAATCAAATTAATATTGTTGAATGTCCCAGAGATGCTATGCAAGGTTGGAAAAATTTTATTAAAACAGAAGATAAAATTAGATACATCAACAGCTTATTAAAAGTTGGGTTTCATACTTTAGATTTTGGAAGTTTTGTTTCACCAAAAGCAATACCTCAAATGGCAGATACCAAAGAAGTAATAAAAGGGCTACAAATAAATAACCATACAAAACTATTAGCCATTGTAGCTAATATAAGAGGTGCTGAAGATGCAGTTATTTTTGATGAAATAACTTATGTAGGCTTTCCTTTCTCCATTTCTCCTACATTTCAGCAACGTAATACCAATAGCAGCTTAGAGGAAAGTATAGAAAGACTAGAAACCATTCAAGAGTTGTGTATTAAAAATAAAAAACAATTAGTTGTGTATTTAAGTATGGGTTTTGGCAATCCTTATGGTGATGAATATAACCAAGAAATTTTATTGCAATGGGCAAATGAAATGGTAAAAAGAGAAATTAATATAATTTCATTGGCTGATACTGTTGGTTTAGCCACACCTCAGCAAATAAGTTTTGCTTTAAATACACTTATTCCTAAATATACCAATACAACAATTGGTGTTCATTTACATTCATCGCCTTACAACTTTAAGGAAAAAATTGAAGCATCGGTTAATGCAGGGTGTAAACGATTTGATGGGGCTTTAAAAGGAATTGGTGGTTGCCCAATGGCACAAGATAGTTTAGTAGGCAATATGAACACTGAGTTAATGATTACTTATTTTGAAGAAGAAAATCTTATAAATAATATAAATAAAGATGCTTTAAAAGAAAGTTTATTAATTGCTCAGGAAATTTTTGTTTAAACTTTATCCTTTAAACAATTTTCATACAAAGCAACAAACTGTTTAGCAATTACTTCATCATCGTAAAGTTGTTTTGCTCTTTCTGCAATGAATGCTTGGTTATAATTTTTATAATTCATCATTACACTTTTCATAGCAGCAGTAAGTGCCACCACATTATTAGATGGCACCATCAAACCATTATTGTCATTTATAGCATCTGCTATGCCACCAACATTAGTGGCAACAACTGGCAAACCACAACACAAAGCTTCTACTAATACACATGGAAAATTTTCGTGTTTACTAAATAGCACAAAAGCATTTGCAGATTGTAAATAACCTGCCACTTGATGATGTGTAACTTCTCCGGTAAAATTAATTAAATGTTCTAGTTGCAACTGCTTTACAAGAGGCTCATGTAATTCTTTATATGTACCAACTAATACCAACTTACAAAGCTGAATATTTTCAGCTACTAATTGACGAAAAGCATAAATAATACCAGGTATATTTTTCTGCTCACTTAAGGTTGAAACATGTACCCAAATAAATTCATTTTGTGGTTGAATAGGCATATAAAAAAAACGCTTTGTATTAGCAATGTTATGAATAGTATGAATATTTTTCACATTCAGCAACTTTTCCATTTTTTTAGCAATCACACTAGATACATTGCTGATAGCAATTGCATTTTTACAAACTTTTTTTGTATTTAATTTAAAAAACAAACTTCTGTTTTTAAAATTATCTGGTGCTTCATCATCATAATAAGAAGCCTGCTCAGACACAATATATGGAATGGAATATTTTTTTTTCAATGAATATGCTACCCAACCAGATTTCATGGGCACATGAACATGTATTAAATCAGGCTTACCATTTGTTTTAATAAAATTTTCAACAAAAGCTAAAGCCGTTTTCTTATATAAAGTATTGTATCTTATTTTATCAATTATACCAATGTCCCATTTTTTAAACTTAAAATAACATATATGTTCTGTAAGGTTTTTTGCATTAATAGTTTCAATTTCATTATTAGCCTCAAAATTTTTTCCTAATTGCACTACATGCAATACATCTATAGGTAATATATTAGAAACAGCTTTTGCATGGCGTTGAATAAAATCGCCATTTACTGGTTCATATTTATTAGGATACCAACTTGCAAGCCAAATAATTTTCATTATGTAGTAGATTTATGAAAAAGCATTTTCTTCACCCACACCCAATCGCTTCTTTTAAAAATAAATAACGTTTTTATACTTGTAGGATTATCTTTAAAAAAGTGATAAAAAGAATATACTAAATTAACAGAATAGCCAATACTGCTTACAATGGCAGCACCAATAATTCCATATAAAGGAATAAAAATTAAATTTCCTATTATTACTATAATTAAAGCATAAACCCCACCAATAACATTAATTTTAACTTTACCAACACCACCAAAATAAGCACTCAATAAACATAAAACAGATAAAGAAAATATACCAGGAAGTAATAATAAAACAGGCATAGTCATTTTATTAAAAGTAATGCCAAACACAGCAGGGAAAAGCCAGTTTCCAATAATACTTACAACAATAAGAGCAACAATTAATACTTGTAAAAATATTCTGAAAAAAATATGGATAGATTCTGTAATATTATTTTTGGAAGCTCCACTGGCTGTATGTGGGAAAATAACACTTGCAAAAATTTGTGGCACAATTAACATCATTTGTCCAAGCTTTGATGCTTGAATATAATTACCTAAATCATCTGGTGTACAACTTTCAACATTGTATTTTACAAACCAATAATCTATTCTATATACAAAAAAGAAAATTACATTACTAGTTAAAGCTACTAAAGAGTAATTCAACAATAATTTTAATGACGATTTATCTGGCAAAGAAATTAGTTGAAAAGATTTATTCAAATAAATAAATGCAATAGCCAATAAAATACCTTGTGTTAATATGCTGTAGAAATAGCTATTAACTACAATATTGTACGATTTTGGATTCAATAAAATTATTATAATGAGCAAAAAGTTTATAACACTTAATAAAATATTTGGCGTAGCATAATTTTTTTGAGCGTAAAATAAAACCATAAAAAAATTAATTAGCAAAATGCCCGAAATATAAGTAGCAGCATAATAAATAAAATTATCGGTATAAAAAGTATCAATTCCTTTTATACTTTTAAAATAAATACCTACACCTGCTGCTGAAATAATACAAATTAATAAGGTCCAACACAACGAAAACCAGGCAAGTTTATGATGGCTGATAATATTGCCTGCAGCATAGTAAGTATATCCACTTTCCATACTTAAACTTGCAACCAATAAAATAAAAGAAAAAAAGTTAGTTAAATAATATATCCAACCTGTGCCATCTGCTTGTAAGCTTCTGCTTAAAAAAATATTTACTAATAATAATGAAAAAAAGTATAACCCACGCCACACTAAACTCTGTTGCAATAATTTTTCAAAAGTCATGTAAGCAGTACTTATTTAAAGCAGCTAATGTACAATAGTTTAATTGATAAAGTTGAAGTATACATTTTCAAAATTTTTTAATTGATAGTATTATATAAAAATTTTCATTTTGATATTTTATACAGTTGAATAAT
>JAIBAV010000004.1 GCA_019695015.1 Chitinophagaceae bacterium
TTTTTATTGTTTTTAGTATTATTGGGCAAAGCAGAAAAGAAATTTTCTACTAATATTTGAGTTGAAAATTTTTCAGTGAGAGTATAATTATCCGAAAAATCATCTTTTATTAAAAACTGATTAATTACTTCCTCTTTATATTCATCAAAAAAAGACTCAAGAATTTCATCTGTTATAAAAGGTTGGGTATATCTTACATAATTAAAAAAAATACCACTTTTATTAAAGTCATTTAATTGCAAAGGAATTGCAGGTACAAAATAACCCATTACACCTTCTACAGCATTAGATGGAATACTCCAAATTCTAAAAAAACCTAAAATATGATCTATCCTAAAAGCATCATAATAACATTGCATTTGTTGAAACCTTAGTTTCCACCACAAAAAATTATCTTCTTGCATTACTTGCCAATTATAAGTAGGAAAGCCCCAGTTTTGCCCTTTCTCTGTAAAATCATCTGGAGGTGCTCCTGCTTGCATATTGCAGTTAAATAATTGTGGGTATTGCCAACAATCAACACTATTTTTATTTATCCCAATTGGAATATCTCCTTTTAAAATAATGCCTAACTTATTTGCCTCTTGTACAGCTTCTGATAATTGTTTATGTAAATAAAATTGAACAAAAAAATGAATGGATACTTCTTTAAAATGTTTCCCTTTTTCAGAAACTAATAGAGCAATTTTTTTTTCATTATAAATAGCAAATTCTTTCCACAGTGCAAAATTGGCCGTTCCATATTTGTTTCTTAAAAAACAAAAAGCAGCATAAGGTATTAACCAAAATTTATTTTTTTGGTAGAATGTTTGATACTCTTTAGTAGCAAAAACCAATGTATGCTTTTTAGTAAAAATTTGTTGTAAGTAATGCCATTTATGTTTTAAAACCATTGAATAGCTAACTTGAGAAGATTGATTTAGTTTCTTTTTTAATGAGTTAAAATTGTTTACTATAACCTTATCTGACTTATCTATTAACTCATCTAAACAAATATAAATAGGATGCAAAGCAAAGGCTGAAATGGCAGCATAAGGATAAGAATCTGAGTCAGAGAAATTTTCTGTAGTGTCGTTAACAGGTAAAATTTGAATTAATTTAAGAGATACCTTAGCAGCCCATTTTGCCAATAGTTTTAAATCATAAAACTCACCTATACCAAAACTATTTTCAGATCTTAAACTAAATACAGGAATATTTACCCCTGCACCTTTCCATGAATTAAAAGGAAGTTGTACAAAGCCATCATGCACTATGGTTAAATCGTCAAAACAAAGTTGTTTATTTAATACTCTATTATCTCCATCTTCATAATGTACAAATTGTTTTTTTTCAATATCAAAAACACCATATTTATACTCTATATTATTACAATTTGTTGGTAGTTTAATAAAAGTTGAATAATAAAATTCCTTTTCTTTTTTAGTTAAAAGTATGGGCTTTTGTGTATTCCAATTATTCAATTCTTTTACATTTCCCAGTAAGCAAATTGTTTTATTGGGGTGCAATAATGGTGCTTTTACTTTAAAAATATGCTTGTAATTTTTGCCTTTGGGTGAATACGTTTTTATAGTTGTTTTTGGAATAAGAGTTTGTAGAAATGGTTTAGTAAAAAAAATATTTTCTGCAAGTTCAGTACCATTCCAGTAATCAATAATATTAATTTCCCTTTTACCAATATGTAGATTAAAATATTTATCAGCAAAAGCTTCTTGTTTTATTATTCCATCTTCATTAATTACATGGTATTGATAATAAATGTTTTCATCATTTAGTTCATTAATACTTAAAAACAAATCAGTAGTCCAAAAAACCTCATCATAATAATGCATTGCAATAGGCTGTGTTAGCTTGTAATCATTATTTAAAAAAGTTATAAAAATATTTTCGCCATAATTAGTTTTATACCTAAGCCAAAAACTAATTTTAAGTTTTTTATTTTTTGATGATGTTGTTTCTTTCAAGTTTGCCATTAAATTGATATTGCAAAGTAACCAGTTAAATAAAACCTCACACACTAATCATAAACTTTACTTAGAAATACAAATTACCTTTAATTTTGATTTTAATGTTAAAACTGCTAAATATTTTATGGAATAGTTTTTTAATGGCTATTCAAGAACTAAAGGTTCATAAGTTACGAACACTTTTATCGTTATTTGGAATTGCAATAGGAATTTTTTGCATTATAGGTGTGTTAGCTACCATAAATAGCTTAGAACAATATATAAAAAATAATATTGAAAGTTTAGGAAGAAATACAATTTACATTCAAAAATCGCCTTGGGTAAATGATGAAAATACTCCTTGGTGGAAATATCAAAAAAGACCAGAGATAACATCTTTTGAACAAAAAGAATTAAAAAAAAGAGCTAAATTAATATCTAATGTTGCTTATGCAATGTTTTATAACTCTAGCATTAGTTATGGCAACACAGAAATCTCTCGTGTATTATGGTCTGGCGTTACTGAAGAGTTTGATAAAATTTTAGTGCTAGAAGTTTTGCATGGCAGGTATTTAAGCAATGCAGAATTTGAACGTGGTACCAACTCTGTTGTATTAGGTTATACCATTGCTAAAGATTTATTTGGTAATCCGGAGTATGCAATAGGTAAAACAATTTCTTTAGGCAATAAAAAAGCAATTGTAATTGGTACTTTAAAAGAACAAGGCAGTTCTATGGATGGTTGGCAATTTGATGATAGAATTATTGTACCACATTTATATTGTAAGCAAGTTGCCAACGAAGAAAACTCTGGTGGATTTATTATTGCTAAAGCAAACGACAATTATGCCTTAGATGATGTTAAAGGTGAGTTGACAGGAATTTTAAGAGCTATCAGAAAAATACAACCAACCGAGGAAGATAATTTTGCATTAAATGATATTTCAGCAACTGCCGATCCCTTAAAATCTTTTTTTAGCCAAGTAACTATTGGTGGTTGGGCTATTGCTGGTTTAAGTTTAATTGTTGGTGCATTTGGAGTAGCCAATATAATGTTTGTAACGGTAAGAGAAAGAACAAGCCAAATAGGATTAAAGAAAGCAATAGGTGCAAAAAGCAAAATAATACTTACAGAATTTTTAATAGAAAGTGCTTTTTTATGTATGATTGGTGGATTAATAGGTTTGGCTTTTGTTTGGCTGCTAACCAAAGCACTAGGAGGTGTTCTCCCCTTCCCTATTTTTATTGCTCCAAATATAATATTATTGGCATTTAATATTTGCGTTGTATTAGGTGTTTTATCTGGTATTATACCTGCTACTATTGCAGCTAAAATGAATCCTGTAGTTGCTATAAGAACCAAATAAATTAATAGTTGGATTAAAAAATAATACTCTTGTCAATTTATATTCTGGCCATAGAATCTTCCTGCGATGATACTTCTGCCTCTGTTTGTAAAGATGGAGAAATATTATCAAACTACATTGCCAACCAAGCTATCCATCAGCAATACGGAGGTGTAGTGCCCGAATTAGCAAGTAGAGCCCATTTACAAAATATTGTTCCTGTTGTAGATATTGCAATTAAAGAAGCAGCCAAAAAAATTAAAACTAACTTCAACCTAAACCAACTTAATGCAATAGCTTTTACACAAGCTCCTGGTTTAATTGGTAGCTTATTGGTTGGTACACAATTTGCAAAATCTTTAGCACTTGCTTTAAACATACCATTAATAGCAGTACACCACATGCAGGCTCATGTATTAGCCAATTTAATTGAAGAAGAAAAACCCAGTTTCCCTTTTTTATGTTTAACTGTTAGTGGTGGTCATACACAAATTGTAATTGCACACTCAGCTTTACATTTAGAAGTTATAGGAGAAACTATTGATGATGCAGCCGGAGAGGCTTTTGATAAAACAGCTAAATTATTAGGCTTACCTTATCCAGGAGGTCCACTAATTGATAAATATGCTCAGCTAGGTAATGCAAATGCTTTTAAGTTTGCCGAACCAAATATACCTGACTTAAATTTTTCATTCAGCGGATTAAAAACTTCCGTTTTATATTTTCTTCAAAAGCAGGATAAACAATTTATTGAAGATAATTTATACAATATTTGTGCTTCTGTTCAGCAAACCATTATAAATATTTTAATGAAAAAGCTAAAAAAAGCTGTGCAGCAAACCAATATAAAACAAATATGCTTAGCAGGTGGAGTAAGTGCTAATAGCGGTTTAAGAAATGCTTTAATAAAAACAGGGCAACAAAATAACTGGAAAACATTTATTCCAAAATTTGAATATTGTACCGATAATGCTGCAATGATTGCTATTACAGGTTACTATAAGTTTATTAACCAACAGTTTACTGAACTAGATGTAAGCCCAACAGCTAAAGCAAGTTGGTAAAAGTTATTTTAACTTCAATTTGTATAAATAAACTAAAACTCCTACTTTTGCAGCCCCAATTCTGTTTTGGCAGAATCTATTGTACAAACTGTAGAATAGTCCAATGGGTTAAAACCAATTATTAAACAAAAAAAACAGTAATGAACAATTACGAACTAATGGTAATTTTCACTCCTGTACTTTCTGAAGAGGAATTTAAAAATGCTCAGAAAAAGTACGCTGAAATGGTTACCGAAAATGGTGGTACAATTGTACACACAAATGCATGGGGGTTAAAGTCTTTAGCCTATCCAATTCAAAAGAAAACTACTGGTATTTATTGGGTGTTAGAGTACAAAGTAGATGCTTCTTTCAACGAAAAATTAAAAGTTAATTTATTACGCGATGAGCAAGTAATGAGACATTTAATTACAAAACTCGATAAATACGCCGTTGAGTACAATGCAGTGAAAAAAAGTGGTGTAGGTTTTAACAATCAAAAAGTGGAGGCATAATATGGCAAAGAATGAAATAAAATACCTTACTGCCATTAAGCAGGAAAAACCTAAAAAGAAATATTGCCGTTTTAAAAAATACGGAATAAAATATGTTGACTATAAAGACATAGAGTTTTTGAAAAGGTTTATTAATGAACAAGGTAAAATGTTACCTCGTCGTTTAAGTGGTAACTCTTTAAAATATCAACGTAAAGTAAGTGATGCAGTAAAAAAAGCTCGTCAAATGGCATTGTTACCTTATGTAACCGATTTATTGAAATAAATTACAAATACAATTAGTAACCATTCCCTAATTCTTTAAATAAAGATGACAGTCTAAATCAATAATTGATTGGGCTCTGGGAACTAAAACAAATAAAAATGGAAGTAATATTAATACAAGATGTAGATAATTTAGGAGGCAAAAATGAGCTAGTAAAAGTAAAAAATGGTTATGCTCGTAACTTCCTAATACCTCAAAAATTTGCTGTTGAGGCTAATTCATCTAATCTTAAACAATTAAACGAACGTTTAAAAGTAGCTGCAAAAAAAGAAGCTGCTTTATTAGCCGAAATTACAAAAGTGGTTGAAACTCTTAAAGCTTCGCCTGTAAAAATTACTGCTAAAACTGGAACAAGTGGTAAAATATTTGGTAGTGTTACTTCTTTACAAATTGCTAGAGCAATTCGTGAGCAAAAAGGCTATGAAATCGATCGTAAAAGAATATCAATTAACGATGAAATTAAAGAATTAGGTACCTACAAAGCAAGTTTTGATTTTGGTAATAGCAATACTGCCGAAATTGATTTTGAGGTTGTTAGCGAAGCTTAATTATATAAAATATCTACCCTATAAAAATACCTTACAAATTGTAGGGTATTTTTTATTTAGTTAGTTTATACCATATAATCTTTTCTTCAATAATTTGGCTATTTTAAAATAAAATATATTTTTGCAAAGCTAACAAACGTTAGTAAGGCTTTTAACGATTGATTCTCATTACTAGTCCTGTAGCAATGCAGGACTTATTTTTAATTCAACATTTAACTTTATATGAATTTTACAACATCTGAACTTACACAACAAGTAGCTCAAACAGCAAAAGATTTTGCACTACAACATATAAAACCCCATTTAATGGAATGGGATGAAAGTCAGGAATTTCCTATACATATTTTTAAAGAATTAGGAAAATTAGGTATGATGGGAGTTTTAGTGCCAGAACAATATGGAGGTGCTGGTTTAAGCTACTTTGAATACAATGCCATTATTCAAGAAATATCCAAAGTTTGTGGCTCAATTGGCTTAAGTGTTGCAGCACACAACTCTCTTTGTACTAACCATATTTTAACTTTTGGTACAGAAGAGCAAAAACAAAAATATTTACCCAAATTAGCAAATGCAGAGTTTATTGGTGCTTGGGGCTTAACAGAGCCAAACACAGGCAGCGATGCAGGAAATATGAAAACAGTTGCTGTACAAGATGGTAATGATTGGATTTTGAATGGTACTAAAAGTTGGATAACACATGGAAAAAGTGGCGATGTTACTGTTGTTATTTGTAGAACAGGTGAACCAAGAACAAGTGGTAATAGTACAGCATTTATTGTAGAAAGAGGAACAAAAGGTTTTATGGCCGGGAAAAAAGAAAATAAGTTAGGAATGAGAGCAAGTGAAACTGCTGAAATGATTTTTGATAATTGTAGAATTAGCGATGCACAACGATTAGGAAATGTTGGTGATGGTTTTAGACAAGCCATGAAAATTTTAGATGGAGGAAGAATTTCTATTGCTGCACTATCTATAGGTATTGCTAAAGGAGCTTATGAAGCAGCTTTACAATATTCAAAAGAACGCCAACAATTCGATCAGCCCATTGCTAACTTTCAAGGTATTAGTTTTAAATTGGCAGATATGGCTACAGAAATTATGGCAAGCGATTTATTAATTTGGCAAAGTTGCCATTTAAAAGAGACAGGTCAAAAACTAACCAAACAAAGTGCAATGGCAAAATATTATGCCAGCGAAGTAGCAGTAAAAGCAGCTACAGAAGCCATACAAATTTTTGGAGGCTACGGCTATACAAAAGATTTTCCTGTAGAAAAACATTATAGAGATGCAAAACTTTGTACCATAGGAGAAGGAACTTCTGAGATACAAAAATTAGTTATTGCAAGAGAAGTATTGCAATAATATTATAAATAATGCAACTTTCTAAAGCCGATATTTTCGGCTTTTTTTATTTTTATTTTTGACAACTTTAAAACAACCAGAATATAAAATGAAATACCAAATAGGTGATGAAATAATTGTTTTACTCACCCAGGAAGAAGGAAGAGTAATAGATATTATAAGTGAAGATATGGTGATGATAGAAGTAAAAGGTGTTCGGTTTCCTGCATACATGAATCAAATAGATTTTCCTTACTTCTATCGTTTTAGCAAAAAAAAATCAACCCAAGAAACAAATAAGGTTACTAAAATTTATATAGATAATATACCAAAAGAAAAACCACAACCCAACAAATTTAAAGTTGAAGATGGTGTGTGGTTAAGTTTAATTCCAATTTTTACTTTAGACGAATTTAATGATGAGGTTGTGGAGAAACTAAAAATTTACATCATCAACAAAACCAATGTTGCTTATAAATTCCAATACACTTTAAAACTTGCTAGTCATGATAACTTTGCTTTAGAAAACGAGATAATTGCCCATCACGATTTTTATATACATGATTTAGATTTTGCCAATGTAAACGATTATCCAAATTTTTATATTGACTTTAGCCTAAGCAAAGAAGAGAAGTTAAAAGCAGAGCATTTTGAAACCTGTATAAAGCTAAAACTCAAACAAATTATTAAAAGAATAGAAGCTTTAAAAGAAACAAACAAATCTAATAACTACTATAAACTT
>JAIBAV010000089.1 GCA_019695015.1 Chitinophagaceae bacterium
TAAAAAAATAATTACACTGGATAGCCATTATAAATGGAAAATAATTGGTTTAATATTTATTTTGGTATTTTTTGTAACGATGGTTTACGGGCCAATTGCAGCATTTTTAGTAGAACTCTTTCCTACTAAAATAAGATATACTTCAATGTCTTTACCTTATCATATTGGCAATGGCGTATTTGGTGGGCTTGTACCTTTTATTGCAACATTAATAACTGTTATGCCTGGTAGTAATTATTTAAGTGGCTTATGGTACCCAATTGGTATTGGATTAATTTGTTTTATTATTGGATTAGTGTATTTAAACAACAATCAAGTAAAAAATTCATAATTTTTATTTATGCAAAAAATAAAAAAATATTTATGCATAGTTTGGATAATACTTGCAATACTTTCTGTAATTATTTTAATAATAACTGCAATTGAAAATATTGCCTCAAAAGGTGGTGCAGATATTCATAATCCAATACCTTGGATAATAATAATTACTATTTACTTACCCATTGCTTTCGGTTTTGCCCTATTTGGTTATTATGCATTTAAAGAAGAATACCATGTATAATTATAAGACTAGTATTAATAGCTGCTTTACTTTTGCTGCATGAATTATAAAGATTTAAGAATCGTTTTTATGGGTACTCCAGTGTTTGCTGTAGCATCTTTAAATGCTTTGGTAAATGCTGGTTGCAATATTGTTGCTGTTGTAACTGCACCTGATAAACCTGCTGGGCGTGGATTGCAGCTTAATGAAAGTGCTATAAAAAAATATGCTGTTGCAAATAATCTTAAAATATTACAACCTGTAAAATTAAAAAGTGTAGATTTTATTGAAACATTAAAAAGTTTAAAAGCAGATGTACAAATTGTAGTAGCCTTTAGAATGTTACCTGAAATGGTTTGGAATATGCCTACTATGGGAACCATAAATGTACATGGAAGTTTACTGCCTCAATACAGAGGGGCAGCACCAATAAACTGGGCAGTTATTAATGGAGAAAAGTTTACAGGCGTTACTACATTTAAACTAAAACATGCAATAGATACTGGCAATATTTTATTACAAGAAAGTTTAGCCATAGATGAAAATGAAACTGCAGGAGAAGTGCATGATAAAATGAAAGAACTTGGTGCAGAGTTGTTATTAAAAACAATACAACAACTTGCAGAAGGCAAATTAATTGAAAAAGAACAAAATAAATTGAATAATACATTAACCTTGAAACACGCACCAAAGCTTTATTCTGAAAATGGGAAAATAGATTTCTCTAAAACAGTGGAGGAAGTACATAATTTGGTTAGAGGCTTATCTCCTTTTCCTGGTGCATATACTTTTTTAAATAATAAATTATTAAAAATTTATAGAACAATCAAAGAAGTAAGTGATGAACCATTAGAGGTAGGTAGCATAAAAAGCGATGGAAAAAAATATTTTAAAATGGCTTGTTGTAATGGGTATATAAATATTTTAGAGTTACAGTTAGAAGGTAAAAAAAGAATGAAAATAGAAGATTTTTTGAGAGGAAATAAAATTCAATAAGCATAAAAAAAGTGGAGCCGAAGGGAGTCGAACCCTTGTCCAAACAAATTCGCCATAAGTTTTCTACATGCTTATTACTGCATTAATTGTAGGGAAAATACAGGGGCAGCACCAACCAATATTATCCTTAGCTGAATGATCTTAATTTACTATCACAGCCTTTAGCAAAAGCAACTTTTATTTGTTTTGAGTCGGCGGCGGTACTTGGTAAAAAGTAAACCTGTACGGCGGCCCAAATGACTAACTAATCACTGATTAGGCAGCCATGGCATACTGAGTATTGCCATTTAAAGTTTGAATATTCAGATTAAAGTGCTAATTATACAACGCACTGCATGCTTATACTTACAAAGAACTTTGCTGTCAAAACCAATACGGCCCCAAACATTTATTTTACTGTAACAACAATAATTTTAAGGTAGAATTGTTACAAAAAACATTCCAATATCAACTAATTTTTTTATTTAAATAACCTACCCTTTAAACAATCTTAAAAAATCTAAACCTAATGCATACACCATTAAACCTAATAATAAAAACATGCCTACAGTTTGTGCATACTCCATAAATTTATCGTTAGGTTTTTTGCCTGTAACCATTTCAACTATACAAAATAATGCATGGCCACCATCTAAAGCAGGTATAGGTAAAATATTCATAAATGCTAGTATGATAGAAAAAAGAGCAGTTAAGGTCCAGAAGTTTTGCCAATCCCACACTTTGCTATAAATACTACCAATACTTATTACACTACCTAGGCTATCACTTACTTTATCTTTTCCTTGAAATAGTCTTTTAATTCCTTCAATATATTTGTCTAAACTTGACCAACATAAATTAAAGCCAACAGGTATAGCTTCTAATAACGAATAATTTTTCACATCTATTTCAAAGCCTAAATCTTTTAACCCTTTAGTTCCTGCACCAATTTTTGCATTATCGCTAAGTGTTACAGGCAAGGTTAAAGTATCCTTATTTCTAATTACTTTAAATGGAACCGTTTTAGAGGCATAGTTTACAATTACATTTTGAAAATCGTTAAAGTATGGCGTTGCAATACTATCTACTGCAATAATATAATCATTCTTTTTTAACCCAGCTTTTGCTGCACCTTGGCCTGCCATTACTGTATCTATTATAAATGGAATACGAATACTTGCTATGCCATTGCCTTTATTCTTTTTTAATTTAGTTAAAAATTCTTCGGTTACATTCAATTGCATATTTTCACCATTTCTAACTATAGAAATATTGGAGGCATTACTTAATATTATTTGGCTTGCAATTTTTCTATCTATAGCATCTGTAACATCTTCTGACCCTACTTTATAAATAACATCTCCATCTTTTAAACCAATCATTTTACCAATTGAATCAGCAACAATTCCGTATTTTAAATTTTTGCCCTGTAATTTTTCTTCGCCCCAGTACCAACTTATTCCAATAAAAATAATTATTGCTAAAAGAATATTTACAACCACTCCACCAATCATTATGATAAGTCTTTGCCAAGCCGGCTTTGCCCTAAATTCATTTGGTTTAGGTGGTAATTTCATTTGCTCTTTATCCATACTTTCATCAATCATTCCAGCAATTTTTACATAGCCACCAAAAGGCACCCAGCCAATACCCCATTCTGTTTCACCAATTTTCTTTTTAAATAAACTAAACCAAGGGTTAAAGAATAAATAAAATTTTTCTACTTTACATTTAAACCATTTTGCAGGAAAATAATGACCTAATTCGTGCAACACAACTAAAATTGAAAACGATAATACAAACTGCCCTGCTTGTATTAAACCACCATTCCAATCAACTGCTATCAATTCCATAATTATTTAAACTTTTATTTTATATTTTGTTATTGTAAAAAATATTTTTTTTGAGAAAATCTTTTGTAGCAATAGTTTTAAAAATTTATAATTCTACTAAAGAGGCTGCAAAATTACGTGCCTCACCATCGCTAACAAACAATTCTTCTAACGTGGGATTAGCAATAAAGGGTATTTTGTTAATAGTTCTTTCTACCATTTCGGTAATATCTAAAAAGCCAATTCTGTTGCGTAAGAAGGCAAATACAGCTATTTCATTGGCTGCGTTTAAAATACATGGCATGTTGCCACCTTGTACTAAAGCATTAGTTGCCAGTATTAAATTTCTGAAAGTTTTAACATCTGGCTCTTCAAAATTTAGGGTATCTGGTTTGCGAAAATCGTAACGAGGAAAATTATTTTCTATTCTATAAGGAAAAGCCATTGCATATTGAATAGGCAATTTCATATCGGGTAAGCCCATTTGTGCTTTTATACTGCCATCTTCAAACATTATCATACTATGAATAATACTTTGTGGATGAATAACTACTTGTATTTGCTCTGGCTTTAAATTAAATAACCACTTGGCTTCTATCATTTCAAGCCCTTTATTCATAAGTGTTGCAGAATCTATTGTAATTTTAGCACCCATTGACCAGTTAGGGTGTTGTAATGCATGGTCTCGTTTTACATTAACTAAAAAATTAGGTTTTTTGCCTCTAAATGGGCCACCACTTGCAGTTAAAATAATTTTTTCTATTTTATTTTTTCCCTCACCTACCAAGCATTGAAATATGGCAGAATGTTCACTGTCAACAGGAATAATGCCTACATTTTTTTCTACTGCTTTTTGCATTACTATTTCTCCGGCAACTACTAAGGTTTCTTTATTGGCCAATGCAATAGGTTTGGCTGCATCTATTGCCTTTAATGTTGGTTTTAATCCAGCATATCCAACAATAGCTGCCAACATCATATCATAACAATCCATACCGGCTGCTTCTTCAATTGCATGTTCGCCTGCCATAACTTTTACATTAGTATTGGCTAAAGCTTCTTTAACGAGAGCGTATTTTTTTTCATCGCCAATTACAACTACATCTGGTTTAAACTCTACTGCTTGTTTTATTAATAATTCATGATTATTTTGAGCTGTAAGTATGGATGCACAAAATAAATTTTTATTGGCTGCAATTACTTCTAATGCTTGCGTACCAATTGAACCTGTTGAACCAAATATGCCTATACGTTTAACGCTCATTTTTTTTGCTTTTGGCAGAAGCGTAAAGATAGGGCTAATAGGAAAATTTGAAACATTAAATTAAATCAAAATTTTTCTTGTGAATATTTTAGTTGGCTAAAAAAAATAATAATCTACATTTGTAAACTTCGCCATAAATACCTTTACTTTGTCAACCTTTTGGGGGTTTAGCTCAGTTGGTAGAGCGTTTGCATGGCATGCAAAAGGTCAGCGGTTCGACCCCGCTAATCTCCACTAAATAAGTTCATAAAATTTTTTTTGTTTTTAAATAAGGATTGCAAGTTGCAACTACGTATTTGCTGAGTAGATGAAAGTGGAAGGTAAACAAGTATGAACGAATTAAAATGTAGAGTTATCGTGTGTAATAGTTAGATTAAGGGCATAAAAAAAGCCCGAAGTATCAGGCATTACTGCTTCTAAAGAACTGTTGCTGTGTAAAAGTAGGAGAAAAAGTTAAAACAAGAAAATTATTTAAACATTTTTTCAAACTCTGCTTTTGTGATAATTTTAAGTTTTGGGAATTTCTTTTGTAAAATTTCTTTTTGGCTTAAAATGTGATAGTCGCCACTGGTTACAAAACCACTATTGGTTTGTAATGCAAGGGCAATAATGTAATTATCGTCTGCATCGCCGGGTATATAACTTTTTACAGGTTGGGTAAGTTTAAAAAACTGACCGACCGACTTAATAAAATCAATAGCATTTTTTACAGAAATATTTCTATTTTGAATAGTAGGGGCGTTGTAAAACATCGGCAACTTCAGACAATAATTCATTGCAATAGAAAAGAATTATATCTTTTTCTCTAACAATTGTGTTAATGAAATACGTTTCGTTGTTTAGTAATATAGAAATCCAAATGTTTGTATCAAACACGAACTTTTTGTTTCGCATTTTGTTTGCGTGTTTCATGCTTTATTCGGTCAATTTCTTGTAAGGAAATTTTTTTAAGATTTTGTCCAAACTCTCCGTATATGCCAACGGCAATACATTCAGAAAGAATGTATTTTTTTTGTTTTTCGCTCATTTTTTCTAACAGTTCTACCACTTTCTCAATAGTAGGGTCAAATGTTAATACAATAGCCATAAAAAACATTTTTTCAAATATAAGTTTTTTTGTTGGTGTAAGAGATAGGGGTAGAAATTATAACCACGAAGAAATTTTGTAAGGCAGCAGTTTTAAGCCTTTGCATGCAGTAAAATCTTTAGAGTTTTCTGTAAGTAGTGGCACTTTATTAGCAATGGCAATAGATGCGATTAAAAAATCTAACTTTTGTTTGCTGCCAACTTGATATTTTATTGCCAAATTGTTTGCAACAGATGCGGCAGCCGTATTTAACTCTATAACAGGATATTGTTGTAAATATTTCTTCACTTCCAATTTTGCATTACCTGCAGCACCTGATAATATTTCCAAGTAATTAATTCTTGTAATAGCCATTTCGGTTACTCCGTTTTCTTTAAATACATTATTCATTTTATTGTAATGATAGTACAAATGAAAAATGGCGGTGCTATCCAAAATTACTTTCATTGTTTTATGTAGCTTAAATCAACTTTCTTTTTTTGCAATTCACGTGTGGCTTTTAAAATAGCTTCAACAGAGCCTTTTTTAGGTTTTTTTCCTGCTGCTTTTATGGGTGTATTGCTTGCTGCTTTTCTAAATACTGTTTGCATGGCTGTAGTGTTTGTACAAAAATAAGCACTATGCTTTTCATCGAGCATAATTTTCTAAGTTTTTACTACGAGCAAATTTTGCTGCTGCCAAAACAGCTTCATAACTGCCTTTTTTAGGTTTTGTGGCTGTTTTTTTGGCAGTAACTTTACCTTTGGTTTTTGTTTCTGTTTCTCTGTATTCCATAAAAAGCTTTTTTACAAATATAAGTTTTTTTGTTAGTGTAAGAAGTAGGAGAAAAAGTTAAGTTACCAAATTCTTTTTACAGGGTAGCTATCAAACAACTTATCTGAACTTATTATTTGGTATTTGCTTACCATGCTTTGGGAAATAATCATTCTATCAAAAGGGTCTTTGTGGTGGTTGGTCATATTGCCCACTTGGAGTACATGCTGTATTTGTATTGGAATAATTTTGCATTGCAAAACTTTAGAGCCGCTGTTTATATAGTCTTTTAAAGATATATGGAGTTGTAATTTTTTCAGATTGGTTTTTATAGCTATTTCCGAAACACTGCTGCACTAATATATAAATTGCCGCCATTGGTAGTAATAATTTGTTCGGCTTGCCTACCTAAATTTTGTGGTGCTGTGTAAGCCCATAAAAAAGTATGTGTGTCTAAAATATATTTCATTATAACAACCAACCTTTTTTAGATGGTACTAATTCCATAGGCTCAAAAGCATCTTCTGACCATGTGACTAAACCTTTGCCTGCACCTAATACAACTTTCTTTTTAGGTGTTTTTTTTGCAGGCTTTACTTCCTTAATTGCTTTCTTTGTTTTTGTTTTAAATTCCATAAAAAGCGTTTTTACAAATATAAGTTTTTTTGTTGGTGTAAGAAGTAGGGTAAAAAGTATTATAGCCAAAAAGTTTTTTGGTATTCGTGCAGCTTTATACTTTCAAATATTTTAAAGTCATCAATATTATGTGTAACTAATATTGTATTTGCTTTTAAGGTATCTTGTGCAATTAAAAAATCGCCCAAGCTGCTATTTCGTTTATCGCTTCTTTGTTTTTTAAATTCATGCTTCATACACAAGGCAAAAAGTTTTTGATTTTCTTTCTCCTGCAATACTTTAAACTGGTGCAAAAATTTTCTTGCTTCAATTTTGTGTTTTAGTCTTGTGCCGCCTAAAAATTCGGCATAAGATATTTGAGAAATAGTTAGCTCTTTGTCTTTAAAATAGTCAAGCGTTTTTAATGCTTCACGTTTATTTCGGTATAAATCTATAATTACATCTGTATCTAAAATAACTACTCCCATACAAATTGAATAGGATTTTTTTTTGCTCTAATTACACCTTGCATTACGGCTTCGTAGCTGCCTTTTTTGGTAGGCTTTTTGGCGGCTGTTTTTTTTGCAACAGCCTTACCTTTGGTTTTTGTTTCTGTTTTTCTGTATTCCATAAAAAGCGTTTTTACAAAT
>JAIBAV010000044.1 GCA_019695015.1 Chitinophagaceae bacterium
TAAGGGAGATAAATTGGAAGAAAAGTTAAATGGTGGGTCTGTAAACGATTATACACTTGCTTTAATGCTGAACCCTCCTTTCATGTCATCCTGCTCCTTTTTTTTATGTCATCCAGAGCGAAGCGAAGGATCTAAAGGTTAAGAATAGAGAGATTCCTCGTAAACTCGGAATGACAGATACTTTTTTTTGTCATCCTATTCCCCCTTTTTTGTCATCCTGAGCGAAGCGAAGGATCTAAAGATTAAGAACAAAGAGATTCCTCGCAAGCTCTGAATGACAATACATTTTTATTTCATTTTATTCTACATAAAATGGTATTTATTATTTATTTTATACCATACTTGTACTTGTATCTTTCGTAGAGTTGTTTTTGTTTATTATCTAAACTCACCTCTCTGCCTTGTATAAAAGCATACACCACATTGCTTGATTTCATATCCAAAATATCGCCTTCGCTTACAACAATATTAGCATCTTTCCCTTTTTCTAAACTACCTGTTTTATCTTCTATTCCTAAAATTTTTGCTGCATTTAGTGTTATGGCTTGCAATGCTTGTTCTTTGGTTAAGCCATAAGCAGCCGATGTGCCAGCATTAAATAATAGATTACGGCCTTTTGTATTAGCATCTACATCTCCAATTGCAAACAACACTCCTGCTTTTTGTAACAAGTAGGGTGTTTTATAAGGTTGGTCTATATCATCATCTTGAATAACTGGTAAACTATGCATTTGATTGAGAATTACAGCTACATTATTTTCTTTTAAATAATCTGCAATCATCCAACTATCTGTGCCTCCAATTATAGTTGCTTTAAATTGAAATTCTTTTGCTAACTCAACACCTATTTGAATTTCTTTAACTGTTTCGGCATGAATAAAAAAGTTTTGCTGAGGACGAAGTGCTTTTTTTACACCTTTCCAATTAGTGTTAGGGTACGCATCTATTTCAGTAAATAATCCTTTTACTGCTTCAAATTTAAGGTTAGTATTTTCTGGTTTTGCAATTGCATAATAGGCTTTGGCTTCGTTAAAAAACTTCCGAACATTTTCTATTCTTTCATAAGCAGTATTTGTGTTGTTAACAGCAGGCATAAACCAAAATGCTCTTCTTGGTGTAAGATTAGGTACACGAAAATGAATTCCACCATCTGTTTTATAAGCTGCATCTTCCCAGTTCCATGCATCTAATTGCACAACAGATGAAGAGCCACTAATAATGCCTCCTTGAGGAACAATATTGGCGAATAAAATTCCATTGCTTCTTAAAGTGCCAATTACTTTACTATCGCTATTGTATGCAATAATGCTTCTAATATTTGCATTAATTTCACCCAATTCTCTCACATCTAACATGGCTCTAGTGCTGTTAATTTCGTTTAAGCCTAAATCGGTGTGTGGTGTTATTAGTCCAGGATAAATGTGCTTTCCTTTACAATCAATTACTTTAATATCTGCAATTGGAGCTGTTGGTCTAATGTCAATTATTTTTCCTTTAGAAAAAACAATCATGCCATTTTCTATAATATCTCCATTGCCAATATGTATAGTTGCATTAGTTAATGCAATAGTTTCGGTTTGGATTTTTGCAGGATATACTGTTTCTTGAGAAAAAGCATTTAATATAATAATGCTAAAAAATATGGTTAGTATATGCTTCATATAATAATTTTAAAATGTTAAACAATTCAATTTTTTATTTATGAATTAAGGATTAATAGCTAAACTCATCTTCTCTTTCAAAAATGCTGTGATTATGTTTATGGTCTTCTTCGCACTCATTTATAACTTCCATTCTTGGGCGTGCAGGTTGCATTTTACCTGCATTAAATGGTTTCTTTTTTTCTGCTAATAATTTTTGAATCAGTCTTGATTTTTCCTGAGCAATATTTTTTCTTAACTCTTCATCTTTTTCTCTATCAAAATATATAACCCCATCTACAATGGTGTACAATGTTTTTGCATAAATGCTTAGAGGATGATCATTCCATAACACAACATCGGCATCTTTACCCACTTTTATGCTACCTACTTTATTATCTATATGCAACATTTTTGCAGGATTAAGCGTTGCCATTTTTAAAGCTTCTTCTTCGCTAACGCCACCATATTTAATAGATTTTGCAGATTCTTGATTTAGCCTACGAGCCATTTCTGCATCATCGCTATTTATAGCTACATTTAGTCCCATTTTTTGCATAATAGCAGCATTGTATGCAATTGCATCTTGTACTTCTAATTTATATGCCCACCAATCGCTAAATGTGGAAGCATTGATTCCATTTTTTTTCATTTTATCTGCTACCTTATATCCTTCTAAAATATGTGTGAAAGTGTTTATTTTAAAATTGTACTTTTCGGCAACTTTAATAAGCATATTTATTTCGCTTTGTACATAGGAATGGCAAGTAATAAATCTTGTATTATTTAATATTTCTACCAATGCATCTAATTGCAAATCTCTTCTTTTGCCAACTGGTAATTGTTTGTAATCAATGGCTCTTTGAAAAGCATCAGCATACACTTGTTCTACACCCATTCTGGTATCAGGAAAACGAGTGTTATTAGTACTTCTGGAGCTTTTTACATTTTCTCCTAATGCAAATTTTATGAACCCATCGGATCCTTGAAATTTTAATTCTTCTGCACCTTTACCCCAACGTAATTTTATTAATTGTGTTTGCCCACCTATTGGATTACAGCTTCCATGTAATAAATGAGATGTTGTAACACCGCCACTTAGTTGTCTATAAATATTTATATCTTCTGGGTCTAAAATGTCGCCTATTCTTACTTCGGATGTTACTGCATTGGTACATTCATTAACACCGCCTGTTATTGCTATATGAGAATGTTCGTCTATAATTCCTGCAGTTAAATGTTTACCAGTTCCATCAATGGTTTTCCAACTCATATCTAATGTTACTGGCAAGTGTTTTCCTATTCTTTCAATTTTTCCTTTATTAATAATTACATCTGTGTTTTCTAATTTTCCATCTTTTTCATTTGTCCACACTGTAACATTTCTTATTAATATTTTTTCTTGCATTGGTGCAAATTCTTTTTTATATCCATAGCCACTAAAAGGATATACAACATCGTTAATTGTTATGGCAGTTTTATCTGTTGAATGTGTAGTGTTTTTATTGGATGTATCTACTTTTGCCGATTTCCCTTCGTTTTCTTTTTTAGCAAATAATTTCCAAATTACCACATCGCCATTTGCTAAATAGCCATTGCCTGCCCAAGCATCAGAGCCAATTATTCCGCTTAAATTATTTTGTTTTCCTTTATCGGCTTTTGCAGACCAATTAATTTTTACTAACTGATTATTGAGTGTAAGGGTTGTAGGAATATTTACTGAATCTTCATAAGGTTTTAATGTTAATGTTGGTTTTTCAGAATTGCCTTTTATGGTAGCTTCATAAAAATTTGTTTTGCCTTTTGTGGTAACTGTAAATACATAAGTTCCGTTATAATCATTCCAACCATTTTCTTTTACAATATATTTTTTTCCTTGAACCCAGTTTTGAAAAATAGTTGCAGAATCGGAAAAAATATTTGTGTTGGTAATAAAAAAGTTAGCCAATTTTCCAGGTTCTAAACTTCCTGTTATGTCATAAGCATTTATCCATGTTGCTGGTAAACGTGTTAAAGCATCTAATGCTGTTTTTTCAGATAAGCCATTATGAATTGCTTTTCTTAAGTTAATTAAAAAATCGTTTGTTGCTGTTAAGCCATTTGTGGTTAGAGAGAAATTAATATTTTCTTTTTCAAACATTGCTGGTTGATAAGGTGCCATTTCCCAATGTTTTAAATCGGCATAAGCAACCATTCTTGCATCATTAGGGTCTTCTACATCCATTGGTGCAGGAAAATTTAGTGGTAATATTATAGATGAATTCATTGCTTTAATTTCATCTAACCTTTGGTACATATCATTGCTGCCATTTAAAATATAAGTTGCTCCAAACTCTTTTGCAATTTTATTTGCTCTTAATGCATTGTATTTATCATTTCCAATATCAAAAATTTGAGGTAGGGATAAATTGTTGTTCCATGCTTGTAAGCTAATATTTGTGCCTTCGGTGGTTGGTTTGTTTTTATACCATGCTGCATCAATATATGTTTGGCGAATAAGTGCAATAACACCCATTAAAGAGCCTGGATAATCTTGTGTAGAACTTCCTTTATTAAAAGAATAAAAGGCTCCTACTTTTTCCTTAACTAATTCAAAATTTTCTTTATCATCGCCAAGTGTAACTAATGCTCCAGTACCACGTGCAATGCCATCTTTTTCGTGTGTTACAACTGTGCCAAAACCAATTGCTCTTAACTCTTTAGCTAATTTTTCGTTTCCTTCAAATTTTTCAAAAGCATTTATTTCTGGTTTTATTGCCTGATTCCAATTATAAGCTCCTTTTGTTTTAGATTCAAACTGCCGAGGTTGCCCAAAACCTCTAAACCCTGTATTTGCAACAGGTTTTAGGCCATATTCCGAAAATAAATCTATAAAAGACGGATATATAAACTTTCCTTTACAATCTACCACAACTGCCTCTTTAGGTACAGGAATATTTATACCAACAATCTTTCCTTGCTTTATTACAAGTGTTGCATTTTGTAAAGTTGTGGTTGCGTTTTGAATAATAGTTGCATTAGTAAATGCATAACAATTTATTCTTACATCTTTGGTTCCGTTTACAGGAAAAGTTTCTTGGGCATTTATTATAGCAATACAAAAGCATGCTACAATTAGCAGTTTTAGTTTTGTAAACATCTTTAAAATATTTGTTAGGACTAAAATTAGATAAAACAGTACAAAAAATTATACCGTTCATAAAATTAAAAAAATAAAAATAGCTGCTAACCGTTTTATATTTCTTTAGCAGCTCTGGCATAGGCTTTTTTTTGTTTCCAGTTATACCATGGCTGTGGAATGGTTTTTTTCAAAAGCGTATCTATATTTCTCATACCAAATAAATTCCACACACCAGCAAGTTTGCCTGTTATAGAAGGTTGTAAGGCTCTTAAACTCATAGCAAATCCACTATCTAAATACTCCATGTGGTGCCAATAACCAGCAGGCATAAATAGAGTATCTCCATGTTCTAAAATTACTTCCATTCCTTGTGCATTTTTTAGAATAGGAAATTTAGTATAATCTATTTTACTATTTGCTTCATCATAATAGTTACTAAAATCAACAAAACTTAAAACTTCAAATGGTTTACGATATAATTTATATTGCTCTTTAAACGGAAATAATAATACTCTTTTTCTACCAATAAACTGTGTATGAAAAATATGGCTTAAATCTATATCAAAATGCATGTGAGTTATAGATGTTGCACCACCAGTGAATAACATTGGATATTTTTTTACAAAGCCTTTTGTTAAATGCTCTGGCCAAGTAAAATCATTTATTAGTTGTGGGGCATGATCAAAAATATTAAATAAAAAAATTCTCCATCCTGCAGGCCCTGCTTTTATCATATCAATATACTCTCCAAAGGTTTTGTAATCATCTGCTGTATTGATAGGTGTGTATGCATTGCTTTTAATATTATTATACAAAGCCACTTTTTGACTGCCTACCAATGTTTTAAAATAATCCCAATTCCATTTACTATAAGCAGACCATTGCTGAGATAAACTTTTTATTACTAATGGCTTTGAAGTAAGATAATATTTTTTTTTAAACTCTTCTGCCGAAATATTTTGAACAATATCTACTGGATGTAATTGCATATAAAATAAAATTCAAAAATAAATAAGAATTTATTGAAGAAAAATATAATTATTTAAAACTTTTATAAAAATAAATCAGTATAAAGTTTAGCACCTGGTACAACAGCATATTTATCAAAGTTGGTGATACCTTCTTTGGCAAGTACAATTTCATCAATAAATGTGTTGCCAGTATATTCAAGATTTTGTTTAGATAAAATATAAAAAGCTGCGTCTGCAATAATTTGTGGAGTGCGACTCATGTTAGCTAAAGTTTCGCCACCTAATAAATTTCTTACTGCAGCAGTATCTATGGTTGTTTGTGGCCATAGTGCGTTGCTTGCAATGCCAAAATTTTTAAACTCTTCTGCCCAAGCTAATGCCATCATACTCATATTAAATTTGCTCATAGTATAGGCAATATGAGGGCTAAGCCATTTACTTATTAAATTTACTGGTGGTGAAAGTGTAAGTATGTGTGGATTGTTTCCTTTTTGTAGATAGGGTAAAAAATGCTGCACTACTAAAAAGCTACCACGTACATTTACACTATGCATTAAGTCAAAGCGTTTCGCTTCTGTTTGTGCTGTATTGGTTAGTTGAATTGCAGAAGCATTGTTAATTACAATATCAACACCTCCAAATGTTTCTATTGTTTGTTTTACAGCATTGGCTATTTGCTCTTCATTTCTAACATCTGTTTGTACTGCTAAAGCTTTGCCACCTGCAGCTTCTATTTCTTTTGCAGCAGTATAAATTGTACCTCCTAGTTTTGAATTTTCAGTAGTGCTTTTTGCCGCAATAACAATATTAGCTCCATAACTTGCAAGCTTTAATGCTATGGCTTTACCAATACCTCTTGAAGCTCCTGAAATAAAAACTGTTTTATTGTTAAATAACATGCGTAAAAAATTATTAGTTTAATGTTGCAATATCATCTTGTATGGAATCAGGAAAAGAAGTTGGCATATTGTTTAATTCATTTATATCTAACCCTTCTTCCTGTATTTCTTGTTCTCTGTTTTCATTCCATTCAATAATAAAATTATTTCTCCCCTCGCCAATTAATAATTTCATGAATCGTTGTTGTGTAAGTTCTAACATAGATAAAAAAAGAAAGATGGCATGCACTCTACTCTCACAAACATCAAAAACTTTTTCGAATGAAACTGTTTTTTCTTTTTGGATAAAATGTAACATGTAATCTCTGCTTCCCTCCATTGTATAATTATACCTTACAACAGTGTGTACTGGCTTGTTTTGTCTTTCATTGAGGCGTTGCATTACTTTTTCAAAAGATTTCATTAGTTTGAATAAAGTAATGTTTTGAATTTCTGTTCCTTCTCCTGCTTGCTCTCCTATTTCATTTAACTCTTTTTGCAAGTTGCCTCTTTTTACCATTAACATTCTCAAGGCTTCCATATCTGCCATTTTTGCGGAGGCTTCTTTAAACTTCTTATACTCTAATATTTTATCTACTAACTCTTGTCGTGGATCTATTTCTTTACCATCTGCATCTAACTCTTTACGTGGTATAAGTAGCTTTGCTTTTATTCTCATTAGGGTAGAAACAAATAAAATAAACTCGCTACTTAACTCTATATTTAATTTTTCCTGAGAGTGTATATAATTTAAAAAATCGTTGGTAATTTTTGTAATAGGTATATTGTAAATATCTAACTCATCTCTTTCAATAAAAAATAATAACAAATCGAAAGGTCCCTCAAAGTGGTCTAATTTTATTTGGTAAGTAGTTGTATTCACAGCAATTTTATTTATTGCAAATTAAACGTACAATTAAGATATGAAGAGCAATTACACAGCTTAATTATCCACTATAAAAAATAATTTATACCCTTTATTTTAAGGGAAGAAATAC
>JAIBAV010000137.1 GCA_019695015.1 Chitinophagaceae bacterium
TAGGCAAGCAGTGAAGGCCTGAAGAAATTTACAGTATGTCCGAGACGGTCTGACTGTAATATAAAGATGAGAAACTAAGATAGGCAGACCGAGGCGGTCAGACTATCTTAGTTTCTTACAGGTTTGCCATTTTTTAAAACTCCCTGTATTCTTTCTAAAGTTTTCTTTTCGCCGCAAAGGCTTAAAAAAGCTTCTCTTTCTAAATCCAATAAATATTGTTCAGTTACAAATTGTGGTTCACTTAAATCGCCACCACACATTACATAAGCTAATTTTTTAGCAACAAACGCATCATGTTCTGTAGCATAATTAGCACGTTGCATACCATTAATACCTGCTAGCATTGCACCCAAACCCAATCGCCCTAATACTTTAATATCTTTTCTTTGCTGTGGCATTACATAACCTTGGTCAAACAATTCAATTACAGATTTTTTTGCTTCTGCAATTCTTCTACCCATGTTCATTACTACTTCATCTTGTCCTTTTCTTAATATACCCATTGTAAAAGCTTCTGCAGCACTTGTAGCTACTTTTGCAGTTGCTATAGAAAAAAATCTATCTTTTAAGGTATTGGTTTCTGGTTCATCTTTATGTAGTTCATCACTTGCTCTTAAAACAAATTCTTTAGTGCCACCACCACCGGGAATTAAGCCTACACCTAACTCAACCAAACCAATATAAGTTTCTGCAGCAGCACAAATTTTATCAGCATGTAAATTCATTTCGCAGCCTCCGCCTAATGTTAAACCATGTGGAGCTGTAACAACAGGAATACTGCTATAACGCAAACGCATCATGGAATTTTGAAACATTCTTATAGCCATATCCAATTCATCATATTCTTGCTCTATAGCTAGCATAAAAATCATTCCCACATTTGCACCTGCACTAAAATTTGCACCATCATTGGCTATAACAAGCCCTTTAAATTTTTCTTCAGATAAGGTTATGGCTTTATTCAATCCTTCTAAAACCTCACCTCCAATACTATTCATTTTTGTACTCCATTCTAAGCCTGCAACGCCATCACCAATATCATACATTCTGCAAGCACTATTTTTCCAAACTAACTTATCTGCATTATTACTTAATACAATAAAAGCATCGGCACCAGGTATGGTTTTATATTTTTTAGATGCAATATCATAATACAAACGCTTACCATTTTCTACTTTATAAAACGAAGTAAATCCGTTTACTAACATTTCCTCAACCCATGTAGCAACCTTATTACCATTGGCTTTCATCAATTCAACCATTTTAGCTACACCTAAAACATCCCAGCTTTCAAATGCTCCAATTTCCCAGCCAAAGCCAGCCATCATAGCATCATCTACTCTGTATATTTCATCACTTATTTCTGGAATACGATGAGAGATATAAGAAAATAAAGCATAATGAAACTGCCTGTAAAATTCTCCTGCTTTATCTGTACCTGCATTTACTGCTTTTAATTTCGTTTTTAAATCATCTATTGGTTTAGCAGTTTCAAGTGTAGCAAATTTTGGTTTTTTTCTTGGTTCATATTCAAACGTAGAAAGATTGAGAGTTTGAATATCACTTTTTCCTTCAGGCGTTTTTACTTTCTTGAAAAAACCTTGTTTAGTTTTATCTCCTAACCAATTATTGCTTACAATTTTATCTAACCAACTTGGTATTGTAAATATTTCTTTAGCTTCATCATTAGGGCAGTTATCTGCAACACCTTTGGCAACTTTTACCAAAGTATCAATTCCTACTACATCGGCTGTTCTAAAAGTTGCTGACTTTGGACGACCAATTATTGGGCCAGTTAATGCATCTATTTCATCTATACTTAAACCAATTTTATCCATTAAATGAAAAATGCTCATAATGCTAAATACACCTATTCTATTAGCTATAAACGCAGGTGTATCTTTACACAATACGGTAGTTTTTCCTAAAAACAAATCGCCATAATGCATTAAAAAATCAACCACAGATGGGTCTGTATCGGGTGTTGGAATAACTTCTAATAATCTTAAATAACGTGGTGGATTAAAAAAGTGTGTGCCGCAAAAATTCTTTTTAAAATCATCACTTCTTCCTTGTGATAATAAATGAATAGGTATGCCCGATGTATTGGAAGTAATTAATGTACCTGGTTTTCTAAACTGTTCTACTTTTTCATACACCCCTTGTTTAATATCAAGCCTTTCTATTACCACTTCAATAATCCAATTGCAAGTAGCAATATCTTTCATGTTATCCTCAAAGTTTCCTGTAGTAATTTTTTTTACAACATCTGCAGTATAAATAGGGCTTGGATTACTTTTTAATGCAGTTGCTAATGCATCATTTACAATTTTATTAGGTTCATGTTTTTTACCTTCTTCTTTTTTAGGTTGTATGTCTAATAACAAAACCTGTACACCAATACCTGCAAAATGACAAGCAATTCTACTACCCATTACCCCACTACCTAAAACGGCAACTTTTGTTATACTTCTTTTCATACTATTTTTTTATACATTTTTTCAAAAAGAAATTATTCTATTTGTATGAAAACAAAGCTAAGGAAAAAATAGTTAGCTATGCAACTATTTTCTTTTTATACATAAAAGATGCTGAATTTTACCAAATAAATTCTGGAAATTTAAAAAAGAATATTTTCCAATTCTTTTCCTCGTAAATGAAAAATAGTTTAAAGTGAATATTCTCTGAGTTTATTATTGCACTATCTAGCGTTGTATTATAGTTTACAATACCATCAGCCAAACCATAGCCATCCATTCCTTCATTAATATCAAAATCAATATTTTCAATTGTGTGAGAAAAATTTTGAAAGCCTATGCGTTGTTCAAAAAAAGATTTCAATTTTATTATTACTTCTTGTTTTGAAAATTCTTTTTTATAATCTGTAGAAAGAATAAATGTTAGCAAAGGGGCAACATCATTTATACTACAGCAACCCATACCAGTTAAAAATTTATTTGAAATAGTGGCTATTTCATTATAATGATAAGGGTCTAAAACAACATCATCCTCTACATTTAGCATTTTATATTAGGCTTTTATGCTGGTAGCAAAATTGAAATTAATAATAACTTGTATTTAAGTTAGTATTTGCTTTTTCAGCAGCTTCAATAAAAGTATAGTCAGATAGTATTAAAGCTTGGTTTCTTTTTACACAAACATCATGTTCAAAGTGTACAGAAGGCTTACCATCTTTGGTTCTTACAGTCCAGCCATCTTCATCAGTAAACACATCTTTTGTTCCCATATTTATCATTGGTTCAATTGCAATTACTAAATTTTCTTTCAGCTTTGGCCCTTCGCCTCTTTTCCCATAATTAGGAATTTGAGGGTCTTCGTGTAAACTTCTTCCTAAACCATGTCCAACCAATTCTCTAACAACTCCATAGCCATGTTTTTTTTCTGTATGTTCTTGTATTGCAAATGCAATGTCGCCAATTCTGTTGTTTACAATAGCTTTTTCAATTCCTTTGTAGAGGCTTTCTTTGGTAACTTTTACAAGTTGTAACACTTCGTTGTTAGTTTCTCCTAAAATAAAAGTATAAGCATGATCTCCATGCCATCCATTTAATATTACACCAAGGTCAATAGATACTACATCCCCTTCTTTTAAAGGAGTAGTATTTGGAAACCCGTGAACTACAACATCATTAACACTTGCACAAATAGAAAAGGGATAAGTATTTTTATAATTTTTAAAAGATGGAATGGCATGATGGTCTCTTACAAATTGCTCACACATTTTATCTATTTCTAAAGTATTCATTCCGGGTTTTAAAACTTTAGCTACTTCTGCAAGTGTTTTGCTAACCAATAATGCTGATTGCTTCATTAAAGCAACCTCTGCTTCTGTTTTATAAATTATCATACCGTTGGGTCTTAATGTCATTTGATATAAAGTAAGAAACCTGTTAGATATTACTCCAACAGGTTTCTAGTATATTTATAACTTAAAAATTAAATAGTTGTTGTTGGTAAGCTACTATTAGAACTTTGACGCCCCATCACTCTACCACTACTCATTAATCCATCGTATTGACGCATTAATAAGTAAGTTTCTATTTGTTGTAAAGTATCTAAAATTACCTGTACCATAATTAATAAACTAGTACCTCCAAAAAATGTACTGAATGATTGGGTTACACCTAGTCTATCTGCAAAGCCAGGTAAAATACCAACAAATGCTAAAAATATAGCTCCTGGTAAAGTAATTTTATCCATAATAGAGCCAATATAATCTGCAGTTGGCTGACCAGGTTTTACACCAGGTATAAAGCCATTGTTTCTTTTTAAATCTTCGGCAATTTGTTTAGGATTAAAAATTAATGCAGTATATAAAAAGGTAAATCCAATTACCATAACAGCATACACCAACATATAAACAACATGTGTATGATCATTAAATATTCTAACAATACCTTCTTTAGAATCTAAATTTGTAAATGAAACCAATGTAGGTAAAAACATAATTGCCTGAGCAAATATGATAGGCATTACACCAGCACTATTTACTTTAACAGGTAAAAATTGTCTTGCTCCACCAAACTGTCTATTACCAACAATTTGTTTTGCATAGTTTACCGGAATTTTTCTAACTCCTTGAACAAGTAAAACAAGCCCTACAACTACTGCAATAAATACAGCTATTTCAATTAAAAATATTAATAATCCGCCACCGCCTTTCTCACCTTTTGCAGTCCACTCTTGAATAATGCTTATAGGCAATCTAGCTAAGATACCCACCATGATAATGATAGAAGCACCATTGCCTAAGCCTTTATCTTGAATTTTTTCGCCAAGCCACATTACAAACAATGAACCTGCTGTAAGTATAATTACAGTAGAGAATGGAAAGAAACTTGCATAAGCAGGAATAATTGCTGCTGAATAGGTGCTATTTAAATAAGCAATATAAGCACTTGCCTGAAAAGCAGTTACAATTACAGTAAGGTAACGAGTCCACTGGTTTATTTTTTTACGGCCACTTTCTCCTTCTTTTTGAATTTTTTGTAATTGAGGAACTAAGATTGCCATCAATTGCATAAATATAGAAGCAGAAATGTAAGGCATGATGCCAAGAGCTAAAATAGAAGCTTGTGAAAAGGCACCACCTGCAAATGCATCGAACAAACCTAACAAACCTTCGGTTTTATTACTTGCTTTAATGCTCTCTAAGGCTGCTGCATCTAACCCTGGTAAAACAATATGTGTACCAAAACGGTATAATAAAATTAATAATAATGTAACAATGATTTTGCCTCTTAGCTCCTCAATGCTCCATATATTTTTTATAGTTTGAATTAGTTTTTTCACTTGATTATTCGATTGAAACAGTTAATACATAAAATCAAAAAGACACATTTTAAAATGTGTCGTGCAATATAGCTGAAAATTACTTAACAATTTCAACTGTACCGCCTAAAGCTTCAATTGCTGCTTTCGCTTTATCGCTAATGGCATTTATTTTAAAGTTTAGTTTAGATTTTATTTCACCGGTTGCTAATACTTTTACTTTATCTGTTCTGCTTATTAAACCATTAACATATAAATTTTCTAATGAAAACTCTGGTAAAGCGTATTTTTCTTGTAATTGTTCAATTTGACCTAAGTTAAACACTTGGTACTCTACTCTGTTAATATTTTTAAATCCGCGTTTAGGTACACGACGTTGAATAGGCATTTGACCACCTTCGTGTGCATTTTTACGTTGGTAACCTGCACGGCTTTGGCCTCCTTTATTTCCTTTTGTAGATGTTCCTCCTTTACCGCTTGCCTCACCACGGCCTAATCTTTTTTCTTTGTGTGTACTACCTTTTGCAGGTTTTAAAGAATGTAATTTCATGTTATTTTTATTGATTTTGGACTTACGGGGTATCACCCCTCGCAATGATAATTTATGAAATAATAAAATGTTTGAGTTATTAGTTCAAACATTTAATATTTTAAGCTATTTCTTCAACTTTAATTAAATGGCTTACTTTATTTACCATTCCTAATATTTGGGGTGTAGCTTCAACCTCTTTAGATGCATTTAATTTTCTAAGACCTAAAGCTATTAAAGTTTGCTTTTGTAATTCAGTTCTATCTATACCGCTTTTAATTTGAGTTATTTTAATTTTTGCCATTTTAAATAAGTTTTAGAAGTTTAAAAAAATTAACGTAACTAGTTTTAATTTT
Source organism: Chitinophagaceae bacterium (assembly GCA_019695015.1). GTDB lineage: Bacteria > Bacteroidota > Bacteroidia > Chitinophagales > Chitinophagaceae > UBA1930. Next base: position 6,178 of record JAIBAV010000137.1, read on the forward strand.
TTGCCTTCAATTTAATTTATCCGTTAAATACTTTACTTAATTTAATATTTCTATTTTTAGCAACCTGAACTGGCTCTCTTAATGCAGTTAGTGCTTTAATAGTAGCTTTTACCACATTATGAGGATTGGCAGAGCCTAAGCTTTTTGCTTGAACATCTGTAAAACCAGCACTTTCTAAAACAGCACGCATGCTACCACCAGCAATTACACCAGCACCCTGAGCTGCAGGTTTAATTAAAACTTTAGCTGCACCAGATTTAATAAACTGTTCGTGAGGTATAGTACCACGCATGATGGGAACTTTTACTAAATTTTTCTTAGCATCTTCAATCCCTTTTGTAATAGCTTCTTGTACTTCTTTGGCTTTTCCTAATCCTTGCCCAACTACACCATTTTCATTACCTACAACCACTAGTGCTGAGAAAGAAAATGTACGACCACCTTTTGTAGTTTTTACTACACGATTAATGGCAACTACTTTCTCTTTTAATTCCATGTCGCCGCCGGCTTTTACTTTATTATCGCTTACTTTAGACATTATTGTTAATTTGAAATTTATTTATTAAAATTTAAGGCCTCCTTCTCTTGCTCCCTCAGCAACTGCTTTAATACGACCATGATATAAATTACCACCACGATCAAAAACACATGTAGATAAACCTAATTCTATTGCTTTACGTGCAATAGCTTGACCTACTAGTTTAGACTTTTCTGATTTAGTACTTTTTTGTGCAGCTATTTCTTTATCTGTACTTGCAGCAGCAGTTAATGTTACGCCATTGTTATCATCAATTAATTGAGCATAAATTTCTGCATTGCTTCTAAAAACACTTAAACGAGGCTTTACTGCCGTACCGCTAATTTTTTTACGAATACGATACTTAATTTTTTGCTTATTACTAATGTTACTACTCATGATTTTATTTTTTACTTACCGATTCTGCCGGTAATATTTTTATAAAATTTTATTATTTACCAGCCGATTTACCAGCTTTTCTTCTTAATACTTCACCTACAAATTTCACCCCTTTCCCTTTATATGGTTCTGGTTTACGTAGGCTTCTTAATTTAGCAGCTACTTGACCAATAAGTTGTTTATCGGATCCTTCTAAAGTTATAATTGGGTTTTTACCTTTTTCGGTAGCAGTTGCAACTTTTAATTCTTTAGGCACTTCAAAAATAATATTGTGAGAGTATCCTAAAGCTAAATCTAAAGTGTTGCCTGTGTTAGCTGCTTTAAAACCAACCCCTACTAATTCTAATTCTTTTTTATAACCGTCTGTTACGCCTTTAACTAAATTGTTGATTAAGGCACGATATAGGCCATGTAATGCTCTATGGCGAATTTGATCGGTTGGACGAGTGATTAATATTTGACCATCTTTTACCTCAATAGCAATATCACGGTCAATAGATTCTTTCAATTCTCCTTTTGGGCCTTTTACAGTTACTACGTTACCGTTTGCAATGCTAACAGTAACACCAGAAGGAATTGAAATGGGTTGTTTACCTATACGAGACATAATCTTATTTTTATTTTTTTATACTACAATTTTGATAATTTTAGAAGTGTTCAGCTACCGTATAGTAAGCTTAAATTGTCTTCATATTGTTAATGTAAAGTGGTTATTATCAAACCTACTTTACAAAATTTTATATTAACTAATATAGCAAAGTACTTCTCCGCCTACGTTTTGTACTTTAGCTTGTTTATCTGTTAACACACCTTTTGATGTACTAATAATTGCAACACCTAAGCCATTAATTACTCTTTTAATTTCAGTAGGTTTTGCATATTGACGTAAACCAGGTCGACTAACTCTTTCTAAGTTACGAATAGCAGGTTGCTTGGTTGAAGCATCGTATTTTAAGGCAATTTTAATTATACCTTGTTTGCTATCATCTTCAAACTTGTATCTCAAAATATATCCTTGTTCATACAATATTTCAGTAATTCTTTTCTTCAAATTTGAAGCAGGAATTTCTACTATTCTATGACCCGCCATTTGAGCGTTACGAATCCTTGTTAAATAATCTGCTATAGGATCAGTTACCATTTGTATTAAATTAAATCAGTTCTTAAATATTGTTTCAAATTGTTACTCTACAAAGAGATTTTTTGTTGTTACCAGCTTGCCTTTTTAACACCTGGTATTTTACCATTTAAAGCCATATCTCTAAACATTACTCTAGATATACCAAAATATCTCATATAACCTTTAGGACGACCAGTTAATTGGCAACGATTTTTTAATCGTACCGGAGATGCATTTTTAGGTAGTTTATCTAAAGCTGCATAATCTCCTGCTTCTTTTAATGCTGCTCTTTTTTCTGCAAACTTTGCTACTAGAGCTTTTCGTTTTGTTTGACGAGCAACGATTGATTTTTTTGCCATATTGTTTTACAATTTCTGTTTAAAATGTAGCTTGTAACAGCACTTTTTATTTAGTTATTATCTTTTTTTGCATTTTTAAAAGGTAAGCCTAACTCTTTTAAAAGTTCATACGCTTCTTCGTTAGATTGAGCAGATGTAACAAAAGTGATATCTAAACCTGTAATTTTATTTACTTTATCAATATCAATTTCAGGAAAAATAATTTGCTCTGTTATACCTAAAGTGTAGTTACCACGGCCATCGAAAGCTTTATCACTAATGCCTTTAAAATCACGTACACGAGGTAATGCTACAGAAACTAATCTATCTAAAAATTCGTACATTTTTTCTCCACGTAAGGTAACTTTTGCACCAATTGGCATTCCTTTACGTAGTTTAAAGTTCGAAATATCTTTTTTACTTAATGTTGGCACAGCTTTTTGACCAGTAATTTGTTCTAACTCGCCAATTGCTACGTCAATTAACTTTTTATCGTTTACAGCACCATTTACTCCACGGTTGATGCAAATTTTTTCTAGTTTAGGTGTTTGCATTACTGTTTTGTATGCAAATTTTTTAACCAAAGCAGGTACAACATCATTCTTGTACTTATCTGCCAAACGAGGTTTATATTTTATAGTACTCATAATTTATATTTTTAAACCAGATGAATTAAATTACTTCACCGCTTTTTTTAGAAATACGCACTAATTTGCCACTTTCTCTTGAACGTTTTATTTTAGTAGGAGCACTTTTTTTAGCATCCCACAACATTACATTAGAAATATGAACTGGTGCTTCTTTTTTAATGATACCACCTTTAGTGTTTTGTGCAGAAGGTTTAGTATGCTTTGTAATAATATTAACGCCTTCTACAACCACACGGCTTTTTTCAACAATTACTTTTAGCACTTTACGTGGCTTTTTCAAATCTTTATCATCGCCAGCAATAACCACTACTGTATCGCCTTTTTTGATGTTAAATTTGGGTGTAAATCTTGTACTCATATTTTGTATGCTTAATGCTTATAGCTTTATGCTAAAAGCGAATACTTACTAATTTTTTTTATGCTTACAGCTATTTGCTTTGGGCAATTATTTATAGAACCTCTGGTGCTAATGAAATAATTTTCATATAACCTTTATCCCGTAATTCTCTGGCAACTGGGCCAAAAATACGAGTACCTCTTGGCTCGTTAGAGGTGTTTAATAACACTACTGCATTATCATCAAAACGGATATAAGATCCATCTTTACGACGTAATTTGTTTTTTGTACGTACAATTACTGCTTTAGAAACGGTACCTTTTTTAATACCGCCTGCAGGTATTGCATCTTTTACAGTTACTACAATTAAATCGCCAATATGGGCATAATCCTGTCCACTATTTCCTAGTACTTTAATACAAAGTACTTCTTTTGCTCCGCTGTTATCAGCTACATTTAGCCTACTTTCTTGCTGAATCATTTTTTATAAATTTGAAATTTGAAATTTCAGATTTGATATTTAGAATTCAGAATTGAATTACAAATCTCAAATCTCAAATCGGAAATTATTTATTTTGCTTTTTCTACTACTTCTACCAGTCTCCAACGTTTTGTTTTACTTAATGGACGTGTTTCCATTATTTTTACAATATCGCCAATTGTGCACTCATTTTTTTCATCATGAGCATGGAATTTGGTAGTTTTTTTTACGAACTTACCGTAAATAGGGTGTTTTACTTTTCTTTCAACAGCAACAGTTACAGTTTTTGTCATTTTGTTGCTGGTAACTACCCCAACTCTTGTTTTACGCAAATTTCTTTCAACCATTTTTTTAAGCTTTTAGCTTTTATATAGCCTTTTGGGCTAAAAAATTAATATTAACTTTAGCTAATCAATTAAGCTAAGGTTCTTAGTTTTAATTCTGTTTTTAAACGTGCAATATCTCTTCTTAACCCACGTATTGTCATTGGGTTTTCTAAAGGAGAAATAGCATGAGCAAACTCTAGCTTTTTTAACCTAAGAGAGTCTTCGGTTATACGAGCTTTTAAATCTGCTTCGGTAATTTCTTTTATGCCTTTATTGAAGTCGAATTTTTTAGTTGCCATAACATTCTACTTTTATTATTTTAAGCTTGTAAATCTCTTCTTACTACAAACTTTGTTTTTATTGGTAATTTTTGTGATGCTAAACCCATTGCTTCTTTTGCTACTGTTTCAGATACGCCATCTACTTCAAATATGATACGTCCTGGTTCTACCACTGCTGCCCAAAATTCTGGGTTTCCTTTACCTTTACCCATCCTTACTTCGGCTGGTTTACGTGTAATAATTTTATCAGGGAAAACTCTAATCCAAACATTACCTTCCCGTTTCATTGCACGTGTCATACTTTGACGGGCAGCTTCAATTTGTCTGTTTGTTAACCATATTGGCTCTAAAGCTTTTAGAGCATAAGATCCAAATGATATAGAAGTACCACGTTTGGCAACTTCACGAATACGACCTTTTTGTTGTTTCCTGTGTTTGCTTCTTTTAGGCTGTAACATCTTTTGCTATTTGAATATTTTTTTGTTAATGCTTGATAAACTTGCTTGGTGCATTTTATCAAATTAGTTTCTTCCTCTTCCTCCTCTTCTGTCTCCTCTTTCTCCACCTGCACTTCTTCTATCTCTATCTCCTCCTCTTCTATCAGATCCGGCATTTTCATTTTTGCCACTGATAAAGTTTGGATTTAAATCTCTTTTTCCTAATACTTCTCCTTTACAAATCCATACTTTTATACCAATTTTACCGTAAACAGTTTGTGCAAATACATTGGCATAATCAATATCCATACGAAAAGTATGTAATGGAGTACGTCCTTGTTTAAACTCTTCGCTACGTGCAATTTCGGCACCTCCTAAACGGCCACTAAGTTTTACTTTTATTCCTTCTGCACCCATTCTAAGTGTAGAGGCTATAGCCATTTTAGTTGCTCTTTTAAAGTTGATACGATTTTCTATTTGACGAGCAATTGTATCTCCTACTATTTGAGCATCTAATTCGGGGCGGCGAATTTCTAAAATATTAATTTGTACATCTTCTTTGCCAGTAAGCTTTTTAAGCTCTTCTTTAATTCTATCAACCTCACCACCACCTTTACCAATGATGATACCTGGTTTACTTGTATGTATGGTAACAATTAATTTACCTAGTGTACGCTCTATAACAATACGAGCTATACCACCTTTGTTAATACGAGCATTTAGGTAAGTACGGATTTTATTATCCTCTATTAATTTTCCGGCAAAATCTTTTTTATTGCCATACCAATTACTTTCCCATCCGCGGATGATACCTAACCTATTGCCAATTGGATTTGCTTTCTGACCCATAGTATTATTTTAGATTACAAGTTTCAAAACTTCATCATTAATTAAGTGGTGTAAGTTTTGAATTTTGTTTTTGGTTTATTTAGTGTCAACAATTATTGTTACGTGATTACTGCGTTTTCTTATTTTATACCCACGGCCTTGTGGTGCTGGTCTCATTCTTTTAAGAACTCTACCACCATCTACAAAAACAGTTTTTACAACAAGCCCACTATTAGCAGCACTTTCGCCATTATTTTTTTGTTCCCAATTATTAATAGCACTTTTTAATAGCTTTGCTAATGGCATTGCATTATGTTGCGGATGAAACTCTAATATAGCCAAGGCTTTTTCAACTTCCATACCTCTAATAACATCAGCCAACAAACGCATCTTGCGTGGCCCTGTAGGGTAATTATTTAATTTAGCTACTGCTTCCATTTGATTTAGTTATGAGTTATGAGTTATGAGTTATGAATTAATTATGAGTTTAAATATTCTTGATTCATAGTTCTCAATTCTTAATTTTTTATTGTTTACTTCCAGAATGTCCTTTAAAGTGTCTAGTTGGTGCAAATTCTCCTAATTTATGCCCTACCATAAACTCTGTAACATAAACTGGAATAAATTTATTGCCATTATGTACTGCAAAGGTATGGCCAACAAAATCTGGCGTAATTGTGCTTCTTCTACTCCAGGTTTTTATTACACCTTTTTTTGATTTTCCGTCATTCATGCCTAATACTTTTCCTTCAAGATTAGCATCAACATAAGGTCCTTTTTTAATTGAACGAGCCATATTGTTATTTTGTTTATTTTCCTCTTATTAAAGAGAATATTTTAACTTTTAAATTATTTTGTTAATTTTTTACCATCTCGGCGTTGAATAATTAATTTATCGCTGCCTTTTCCTTTTGTTCTTGTTTTTTCTCCTTTTGCATATTTACCAGTTCTGCTACGAGGGTGACCACCTGATGCTCTACCTTCGCCACCACCCATTGGGTGATCAACTGGGTTCATTGCAACACCTCTTACTCTTGGTCTTATTCCCTTCCAACGATTTGCACCAGCTTTACCTGCAGTTTCTAAGCTATGATCGCTATTTGAAACAACACCTACCGTTGCAAAGCAGTTGATTAACACTTTTCTTAATTCACCACTTGGCATTTTAAGAACTGCATATTTTTCTTCTTTGTTGGTAAGTTGAGCTGAGGCTCCTGCACTTCTTACTAATTTACCACCTTGGCCTGGTTGCATTTCTATATTATGAATCATTGTACCTAAAGGCATATTTTTCATTTGTAATGCATTGCCAATTTCTGGAGGTGCTTCATTACCGCTAATTACGGTTGCACCAACTTGTAAACCTTGTGGAGCAATAATATATCTTTTCTCTCCATCGGTATAGTTTAATAATGCTATAAATGCAGTGCGGTTTGGATCGTACTCAATTGATACAACAGTAGCTGCAATATTTTGCTTATTACGTTTAAAATCTATAATACGATAATGCTTTTTATGACCACCACCAATATATCTCATTGTTCTGCGACCTTGAGCATTTCGTCCTCCTGTTTTTTTAACAGGTTCTAATAAACTTCTTTCTGGTTTATTAGTTGTTATTTCTGCATAAGCGTTACCAATTTTCCAGCGTGTGCCTGCTGTAACTGGTTTAAACTTTTTTAATGCCATGTTTTTACTTTTTTATAAACGAATTTTTCAGCTTCGTTAGCTATAATTAAATGTTTGCGTATAAATCTATTGTTTCCCCTTCGGCTACTGTTACAAATGCTTTTTTGTAAGCAGCTTTTTTCCCTTCAATAAAGCCGGCTTTGGTATAACGTGTTTTATTTTTTCCTGCAGCAATTGTTGTATTAACATTTGTTACAGTTACGCCATAAAATTGTTCAATAGCTTTTTTAATTTCAAGCTTATTTGCTTTTTTATTAACTCTAAAAGCATATCTACGCAATTTTTCTTGCTGTGCATTTGCCTTTTCGGTTAAAATTGGTTTTACTAATACTTCTGTAAGTTTCATTGTATTTAAATTGAAACGATTATTATATTATTTTAAGCTTCTGTAGCTACTTCGTTTTCACTAAAAATTTTTGCAGCATTCTCTGTTAATACTATTACATCGGCATTTACAATATCGTATGTATTCATATCTGCTAATAATGTGCTAGCAACATTAGGTATATTACGAGTACTTAAATAAACGTTATCATTATACTCTCCTAATACTAATATTGATTTTTTGTCAGCAACATTTAAAGCATTCATAGCTTCTGCAATTTGTTTTGTTTTAGGAGAATCTAAATTGATATCTTCTACCACCAAAATTGCATTTTCTTTTGCCTTATAGCTAAGTGCAGAAATTTTTGCTAAATCTTTTACTTTACGATTTAATTTAATTGAGTAGCCATGAGGTTTAGGTCCAAAAATAGTACCCCCACCTTTATATAAAGGGTTTCTAATATTTCCTTTACGGCTACCACCAGTTCCTTTTTGTTTATGTAATTTTCTACTGGCACCATGTACTTCGGCACGTGTTTTTACTTTGTGTGTACCTTGGCGGTTAGCAGATAAGTATTGTTTAACTGCTAAATAAATAACGTGGTCATTAGGCTCTGCACCAAATACATCTTCTGGCAATTCAACAACTCTACCTGTTTTTTGACCTTTTATATTTAAAACATCTATTTGCATTGTAAGAATAATTAAAGAGTGATTATTTCTGAATTAAAACTATTGAGTTATTGTGTCCTGGAACAGAACCACTTATTAGAATATAATTTTTTTCTGGAAATACTTTTAATACTACTAAACCTTTAGTTTTTACTCTATCGCCTCCCATACGGCCTGCCATTCTCATTCCTTTAAAAACTCTAGAAGGATAAGAAGAACCGCCTATTGAACCTGGTGCTCTTTGACGATCATGTTGACCGTGGCTTCCTTCACCCACACCACTAAATCCATGACGTTTTACAACACCTTGAAAGCCTTTACCTTTAGTTGTACCAACTACTTCAACCTTATCACCTTCTTCAAAAATGTCTATAGTAATTGTTTCGCCTAGGTTTTTAGTTAAAGAATAATCACGAAATTCTTTTGTAAATTGTTTAGCTGGAGTGTTAGCTTTAGCAAAGTGATTAATTTCTGCTTTTGTAGCATGTTTTTCTTTTTTATCACCAATTGCAAGCTGAAGTGCATTGTAACCATCTGTATCGATGGTTTTAACTTGTGTAACAACATTAGGAGCAACTTCTATTATGGTACAAGCTGTTTGCTTACCATCGGCAGAGAAGATGCTAGTCATCCCAATTTTTTTTCCAATAATTCCTTTCATCGTTTTGCGGTTTGTGCCCGCTGAGGTTATAAAGGACATTATGCTGATGAAAAGCATAATTCAATCCTTGTTTGCTACCGACCTTTTCCTTTGTTTTTCTTAAATTAAGAAAGGGGAAGTACCGATAGTAAACAAACCTCGAAGGGCTTGTTTATATGTTTTTCCTAAATATTTTGATAATAAAATTTTTAGGACTTTTATTTTTCAGAGCTCTTTTCTTCGTAGTACGAATTGAGAGATAAATATTTGTTTTATAAGAACTGTTCGTTTATTTAGCGTAAAACGAAAAACGCCGTTTGTTATGCCTTAATTTCCACCTCAACACCACTTGGTAAATCTAATTTACTTAATGCATCTACAGTACTTGAAGTAGAAGTATAAATATCTAACAAGCGTTTATGTGTGCACAATTGAAACTGCTCACGGCTTTTTTTGTTAACGTGTGGTGAACGTAATACTGTAAATATTCTTTTACGTGTAGGCAAAGGAATAGGACCGGTTACTACGGCTCCTGTGCTACGAACTGTTTTTACAATTCTTTCAGCAGATTTATCTACTAAATTGTGATCGTAGCTTTGTAATTTAATTCTAATTCTTTGAGACATACTAAAACCCAATTTTCCGTTGGGGTTGCAAAAGTAGGGGCTTTAGAGTTACTGTGCAAAGTTTTTTTGAAAAAAAATCAATTTTATACAATTTATTTTAAAAAATTATCTGTCCAATAGATAAAAATAATGCTTTAATTCATCCAAATTTATTATTAATTGATTAATAATCAATATATTAAAATAAAAAAATCCTGTAATAAATTACAGGATTGAATGAATGAATATTTTATTACTAATGTGATACGGCTACACGGTATTTCTTTTCTATAAAATAGTTATAAGCAAACATAATTATAGGCAAGAAGATAGCAGTAGATATTAATTGGTTTTTATAAAATGGTAAAGCACTTTCATAACAAAGCATTAAACCACTAAAATCTTTTGTGTACATGGTTCCAAAATACCAAACACTTAAATTAGATAAGATGAAAAATATGGTAGAAGCAGCAAATATGCCTAAACCAATGGATAGAATACTTTTACCTTTAATTGCCCAACCAACTAGTACACTTAATAATAATAAACCGTAATTCAATATTTGCCCTTTATAAAAACCCGAAAACTGAAACCAATTAAACTGGTACAATACTTCTATTATAATATCACTAACAATTAATGCTATTAATGGCAACATAAAGGTGTTTTGTTTTTTATGAATGCTCATGCCAGCAAACAATGCTACTGCAATAACGGTTGAAATACCACTTAAACTTAATATTGGGGCACAAATAAACTTTACTACTACAGTTAAAATTATAATTGCAACTGTAAATAAAACGGAACGATTAATTTTCATGATAGTGAAAAATTTTTACAAAAATAAGGCGTTATAACGTTTGTTTCAAATGAGATTTGTTGAATAAAGAAAATTTTAAGGTTGAGGTACAAATGCTTTAAAAATAATTGCATCTCCCGTAGCAGTAAAAGTGTAGTTTGTATCAGCAACAATTCCAATGGCTTCTCCTTGTTTTATTATGTTGTTTTCTAACCCCTGAATTATTATGGCACCTTCAATTACTAATAATATTTCAAAAGAAAAAGTGTGAGAAGAATATCTTTCGCCTACTTTTAATGAAATGATGCTAATAGAAAAATCTGGTACCGGGCATAAATAAGTTTTTTCGTTACCATTAATTTGAGGTTTTATGGTAGAGGGTTGAATAGATTGAAATAAAGTATGTTTTAATAACTCAGGTACATCTATATGTTTGGGAGTTAATCCACCTCTTAATACATTATCGCTATTGGCCATTAACTCTACATTTTGTCCTTCTAAATATGCATGTGGTATTCCAGCTGCCTGAAATATTGCTTCTCCTTTTTGCAGTTGAACAATATTAAAAAGTAGTATAGAGAATATTCCTCTGTCTAAATTTTCAGTACTATTATTTGCATAAAATTTTGCAATCCACCACTCTGTATTATGTTTATTAATTAAATTTTGAGATTTATTAAAAATAGATTTTTTTACTATTGGTTTTAAAATAGTATTTACCTGCTCTTGAGGCAGCTCCATTGCAATTTTATATAGCCCTTTTATTCCTTCTTTTTTAAAGGTTGGAAGCAATAAATTTAACTCTAAATGGTTGGTTAGAGTTTGTTCAATTTCTGATTTTTCTTTAAAGCCATGTAACAACCAAAACTCACTTAATGCAATCATAACTTCTGGCTTATGATTTTTGTCTTTATAATTTCTGTTAATTGCATTAATAGGTATTCCTGCCTGCTCTTCTTTTTCAAAACCTTTTATAGCTTCTTCTTTGTTTGGGTGAACCTGTATGCTTAACATTTCATGAACATCTAAAATTTTAAATAAGTAGGGTAACCCATTATACTGTTTAACTACTTCTTGCCCTACAATTTTTTCTGGATTTTGATTAATTAATTCAAGTAAAGAAATATTTTTATTAACTACAACAGAAGGGGCTGAAGTATGTGCACCTAGCCAATACTCTGCATAAGGTTGTTGATTAGTTGGTTTTAATTTTAATAAATTAGGAATAAAAGAAAACCCTCCCCATGCATAATGTTGAACAACACCTTTTAATTTAAAAATTTTATCGTTCATTTGTTTTGTATAACTTTATTCTGCTCAAACATAATGAAATTAAACACAAAAAATATAGGTAATTTAGGCGAAGATTTATCAGCAAAATGGTTTGAGTTAAAAGGTTATTTTATACTGGAAAGAAATTGGAGGTATAAAAGAAGTGAAGTAGATATTATTGCCAGCAAAGAAAATAAGCTACATTTTATTGAAATTAAAACAAGAACCAACAGCAATTTTGGTTATCCGGAAGAAAGCATTAACCAAGTTAAAATGAATGCATTGAAGAAAGCTGCAGTAGCCTATTTAGAATTAAATACCTGTTGGAAAGAATTTCAATTTGATGTACTGTCGGTACAGTTAAATAAAAACAAAGACCATGAGTTTTTTTTAATTGAAGATGTATTTTTTTAAAAAATTATTATTACCTCTTTAATTTAAAAAAAGTTTTCATAAGCATTTCACATTCGTTTTCTAAAACTCCCTTTATCAATTTTGTTTTAGGATGAAAAGGCCATTTGCTTGTAAGAATTTCTCCATCATTATTTTTAAAAAATCTTAGTCCTCCACTTTTTTCATCACTTGCACCATAAACAATTTTAGCAAGTTTACTCCAATACAAAGCACCACAGCACATTAAACAAGGTTCAACAGTTACATATAAAGATGCCTGTGGAATATACTTAGCACCTAAAAAATTAAATGCACTTGTTAGTGCAATCATTTCTGCATGGGCTGTACAATCATTTAGCTTTTCTGTTTGGTTATACCCTTTACTAATTATTTTATTGTTTACAACTACAACTGCACCAATAGGCACTTCATCTTCATTAAAAGCCTTATTTGCTTCCTTTAAAGCTTGTTGCATAAAATAATCGTCGGTATATAAAATATCTTCCATTAATAATTACAAATATGAACTTTATTTTAAAATGTATGATTAACTTGTGTTATTATATTTAATATATGAAAGAACAACTACAAAATTTAAGAAATTATTTTAATACAGGGGCTACAAAAAAATATCTATTTAGAATAGAACAATTAAAAAAAATTTCTTTTGCACTTAAAAAATATGAGAAGGAAATATTAATAGCCCTTCATACAGATTTAGGTAAATGTGAAGCAGAAGCATACGCCTCTGAAATAGCTATTGTACAAAATGAAATTAAGTTTTTTATTAAGCAACTAAAACGCTTAATGCAACCCAAAGAAGTTAGCACCAATTTAATGAACTTGCCCGGAAAAAGTAAAATTTATTACGAACCATTAGGCATTGTTTTAATTATTGCTCCCTGGAATTATCCATTTCAACTTGCTTTTAACCCTTTAGTTGGAGCAATTGCTGCTGGCAATTGTGTAGTAGTTAAACCTAGCGAGTTTGCAAATGCTACTTCTTTAATTATGGAGAAAATAGTTAAAGAAATTTTTTCGGAAGATTATATTTATTTAGTGCAAGGTGATGGTGCACAAATTGTACCTACTATTATAGAAGAAGGAAGTATTAACCATGTTTTTTATACAGGTAGTACAAGTGTAGGAAAATTAATTTATGAAATGGCAGCCAAAAAATTAATACCTGTTACTTTAGAACTTGGTGGAAAAAGCCCTTGTGTAATTGAAGATGATGCCAATTTAAAAATTGCTGCTAAAAGAGTTGTAATAGGAAAATTTATAAACGCTGGGCAAACTTGTATAGCACCAGATTACCTTTTGATTCATAAAAAAATAAAAGCTAAATTTTTAGAAATATTGATTTCTACTATTCAAAGTTTTTATACCAATAATGCAGCCTTAAGCAAAGATTATGGAAAAATAATTAACGAAAAAAGGTTCAATACTTTAATAAGTTTTTTACAACAAGGAAAAATTATTTATGGAGGAAAGTATGATAAAGAAAGCCTTTACATTGAACCAACAATAATGCAAGAAATACCCACTAATGCCCCTATAAACCATGAAGAAATTTTTGGCCCAATACTACCCATATTTGATTTTGAAACGCAATCTGAAGCTGTAGAAATAATAAAGCAGAATGCTACCCCTTTAGCATTTTATATTTTTACTTCTTCTACAACTAAAGAAGAGAATTGGATAAATGCAATTCCTTTTGGTGGGGGGTGTATTAACAATACTGCATATCACTTCACTAACCATCATTTACCATTTGGTGGCATTGGCCTAAGTGGCATTGGCAGCTATCATGGAAAAAAATCATTTTACACATTTACACATGCCAAACCTGTTTTAAAATCTGCAACCTGGTTTGACCCTAACATAAAATATCCTCCATTTAAAGGAAAATTAAGATGGTTAAAAATGATTTTAAAATTATAATTTATTTAAAGTAATTATACCTGTACTACTGGTGGATACTAATTTTTCTGTTTCTAAAAATGTAATTACTTGTAAAACTTTTTCTTTTTTAAAATTAGACAACTGTTGTAGCAAAGTATTTAGTGGTAATTCGTTATTGGACAATACCCGATATATTAGTTTTTCAATTTGGTCAAATTCTTTGAGAGATAATTTGTTCTTTTTAAGGTTTAAACAATTATCGCAACAATTACAATTGCTCACATTTTTATCTCCAAAATAGTTTGCAATAAATTTACTTCTACAAGTTTCTGCTAAATGTACATATTGCTTTATGGCTTCAATTTTTTCTTTATATAATTTTTTTCTTTGTAGATAAGTGGAATAATTGATAAATAATCCATTTGCAGGTGCCCTATTTAACATATAATACAATTGAGGTGTTTCTTTTTGTGGCATATAGTTAATTATGCCCAATGTATGTAATGTATTTAAATTAGAAAATACTGTATCGTAAGATAGTCTTGCAATTTTTGCAATCAATTTTTCATTAATTGAAACATTATTTTCATAAATTCCTTCATAAGTACGAAGCAAGGTTTTCATTACTAAATCTAAATGAGGGTATCTGTTTTCAACACTATTTAAAGTTTGTTTATTTGATGTAAAAACCACTTTTGCAGGTATAAAAATATTTTCTGAAAAAGCAAAAAAACCTTCCTGCTCTAAATATTTTAAAATATTAATTACTTGTACAACATCTAATTTAAAATTGTTGCAAAAATCAATTATGTCAAAATTGTAATAATTGCCTTCGCCAATGCCAATTGGTATTTGAAGATAATTAGCAATATGCTGATACACTTCTTTAATTGTTTCAATTGCAGGAAATTTTACCTCTGCTAAAGTATCTAATTCAATTTCATCGGATAGTTGATACAACAAAACAGCATAAGCTTTACTACCATTTCTGCCTGCACGGCCAGCCTCTTGATAATAATTTTCTATACAATCTGGAATATTAAAATGTATAACCGTTTTAACATCTGGTTTATCAATACCCATTCCAAAAGCATTTGTACAAACAATAACCCTGCTTTTATTTTTTATCCAATTATTTTGTCTTACACTCCTTTCCTCTTGCGTTAAACCAGCATGATAAAAATTGGCAGATATATTTTGTTTTAATAATTGTTCTGCTATTGCTTTTGTTTCATTTCTGTTTTTACAATAAATAATGCTACTTCCTTGTACTTTATTCAATATTTCTACTGCTTTATTTATTTTACTATCAACATTAAAAACAGAAAAAGAAATATTTGATTTTTCGAAAGACTGTTTAAAAACTATTACATTTTTCAATTGTAATTTGTCAATAATATCGTTTTTTACAACAGTAGTTGCAGTTGCAGTTAAAGCAATAAATGGCACACTATTTAATTGCTCTTTAATTTTTGCAATTTTTAAATAGGATGGCCTAAAATCGTAGCCCCATTGGCTAATACAGTGTGCTTCATCTACTGCAACTAAACAAATATTTAATTGATGAATACATTGCTGAAATAATTTTGTATTTATTCTTTCAGGTGAAATATATAAAAACTTTAGATTGTTATCTGTAGCACTTTGAAGTATTTTATTAATTTCAAAAAAACTCATCCCACTATAAATGGCAGCTGCAGGTATATTTTTTTTGGTTAAGTTTTCAACCTGATCTTTCATTAATGCAATAAGAGGAGAAATTACTAAGCACAAACCATCCATTAGCATTGCTGGTACTTGAAAGCAAACAGATTTGCCACCACCAGTTGGCAATAAAGCAACAACATCGTTTTTATTTAAAACTGCTTCAATAATTTTTTCTTGTTCGCCTCTAAATGTTTGATGATGCCAATATTGCTGTAATATTTGCAAAGGTGTACTCATGCTTATTGCAATATTAGCAATAAGTTAGCTATGTAGTTTGTACTAAATTAAGGTAATTTCTTTTTGGCTAAAATAGAAAATGAGCTTTCTTCTTTTACAATTGTATTTTTTAATAAGCCTATTTGTTCAATTTCCATTTCTACTACATCATTTTCTTGCAACCATTGCTCCTGGTAATTTGGATTGTTTAGTTTACCTGTGCCATTAAGTTCTAAAAAACAGCCTGTGCCAACTGTTCCACTACCAATTACATCTCCTGGGTGAAGATTTACACCATAACTACAACGTTCAATAATTTCTGCAAAAGTCCAATCCATATCACCAACATTTCCTTCACTTACTTGAATGCCATTTACCCAACATTTCATTTTTAAATTCCATGATTTACCAACATGGTTTTCTTTTGCAGGAATTTCAAATGCTTCCAACTCATCTAAAGTAACTAAGCATGGACCAATTACGGTACAAAAATCTTTTCCTTTGGCGGGCCCTAAGTTTAACAACATTTCTTCCATTTGCAACCTTCTTGCACTCATGTCGTTCATAATCATTAAACCACCAATATATTTATCTGCTTCTTCTGCAGGTATATTTCTGCCAGGGCGGCAAATAACAATTGCTGCTTCTAATTCAAAATCTAATTTCTCAAAATGATCAGGCATACAATAAATATTTCCTTCGCCTTGTATGCTTAAATGATTTGTAAAATAAAAAATAGGGTATTGATCAAACTCTGCAATCATATCAACTTTTCTATTTCTTCTGGCTGCTGCAACGTGTTGTCTAAAAGCATATCCATCTCTACAACTTGTTGGAAATGGTATTGGAGCAATTATTTGTATAGTGCTTATATCAATACCTCTATCTTTACTAATACTGCCTGCTTTTATTGCTGCATCTACTTTTTGTGCAATAGGGTACATATCATCCCAATAATGTAAAAACATATTCATATTGCCCGGTAATTCGGGGTGCACCATATCACAATCAAACAAAAAATTATCCACTAAAAATGCTAATTGGTCGTGTCCATCTTTTAAATAAGAAACAAGTTTCATGGTAAAAATGTTTATGTTGCGAAAGTATATTAATACACTTAAACTTAATAAATAATTGTAGTAAATATTAGCTTACCACTTCTCTTCTTCTGAGATATGGTTTTGTTGTTTATATTTTTCTTTAGAAATCTTTTTTTCCATCACTCTTTCAATTATTGCATTAGCAATTAATTCTTCCACATTAGTTGTATGATTATTGCTCAATAAGTTTTTTATTTTTTCTTCTGCAACATCAATTCTGTATAGAAGAAAAACAAGTTTTTCAAAATCGTGATGAATTAAATTATTAATAAATTTTAATAAATCTTCTTTAGTGTAATTTTCTATTTGTAGGATATCTAAAGAAGTGTTCATTTGAAAAATTTAAAATTATTTTCCCCAATTTCTCTTTTCTTCCTCACTCCAAATAGTTGGAAAAAATTTACGTTGTTGATATTGAGGGTGTAGGTATTTTTTCCATTCGCTGCCACCTGTTGCTGCTTTATTTTCTCCTTTACTATCTAAATAATGCTGTGCAGTTTGTAAATGAACAATTGGCCATTCTACATTATACAAATGGTCAAATTCTTTCATTTTTTTAGTAAATGCTTCAGACACATTAGGGAGTTTGTTTATTTTTTCTTCTAAGGTATTACCCTGCACTTTTTTGGCAAGCTCAATAAAACTAGATAAATATTTTTCTTCGAAAAGTTGTAGAGTTAAAGATTTTTTTCCTGTTTGCCTGTTTAATCCTGCATCTTTCCAATAAATATGTTCAAAATATTCTTCAACAGATGGGTTGGGGCCTAATCTTTTCTTACCTTCTTCGTTAATGAAATTTTATAACCTCGTACAAAATATTTCTATATATCTAAATTGAGCACACTTAAAACTACTTGCAGGCGTAAGAC
>JAIBAV010000061.1 GCA_019695015.1 Chitinophagaceae bacterium
TTATAAAGTAATAAAAAAATATATAGAGGTGTAAATTAACATTTAAAAATTAGCTTTCAACTTTCATTTCAAATCTCGGGTTATGATAAAGAAAACTTAAAGTTTAAACATTTAATTTTTATTACTAGTAAAGTAAAAACAATAAACTAATTTAGTATTCTATTTTTTTAACTTCATGAAAATTTTTTGTTTAATTCTTAGTACTTGTTTTTGTATTGCTACCAAGGCACAAAAGCTTACCCATAAAAATTATAATACATTACAAGAATTAGAAAAAAGTATTACAACTTATTCAAAAGATATGATTATGGCTGAGGAAGCTATAGACAGATATAGGGCAGATAGTTTTTTTACAAGAGGGTTGGTAAAAGCATTAAAAACAACCTATTCATTTTATTATAATTTCGATTCTATTAATACCATTTCAAAACTATATGCACCAGATAGTAGCTTTAAAATATTTACTTGGCAATTAGTAAAAGATTATAGCTCCATTCGTCAAAAAGGTGCAATACAAATAAATACACCCGATGGCTCTTTAAAATTATTTCCATTATTTGATGCATCCGATGATATGGAAAACCCGGTAGATTCCACCAGAAATACAACAAGATGGGTGGGAGCTTTATACTATAAAATTATTCTTACCACATTTAATAATAAGAAATATTATACTTTATTAGGCTTAGATGAGAATAATGAAAAAAGTAATAAGAAATGGATTGAAGTTGTAACATTTAATAAAGAAGGACATCCTGTTTTTGGTGGTAGATATTTTCAATATCCTAACGATGAATTAAAACCTGCACAACCTGCTTTTAGATTTTGTTTAGAATACAAAAAGGATGCAAGAGCAAGATTAACTTATGATGATGAAATTGGTGCCATTGTTTTTGACCATTTAATTAGCGAAGAAAAAAAACCAGAAAATAGAAATACGCTTATACCCGATGGAGATTTTGAAGCATTTAGATGGATAGATGGAAGATGGATACATGTAAACAAATTATTTGATTATAGTGTAGATATGACAGGTGTTGATCCTACCATTGGCAATCCTCCTGTGCCTAAGCCAATTAAAGATAAAAAACCTTCTAAAAAGGAGCAAAAAGAAATTGAGAAATTTGATCCGTATAAAGTAAACGAAAAGAGAAATAAAAAAGAAGACCAACGTAACAAAGAAGAATACTAATACTACACTTAAGTAAACATTTTAAACAAAAAATCTAACATCTTATGCTAAAAAATAAGCTCTCTGCTTTAAGAATAATTGGCTTTGCCGAGGCAGCATCTTGGTTATTATTATTACTTATTGCAATGCCATTAAAATATATTTGGATGAAGCCTTTGGCAGTAAAAATTGTTGGTTGGATACATGGAATTTTGTTTATAACGTACATTACTTTGGCACTATTAGTTGCCAAAGAACATAAATGGAAATTTAGCAAATTAATAAATGCTTTTATTTCAGCTTTTGTGCCCTTGGGTACTTACTTTTTTGATTCAAGACTAAAAAAAGAACAGCTTGAATTTAATAAGCCTTAAATACTACTTGGTTAAACAATAGAACACCTTAATTTTGTTGATACTGGAATTTTATTACCAAGCAAGGGTAAACTGTTTTTATTTATGAAGAAAATTGAATTAGAAATTATTGCATTAAGCCATAGTATGACCCAATCTAACTCTTATGCAGTAGTATTAGGAGAAATTAGTGGAATACGCCGTTTGCCAATTGTAATTGGTGCATTCGAAGCTCAGGCAATTGCAGTTGCTTTAGAAAGTATTCACCCTAGCAGGCCTCTCACTCACGATTTAATGAAAAATTTTATGACTGCTTTTGGAGTATCGCTTCAAGAAGTAATTATTCATGATTTGCAAGAAGGAATATTTTTTTCTAAATTAATTTGTTATTCAACCAATGAAACAATTGAAATTGATAGTAGAACAAGCGATGCAATAGCATTAGCTGTAAGATTTGGGTGCCCCATTTATACAACAAGTAATGTTATAGATAGTGCTGGTATAGTTTTAGATGAAAGCAGCACTAAAAAGAAAACAATAGAAAATATTACAACTGATGAAACATTAAGTAGTAATGATTTTAGCAATTTTACTTTAGAAGAATTACAAAATTTATTGAACGATGTTTTAGAACAAGAAGATTATATTAAAGCTATTGCTATAAGAGATGAAATAAATAAAAGAAAATAAAAAACTATTTAGTTACCTAATCATTAATAAGTATCATTTTGATAGTTTTTCCAAATTGCAAAATTAATTTAGGCTTAAATATAATTAGTAAAAGAGAAGATGGGTTTCATAACCTGGAAACAATTTTTTATCCATTAATGATTAAAGATTGTTTAGAAATTTTACCTACTCACAAAAAAGAAAATAACTTTACAATAACTGGCATACCAATTAATGTAGATTCATCTCAAAATATTTGCTCAAAAGCATGGCAGTTATTAAAATTAAACTTTCCACAACTACCCAATATACAGCTACACTTACATAAAACCATACCAACAGGTGCAGGCTTAGGTGGTGGCAGTGCCAATGGTGCCTTTACTTTGCAATTACTGAATAAGTTATTTCAACTGCAATTAACTACTAACCAATTAATAAATTTTGCTTTACAATTAGGTAGCGATTGCCCTTTTTTTATTATAAATACACCTTGCTATTCAACTTCAAGAGGAGAGCAGTTGCAACCAATTAATTTAAGCTTAAGTAACTACTATTTTGTAATTGTTAATCCTCAAATTCATATTAATACAGCAACAGCATTTTCTACTATACAACCTATAAAGCCTCAAAAATCTGTTTCAGAAATTATTCATCAACCAATAGAAACCTGGAAAGAAGATTTAGTAAATGACTTTGAAAAAAATATTTTTTTGCAGTACCCTGCAATTGAGAAAATTAAAATTAACTTATACCAACAAGGTGCAGTTTATGCAAGTATGAGTGGTACAGGAAGCACTGTATATGGTATTTTCGAAAGGGAATCTAGTTTTGTAAATTATTTCCCTTCCAACTATTTTGTACAGCAAGTAATATAAATTTTGCAAATCAAAAATTAAAACAACCTTGTAAGTTTAACTTTGCTGATATAAATTTATGTATGAATTATTTTGAATTATTTAATATACCAATTTCCTTTAATCCCAATTTATCTGATGTAAAAAATAAGTTTTATGCATTGAGTAGGAAATTTCATCCAGATTTTTTTACCCAAGCAACACAAGATGAACAACAATATGCATTAGAACAATCTGCCTTAATTAATAAAGCGTATAAAATTTTAAACAATCAAGAGTCAGTATTGAAGTATATATTAGAATTAAACAATTTAATAGAAGATGAAGAGAAATACAAACTACCACCTAATTTTTTAATGCAAGTAATGGATTTGAATGAGCAATTATTAGATGCAAAATTAGAACAGGATGAAAGTAAAGTAAACCTTGTGGTTAATGAAATTAATAATTTTAAAACAAGCATTTATGAACCTGTTAAAAGCCTTTTGGAAAATTGTAAAGAAATTATTTATTCGAGAGAAGAGTTGTTGCAAATAAAAGATTTTTATTACAAGAAAAAATACCTTAACCGAATTTTGGCAGGTTTGCATTGATGCTATTATATTTGCAACCCATCAAATGCCCAGATGGCGGAACTGGTAGACGCGTCAGACTCAAAATCTGGTATCAGCAATGATGTGCAGGTTCGATTCCTGTTCTGGGCACAAAAACTTCTTTATTTACTAGAGAAGTTTTTTTTATTTGCCCCTATCTTTAATAAAATTTTTTTTGAATGTTTACATTAAATTGTAAGGGAGAATTGCTTACTATAACTAAACCTATAGTAATGGGTATTATTAATACTTCTCCTAATTCTTTTTATACCAATAGCCAACAAAACTCAATAGATTCTGCTTTGTTTAAGGTAGAGCAAATGGTACAAGAGGGAGCTATAATAATTGATATTGGTGGCCAATCTACCAAACCAAATAGCCTTCCAATTACAGTAGAGGAAGAATTGAGAAGAACAGTAAATGTAATAGAAGCAATTAAAAAAAAATTTAGCAACTTAATCATATCAATAGACACTTATAATGCAACAGTTGCAAGCAAGGCAGTAGAGGCAGGAGCATCTATTGTTAATGATATAAGTGGTGGCACATTTGATAAAAATATGATGGCTACTGTGGCTAATATGAATGTGCCTTATGTGTGTATGCATATAAAAGGTACACCACAAACCATGCAACAAAATCCTATTTACGATAATGTAACACAAGAAGTTTTATCTTTCTTTATAGATAAAATAAATCAAGCTAAACAAGCGGGAATAAAAGATGTAATTATAGATGTAGGCTTTGGATTTGGTAAAACAATTCAACATAATTTTCAGTTACTAAAAGAGTTGTCTGTTTTTTCTATTTTAGAGAAACCAATATTGATAGGCGTTTCAAGAAAATCAACCATTTATAAAACATTAGGAGTTACACCAGAGCAAGCACTTAATGGTACCACTGCTTTACATACAATTTGTTTACTAAATGGAGCCAATATTTTAAGAGTGCATGATGTAAAAGAAGCTATAGAGTGTATAAAATTATTTGAAATGTATTCTCAATAAAAATTTGTTACCATATTTTTTCCGGGCAATCGAAAAACCAAAATTTTTTTTCTGAGGTTTCAAAACTTTGCCACTTATTGCAATTAATTTTTATAGCAAAAACACCACAAGGCGGCATATTGTCAATTTTTGAATTGGTAACACTATTTGCAAAATGAGTTATACCTGGGTTGTGAGAAAAAATAGCTATATTGTTTAATGTAAATTGCCAATTATTGATAATGGTGTAAAAAGTTTTTTTATTGGCATTATAAAGCGTTGGTTCATTCCAAAAATTATTTTTATTAATTGCAAAAGCAGTTGCAAAATAGTTTGCTGTAGTAGCAGCTCTAATTGCAGTACTAGTAACAATTCCATCTATAATAATTCCCTTACTTAAAAGTTTTTTAGCCATCAAAGCGGCATCTTTTATTCCTTGTTCATTTAATGGTCTTTCAAAATCGTTATTATTTAAAAAATTAGTACTGCTTTTGGCGTGTCGTATGATAAATAAGTTTTTCATTTTCATAAAATTTAAAAGAAACTATAATATAGGAGTCTTTTTATTTATTGCCAAAAAATAGTTTTATAAAATAAAAATAAAATAGTTGTATAAAAACAATTTGTAACATAAATTGTGTCAAAATATATAACCATGCTTGAACCATGGAGAATCGGTAAGGTAATAAAGATAGAACAAGAAACTGCTAATACAAGAAGGTATTGGATAGAAATTGAAGAGCTATCTAACTTTGAATTTACAGCAGGACAGTTTGTAACTTTAGATTTACCCATTCACGAACAAAAAAATAAGCGTTGGCGTAGTTACTCCATTGCATCTTCTCCAGATGGTACCAACGTAATTGAATTAGTTATTGTATTGTTAGAAGGAGGTCTAGGTACAACTTATATTTTCAATAATATAGAAGTTGGCTCAACATTTACTTTGCGTGGCCCACAAGGCAAATTTGTACTACCAGAGAATATTGATAAAGATATTTTTCTTATTTGCACAGGCACAGGCATTGCCCCTTTTAGGTCAATGGTAAATAATATTTTTCAAAAAAATATACCACACCAAAACCTGCATATTATTTATGGATGCAGAAAATATGCAGATGTTTTATATAGAGCAGAGTTAGAAGCCTTGCAAGAAAAATTACCTCACTTTTATTACCATCCTGTTTTTTCAAGAGAGGAGAATATTAAACAAGGAGAATATAAAGGGTATGTACATGGTGTTTATGAAAACTTGCTACAACAAAATAAACAACCAGCTCGTTTTTATTTGTGTGGTTGGAAAAATATGATTGATGAGGCTAAAGAAAGAATTATTGCATTAGGATATGATAAAAAGGATATTCATTTAGAGTTGTATGGGTAAGCATTTTAAAATATAAAGCAAAATACAATTAATGAAGAACGATAGATTTAAAATAATCTGTCATTTTATTGCTGGAAGCATACTGTTGCCAATTGCTTTCAAAATGTTTGAGTACAAAAAGTTTAGCTTTTGTATTGTATTGTTGCTTTTCTCCATTCTGTTTCTTTTAGTGTCAGCTTCCATAGAAAATCTAGAAAAAATATTTGGCAATAGCGTAAAAATTGTTTTTCTTATAGAAAGTATAGTATTTGCTGTTGTTGGTTTTTTTTACCTAGATTTGGGTAATAAAAAATTAACCCTTGCATTTTTAGCTGCAGCAATTATCTATTTTTTATTGCTACTCTACTTCTTATATTATAAACCCAAAAAGAAGAGAAAGCATAAAAAACGCAGTACAACTGTTAGTTCTTAATTAATTTAGCAGAAGTAAATTTCTCCGGAGTATTGTTTACAGCTTTTACTGTTTGTAAATAGGCAAAAATAGCAGCTAAGTCTTCTTTTTTCATTCCTGCATACATCGTCCAAGGCATTACAGTTTGGAAATTACCTGGGTTTACTTTTGGTAATTCAAAAGTAGAATCTTCATAAACTTTAAACTTGTTTACAAATGCTTCTACAGTCCAACTTCCTAACCCTGTTGCTTTATCTGATGTGATATTGGAAGACCTAACAATTGTCCCATCGGCAAACTTAAATTCAAAGCCTCCTGCATAATCATCTCCAACAAATTTTCCTTTCTCTTGTTTGGTATGGCAATCATAGCAACCTGCAGCAGTAGTAAGATATTTGCCATATTCAATAGTATTTGTTGTATTTGGTATGGTGGTAAAATTTGGTTTTGAAGGAAAAGTATTAATAAGAATATTCACTGGAAAATTGGATGTAGAACTTTCCTGTGTACTCTCAATTGGCTTTAATGTTCTTAAATATGCTATTACAGCTTCAATATCATTTTTATCTAGTTTGCCATAGTTATGATAAGGCATTAAAGAAAATAATGCTTTGCCTTTGTTGGTAACACCACTTGTTATAGCTCTAAAAATTTCTCCATCAGTCCAACTTTTTAATTTGTAAGGCGTAAGGTTAGGAGAAACATATTTTCCAGGAAAGCCCAATTTTTCATCAAAAATTTCGCCGCCTTTACCCTCTGTCTCTGCCACAATTGGTCCTGAAAATAAGCTCCAATCTCTTGTTGAGTGGCAGTCTATACAAACCATTACATGATTAGCCAGGTATTGCCCTCTATCTATTTTAGCTTGTGTTAATTCAACTTTTAAATCTGTAGCTTTTCCAACATTAGGCAGTGCCAATTTTATATAAGCAACTGCTGTTGCAAGTAGTACTATTATAATTGCAAATAAATACCCTATAAATTTGAATATCTTTTTCATGTTTTAGGGAATTAATGAAAATATAAAACTACACAAAAAAAATAGTAACCAAATTTATTTATTTCATTTTTTAAGAAAAGTAAGAACCAGTAATAAGAATTGTTTTAAAAAAATTATTGTAAAAA
>JAIBAV010000135.1 GCA_019695015.1 Chitinophagaceae bacterium
ATATTTTATTTTATCTTATCTTTCAATCTTATTAAAACAAAACTAACAACCAACATTTCTTATGGAAAGATTTCAAGGCTTAATAGGTATAGTACTTATTTTAGGAATTGCTTTTTTATTCTCCAACAACAAAAAAAGAATTAATTATCGTTTAGTTATTAGTGGTATTTTACTTCAGGTTGCAATAGCATTACTAATTTTTAAAGTTCCACCAGTTACCAGATTTTTTCAAATGTTAGGTCATGGAATGGAAAAAATTGAAAAGTTTGCAAGAGAAGGAGCATCTTTTGTATTTGGTGGTATAATGACTCAACAGTACGATGGTACAGCAGCCAACTATGTAAAAGGCGGTTTTATTTTTGCCTTTAATGTTACTGCTACTATTATTCTAGTTTGTGTATTGGTTGCAATATTTTACCATGCAGGTATTATGCAACGTATTGTTGCAATTATAGCTAAAGCAATGAATTTTATTATGAAAGTAAGTGGTGCTGAAGCTTTAAGTAATGTTGCTAGTGCATTTGTTGGTCAAATTGAAGCACAGGTAATGATAAGACCATATTTACCAACTATGACTAAAAGTGAATTATTAGCAAGTATGAGTGGTAGCCTTGCCTGTATTG
Source organism: Chitinophagaceae bacterium (assembly GCA_019695015.1). Classification (GTDB taxonomy): domain Bacteria; phylum Bacteroidota; class Bacteroidia; order Chitinophagales; family Chitinophagaceae; genus UBA1930. The sequence goes on from JAIBAV010000135.1 coordinate 624, forward strand.
CTGGTAGTATATTAATTGTGTATGCCAATATGGGTGCTGCTGCTGGTATGGATTTAGCCCCTAAACTAATTACTGCAAGTTTAATGGCTGCACCAGGGGCTTTGGTTATTTCTAAAATTGTTTTTCCCGAAACAGAAGAAAGCCAAACTATGGGTAAAGTAAAATTAGAAGTAAAAAGTAATTATACTAATTTAATTGATGCCATTTCTCATGGAGCTAGCGATGGTTTTAAAATTTCTATGAATGTTATTGCAATGCTAATAGGTTTTATTGCTTTAATTACTTGTGTTGATTATATTTTACTTAAAACTGGTCATTTATTTAGTGCTAATTTCGACTTAAGTTTAAATTATATTTTTGGTAAAATATTTTATCCTATGGCATGGTCAATGGGCGTTCCTGCACAAGATGTACAAAGTGCTGCTACCCTACTAGGTCAAAAAATTACAGTAAACGAATTTGTTGCTTTTACCAACTTAACAGGTAAAACAGTTCCTATAGTTACCGAAAAAGGATTACTAATTGTAAGTATTGCAATTTGTGGCTTTGCTAACTTTAGCAGTGTTGGTATGCAAATTGGTGGTATTGGAGAAATTGCACCTAATAGAAGAACTGATTTAGCGAAGCTTGGCTTAAAAGCATTGTTATGCGGTACTTTGGCCTCTTACCTTTCTGCAACTTTAGCTGGAATTTTTATTTAAATTATTTAAGTTAATTCAATTTATAAACTACTCTCAATATAAACTATTGAGAGTTTTTGTTTGTATGACAAAATATGTTGTAACTTTTGTTACACGTATGTTCAGTTTTATTCTATTTATTTGCAAATAATTTATAAAGACTTAATTATCCTGATTTATATAAATAAAATAACAATTATGCATTTTAATGACTATTTACAGTATTTTGAAACCATTTTAAACAATACACAAAATCTGCAAGAACCATATAACGATCCTGAGTTTATGGAATATACCAAGTTAAATTGGTCTCGTTTAAACCGCTGGATAAAAACAGGTGAATTATTAGATGAAACAAAAAAAACAATTCAAAATATTCAAACCAAACAACGTTGGGTATTAATTTCAGAGCCTTGGTGTGGCGATGCTGCACATGCTGTGCCATTTATAGTAATGATGGCAAACTTAAACCCCAATATTACTTTAGAAATACAACTGAGAGATAGTGGCTCTGAAATTGAAAAATATTTAACCAATGGCAGTAAATCTATTCCATTACTTATTATAAGAGACTTAAGTGGAAATGATATTACTAAATGGGGACCAAGACCTAAAGACTGCCAGGCAGATTTTAGTAAACTAAAAGCTGAAGGTTTAGAAATGGCTGATTTAAAAATTGCTCTTCAAAAATGGTATAATAATGATAAAGGAGTAAAAATTCAGCAAGAAATAATTGCTTTATTGTAGATGATATACCACTTATTACTATTCATTTTCTTTATAAAATCTTAAAGCTGTTAACTATTATTTTGGTGTAAATTATATAACACTACTTTTGCGGCAATTGAAAATAAAAAAAATGAGTAATAGAACTTTTACAATGATTAAACCCGATGCTACTGCAAAAGGTTTTACAGGTGGTATTTTAGAAATGATGTTAAAAGCTGGTTTTAGCATTAAAGCAATGAAATGGACTAAGCTATCAACCGAGCAAGCTGGTGCATTTTATGCTATTCATAAAGAACGTCCTTTTTATCGAGAATTAGTAGAGTTTATGAGTAGTGGACCAATAGTTGCTGCAATTTTAGAAAAAGAAAATGCAGTTGCCGATTTTAGAACTTTAATTGGTGCTACTAATCCTGCAAATGCCGAAGAAGGAACTATCAGAAAAAAGTATGCAGCCTCTGTTGGCGAAAATGCTGTACATGGTAGCGATAGCGATGAAAATGCAATTATTGAAAGCAATTTCTTTTTCTCTGAATTAGAAAGATATTAATAATAGTTTGCTCAAATAAAAAACGAGGCTTTAATTAGGAGCCTCGTTTTTTTATGTAGTTATGCTTTTATTTTAAAAGCTATAGCTTGTTGTAAATGTAAATCCAGAGGATGCAGGTACTAAACGACATACACCACCAACACAAAGTAATCCTTCTCTTTGTCTGCCATAAGAAGCCATAAATCTAAAAGTGCCTTTAGTAAAAGATGCCCCAGCATTATAATAATGAACTTGCTTAACACTATTTCCATAATTATACATATCAGCAACAAAAAAGTTAAGCATTGGTGCAATTCCATATTCAAATGTGGCAGCAACCCAATTTCCTCTATAATCATTTTCTGCCCATAAATGTTGTATATCTGCTTTTATAGAATGGCCTTTCTTTAATTTAAAAATACCTTCTGCAACTAATATATTGGTTTTTATATTATCACTACCATAGCCTTCAATAGCTTTTTGGTTATACAACATATTTATAAAAGAAAAATTGGTTTTCACTTTAGTATTCCATGTTTTTTTAACTTCTATATTAAAATCTCTAAAATTAGTTTTTGCTGCTTTAAAGTTGTACACTTTTGCTGTATTTACATCAGTACCATCAAAAGCTAAACCAGAATAGTGCGATAAGTTTATTTTAAGAAACATACCATATTTACCGCCTAGTTTAGATTTTTTAGGAAAGGTTTTTAACCATTCAATCTGTCCTCCAATTTCTCCAGTATTATTTAAAAGATTACCTGGTAAAAAAGAAAATTTAACTTGCGGATTATAAACATAAATGTTAGATAAAGAATAATGGTGTTGTGCAGTTAATGCAGGAACATAATTCAATAAAAGCTGATTTAATTTAGCTTTTCTATCGGTGTACATTCCAAAATTTTTCACTTGTCTTAAAGTAAAATTAAAAGCAGAGTTTTTGCCACTTACTGTACCACCTAACTGCAATACATTACCATTAAAAAATTTATTAGTATTTACAACATTTCCTAAATCGTTTACACATCCATCTTTAGTATGTAAGGCATATTCTGCATTTAATATAAGATTATTTTTTTGGTAACTTGTTCTCAAAGAAAACAGGTGAACCGTTTCAGGAAAATTTGCAATATTACCAGTATATTTTTCTTGTTTACCTACATAGCTAAAGCCAGTTATAATACTACCCTTTTGTTGTTCATTTTGTTTAAATAATTTAGTAAAATTCAACTCAGCATCTGTTCCCCAAACAACACCTTCGCTAAGAGAATAAGCTTCTCTTTTTTTACCATAAATAGCTTTAAAACTAACAGCATCTGTTGGTGTATATTGCACTTTAGCTCCAAATAAAGCATTGTTAATTCCTAATTGCCTATCCTCCCAAGAACGTAGTACTAAACCACTTCCAAATTGCTCGTAATAATGGCCAATAGTTGCACTAATTTTTTTAGAATTATAAGCTACATAATAATTTGTTAAACCACTACCCTTTAAATTTTCAGGATAACCTAATAACACATCTGGTGCATAAGCTTCAAACTGTCCTCCTGTAGAAAATCCTTTATAGGATACATTTAATTTAAGATAATTATTAGAACGAAATCTGTTATTAGGTGCTACAAACCCCAACTTGTCATCTTTTTCATTATAATATTGAGCATTAGATTCTACAGCACCGGATACTTTTACTTTTTCTTTTTTATTTTGTTTATCTTGAGCATTACTTACATTCAAAACAAATAAACCACTTATAAGCAGTATGCTAATTTTTTTCATTTATTTGAAAATTAAAGTATTATTTTTTTATTGCCGATTTAATTTTTTCGTATAAAATATCTTCGCTACCTGGTGAGTAACCACTATGTTTATATATAACATTTCCTTTATAATATACCAATAAATTGGGTACATTCACAACATTTAAAATTCTTTTCAAGTCGTGATTGGGGTCATACACTATTTCATAATTCCATCCTTTACTTTTTACAATGGAGGCTGCTTTAGATTGAGACCTTGCATCATCTATACAAACTGCATACAATGTAACCCCTGTAGTTTTTTGCCATTCTTCATATACATCATTTATCGCTTCTAACTCTTGTAAACAGGGTGCACACCATGTTGCCCAAAAAGATACAATTACAGGTTTATCTGCTTTAATAACTTCTGAAAACTGAATAGGATTTCCTTTGGCATCTTTGAGTGTAACCTCCTTCAAGTTTTCCTGACTGAATATCAATGTTGAAAACATCAAAAATGATGTTAGAAAAATAAATTTCTTAAAAATCATTGTTAAACCTTTTGAGATTATAAATTTGCGGACAATATTATACTAAAAACAATAAAAACAATGAAAAAACTTTTCCTTTTTTATTCAACATTACTTATTAGCAGTGCTTTAATTTTTACTGCTTGTGGCAAAAAAAGTAGCGGAGGTAGTGGTTCTACAAGTTCAATAACATCCTTAACAATTGCTGCCAACAAATCTACTTTAACTGCAGACGGATTTGACAAAGTAACTTTTTCTGTAACCGACCAAGCAGGAAATGATGTAACAGCACAAACAATTATTTATTTAAACAATTATAGTAGCGCTGGTTATTCAAGAATTTTCTCAGTGGGTGAGCATGGTACTTACAAAGTAACAGCAAAAAAAGGCACTGTTACAAGTAACGAAATTACTTTAACTGTAAATGCAGCTGCTGCCCCACAATATTCTACAAAAGTTATTGCAGAAGATTTTACTGGTGCTTGGTGTGGTTGGTGTCCAAGATTAACCTATAAGTTTGAGAATTTTATGGCTAATAATCATAAAATAATAACTATTGGTGTTCATAATGGAGATGCACTTGCTTTATCATCTGAATCTTCTTTAAGAAGCAAATTAAACCCAAAAGTTACAAGCTTCCCTACAGTATTTTTAAACAGAACAAGAGAGTTTAATGACAATGGTAATATTAATAGCTTTGCTGATAGTACTGATATTAAAGAATTTTTACAAAAAAGAAGCCCACTTGGTTTAGCTATCAACTCTACAATTAGTGGCTCTAATTTAAATATTACAACTAAAGTAGGTTTTGATGCAAACATTAGTGATAAATTAAGATTGGTTGTAATGGTTTTAGAAGATGGTAAAGTTTTATCTCAATCTAATTACTATCACGGTAATGCTTCTTACCCTGGTAATCCATATTATAGTATTGGTAACCCAGCTACAAGTTTTGTACACAATGGCGTTCTTAGAGCTGTACCAACAGGTATTTTTGGAGAAGATATTGTTACTGCAGACCAAACCAAAAATAATATTAAAACTTATAATCATACAGTAAGTATTGCTGGTATGAACCCTGCTAATTTAAGGGTTGTAGCATTTGTTAATTTTTTCGATGCTACTTATGCTGGTAAAATTATTAATGCACAAGTTGCACCTGCAAATTCCAACAAAAATTTCGATTAGTTTTTTAAAAATATTTTTTTATAAGCTGCTTTAATTTCCTAAAGCAGCTTTTTTATTGTATGGTAGCTATAAAAAAAGTAAAGAAAATATTATCTGTTATATTTGTTTTTCATGAAGCCAATTAGTTTTATAATTATTTCTTATAACAGAGTAGATGACACACTTGCATTATTGCAAAATATAAGTAAACTAAGCAAAGCTGCAGATTTACTTGAAGAAGTTATTGTAGTAAATAATGCATCAACGGTGGATTATAATAAAGTGAAAGAATTTGCAGATAATTCAAAAACAATTTCTTTTAAATATTATGATGCACCAAGTAATTTAGGTGTAACCAAAGGAAGAAATTATGCACTACAATTTGCACAAGGAGAAATATTGATTTTTTTAGACGATGACGCTTTGTTGCAAAATGAAGACGCCTTAGAAAATGTTTTGAAAGCATTTGAAGGAAAAGGATTAGATAACAGAGAAATAGCCATTGTAAGCTTTAAGGTATTATATTATGAAAACTTAGAAATGCAAGTAAATGCATTACCTCATAAAAATTTTAGAGAATATAAAAACAAGCCGACATTTTATACCTATTATTTTGCTGGTGGTGCACATGCCATTAAAAGAAAAATATTAAACCAAACTGGTAATTTACCAGATGCTTTTTTTTATGGTATGGAAGAGTATGATTTGAGTTACAGAATTATACAGTTTGGATATTGTATTAAGTACGATGCATCTATAATTATGCTGCATAAAGAAAGCCCTTTAGGTAGAAAGCCCAAACAGGAGAAATTACAAATGATGTGGGTAAACAAATCTATTGTTGCCTATAGATATTTACCAATTGGATATTTTTATACTACTGCAATTATGTGGAGTTTGCAATATTTAAGAGAAACTAATTTTAATATAAAAGGTTTTTTTATTGGCTGGAAAAATGTTCTTAAAATTTTTAAACAAGAAAAAAGAACTCCACTAAACCATCAGGCTTTAACCTATTTAAATAAAACGCAAGCAAGGTTATGGTATTAAAAAACCGTTTAAACAACATGTGTAAAAACGGCTATGCTTACTAATACCCTATTGTAATTTTTATTTAGACTTTTTTGCTGGCTTTACTTTTTTAGAAGCAGCAATAATTTCTTTACTTAAATTTTCGAATGATGGTTTACCAGAAAACATAACGCCATTAACAAAAAATGTAGGAATTTCTGTAACACCAATTTTTTTACCATACGCAATATCTTCGTGTACATTTTGCCCATAAGTACCATTCATCAACTCTTCTAACATTTCTTTTCTATTTATACCAGCATCTTTTGCATGTAGCTTTAAAGTTGTAGTACCTAAGTTTCTTCTATTGGCAAAAAGAGCATTATGCATTTCCCAAAACTTACCATCTTGTGCTGCAGATATGGCTGCTTCGGCAGCTTTTTGGCTTCTTTGATGTATTTTGGTTAATGGA